>NZ_QTPV01000039.1:0-76649 GCF_003857985.1 Burkholderia sp. Bp9090
TCACCCAAAGCTGACAGGAATATGAATCACTTCATAAACCTGACTTACTTTAGTGTGAGACTCTTGATACTTTCGCTATCTGATCCGAGGATCAGCTCGCGGCCATCAAGCGCCCACACTTATCGGCTGTTAATTTTTAAAGAGCATGTCTGCGAGGACCCGGAGGCTTTCTCAGCAGCGCTGCGTTTTCAGCAGCAGAGAAGCGAGATTATGAACCGTCTTTTTCAGTTCGTCAACAACTTTTTAACTGCTTCGTTGCGACGGCTGGGGTTCAACTTCCTGCACCGCCGAGGCCGCTACGACCCGCCCGACAGCACCGCTTCCCTTCTTCCCCCGCGCCGCGTTTCCGTTAGCGCGAAAGAGGCGTGATTCTAAGCACCCGCCCCGCTCTCCGCAACCCCTTTGTGAAAATATTTTGAAAAAGCCCCGTGCGCTGCCGCGCACGGGGCTTGGGGTGTCACGCTCAATACATACTGCAGCGCGAGAAGTCCACGGCGGATCAGGAGCGCCGCCTTCTTTCCTCCTATATATAGACGGTCGACGACATCCTCTGGTCCACCGCGCTCCGTATTGGCGTCGCGCTCTCGTCATCCTGCTGCGGAACAAACGAGGGGGCGCACGCCGTCGAGTATCATGCCGCGATCGAACAACGCACTCACACCGACGATGGACAGCACCACACAATCCGGCGACGCCGATCTCCGCGATGAATACGCCGCGCTGCGCGAGCGCGCCGTCATGCTCGAAGAACAGGTCCCGCCGCTCCTGCAACGCATCTCGGATGTACTGCCGCGCATCAGCGGCGAGTCCGAACTAGCGGACGAGCATCGTGAACGGCTCGTCGGCGCGCGCAACGCAGCGATGGTCTCGATCGAAAACTATCAACAGGCGATCCCGTTCCTGCAGACCGCCGACTCGATCATCGAGCAGCTCGACAAGACGCCCGAGCGCGACGAGGACATCGAGTGGCGCGAATCGCTGCTGCAGCGGCTCGACGAACTGATCGACGTCGCGGTCGTGATGATCGACGATGCGCAAGGCTACTTCGAGCAGGCAGATGCCTGCGATCTCTCCAGCGTACCGAAGTCCATTCTCGAAGACTGAGCATCACGGCCGTGAGGCATACGGTGCGTCGACTGCCTATGTCGATGCGCACGCCACCTGCTGCGCACATGCCGAACGGCCGTCCCTGCTCGACACCGTGACGTCGGCAGTCCGATGCGCCTCCCGAAAAAGCTCACCCCGCTGCCACGGGTTCACCGGTATCAGCGAGCCGCGGCCCGTGACTGGAGCGTATCGAGAACGATAGTCTCGCCGACGACCGGTACACGGATATACCCGCCCTCCGCATCGCCATACGCGTGTGCGCTGCCGTCGATCACGTATTGCGCGGTCAATGCGCACAGCGTGGCGTCCCGCGCGTCGACCGATCGCAGCGTCGAAACATCGATTCCGAGTTGCGCGAGCAATTGCCGCCGCTGGTTGCGTTTCTGCTTCGCCGACGCAATCGCCTTGCCGAGCATCGCACAGGTAATCGCGTACGGATAAGTCTCGAAGCTCACGCGCCCGCCGGCATACCGTGCGTCGGTCAGCAGCGGATAGGCGCCGGCCAGCGCGCGGTAGACGCGCTCCCCCATGAACATCCAGTCGAAAAAGCCCGACGTGCTGGCCACGGCCTGCTCGCGCGACGGCGTCGGGAAACATGAGATCCGTTCACGCGCGAGCGCCTGCTCGGCCGCCCGGCGCCCGCTTCCGGTCCACCACAGGCTCGGCGCGTCGACGCCGACCGCCACCACGTCATGCTCGATACACAGCGAAGGCAGCGCTTCGGGCGCGATCCGCGCCTCGCGCCGGACGATCGTCGAGCCGCGCAGGATCACGAGGTCGCACTGCTTCCTGTCGCCGCCACGTCGACGCCCGCCACCGCAGGCAGTGACCGCGCGACGGATCGGGATCGGGCCGCCCGCATGGCCGCGCGTCAGTCGGCCGGCCGCGCGTCGTACGCGGCGTCGAAGATCCCTTCCAGACCCGGATGTACGCCGCGCATCCGGTCGACGACCGACTTCGCCCAGTCGAAGTACGCCTGTTTGCGCTCGAGCGGCCAGTCCGCGGGCGGATGCCGGGCGATGTCGCGCAGGTTGCAGATCTTGTCCGCGAGCTTCACGAGCTTCGCGCGGCGGCTGATCGTCGCCGCATGCTCGACCTGCAGGCGCTTGCGCTCGTCCTTCGGCAACGACTTGTCGTCGGTGACTTCCATCACGATGTCCGCGACGTCCTTGCCGAACAGCCGCAGCAGTTCCTGCTCGGTGGCCTCCGTGTCCTCGATCGTGTCGTGCAACACCGCGGCGACGATCACGCGCTCGTCCTCGATGCCGGCTTCGTTGGCCAGCACCGCGGCCAGCGCAATCGGATGATTGATGTATGGCGACGCCTCGTCGTCCTTGCGCCGCTGATTGCGATGCTTGTCCGCCGCGAACGCAATCGCAGCTACCAGCTTGTTCATGTCGATCCCTCGTGTGGCCGGACCCGTGACCGGCAGAACCGGTCGCGTGCGTTTCGGAACCGCACATACTACCTGTACGCGATGACCATTCCCACGTATCGGGACATCGGGCCGCCCGGCGTCATGCGCCGGCTGCCTCGCGCTGCAGCGCGACCACGTTGACCTGCGCGCCGAACACGTCCCGCACGAGCGGCAGCAGGTGATCGTGGTGCGTCAGGAACAGCACCTGGGTTCGCGTCGACAGATCGCGCAGCGCCTCGAGCCCCGCCTTCGCACGTGCATCGTCGAAGTTGATGAACAGGTCGTCGGCAACGAACGGCAGCGCGGTCCTGCTGGCGAGCTGCAGTTCGAGCGCCGCGATCCGCAGCGCGAGGAACAACTGGTCGCGCGTCCCTTCGCTCAGGCCGGCGACCTCGACCGACGCGCCCTTCGTGCGCCGCGCATACAGCGCGGGCGGCGTCCGTTCGGTGTCGACGGTCAGCCGCGCGAATTCGCCCAGCGTGAGTCCCGCGAAAATCTCGCCCGCCCGGCGCAGCATCGGCCCCTGCTTCTGGTCGCGATAACGATCGGTCGCCCACTTCAGCAAGCGACTCGCGGTCGCCGCTTCCAGATACTGTTCCGCTGCATCGCCCATCGCCGCGAGCGCTTCCTGCCGCTTTGCTTCGGCCACGGCCGCATTCGCCTGGCCGTCGATCGCGCCGAATGCCTGCCGGGCCACCACCTGCTGCTGCGCGAGCGCGTTCAGGCGCGTGCCGACGTCGCCCAGCGACTGCTTCACCGCTTCGAGATGCGCGGGCACGTCGGCGATGTCCTGTTCAGCGACCTCGGCCTCGACGGCCGGCTGGGACAAGCCGTCGCCGTCGCGCACCAGCGCCTCCTTCGCGGCATCGACGGCCTGTCGAAGCTGGCGCTGCCGATCCGATTGCTCGGCCAGTGGCAGCGCCGCGTCGATCGATGCGACGCCGGCCAGTTGCAGCAACGGCTGAATGCGCGCATCCGCGCCTGCCACCGCGGCGGCGGCATCGGCGACCTTGCCGTCGGCCTGCCGCACCGCGTCGTCGGCACGACCGATCGCACGCGCGGTTTCCCGTGCGGCCGCAACGCGCATCGTCAACCGGCGCGCAACGTCCAGCCAGTCGCCGCTCGCCAGCCACGCGGGCTCGAGCGCTTCGGCCAGCCGCCGTGCGCCGGCCTCGAGCGCGGCCAGCTCCGCGCGGATCGCGGTCATCCGATTGCGCGGCGCATCGGCGTCGGCCAGTTCGGCGGTCACCGTATTCGCGAGCGCGAGCGCACCTTCCGCGGCAGCCAGCGTCACCGCATGGGCGGACAGCTTCGCGTCGGCAAGCGCGTCGCGCCATTGCGCGTGCCACGCATCGTAGGCGGTCTGGGCCTGGTCGGCGCGCGAACGAGCCGTCGCGCATCCGCGTTCGGCTTCGCGCGCGCGGTCCTCCAGGCTGTCCTTTTGCGCGAGCGTCTTTTCCGCCGACTGCACGAACGTCCCGGCGATCGCGATGAGTGCCGTCAGGCCGTCGGCGTCGCCGCCGCGCGATACCATGCGCAGCGCCGAACGCAACGCGGCTTCCGCACCGGCCCGCGCATCGCGGATCGTCGCGAATTCGCGGCGCAGGCGCTCGAGCTCGAGCTGCGCGGCAAACACCGTGTCGCGCTTCGCGAGCCAGTCGCCCATCGCCGCCAGCGGCATGCCGGGCACGCCGGCCGTCGTCGCCAGTTCGGCCCACGCGTCGCGATGTGCCGCCAGCTCGCGTTCGCGCTCGTCCACGGTCGCCTGTCGGCGCGTCAACACGACGCGCGCGGATTGGACCTGCTGACGCAGCGATTGCAGTGTCGCCGCCGCTTGCGTGGCGCCGAGCTGCGCATCGACGAGTTCGTCGGCAAGGCGAATTGCATCGTCGACGGCCGGCGCGCCGGTTGCCAGATCCACCGCGCCGCTGCGAACGTCGCCCCAGGCGCCATCGCGGCGCGCGCGCGCCGCCAGCACCTCGGCGGTCGTGACGACCTTGTGGGTCTGAGCGAAATGCTTCTCCTGCAGTTCGAGCCGCTCGTGTTCTTCCTGCGCGCCGTCCCGTGCATCGCGTGCGGCGGCGGCCGCGCTCGCGCGTTCGCTCGCTTCGGTCAGCAGCACACCGAGCCGAGCCGCCGACGGCACGTCGAGCGCACGCAGCGCGTCGACCGGCTTGCGCCACTGGCCGAGCGCATCGAGCGCGTCGGACAGCGTCTGCTCGGCGGCCGCGATGTCGCGTTCGAGTGCCTGTTCACGCTGCCCGCTATTGCGAAAGCCCTGCGCATCGGCGAGCGCCGCACGAAGCGCTTCAGGCACATCGACGGTCGACAGGCGCGCCAGTTGTTCCTGTGCCTGCGCGAGTTCCTGCGTGCGCTCGTCGAGCGACTCGCGCGCGCCGGCCAGCGCCTGATGCAGCGCGCCGTGGTCGCGCAGCAGGTTCGCGACCGTCTTCAGCGACAGCGCGGTCGGCAGGGCCGCGCGCAGCGACGTCTCGTCGGTCGGCCAGCCGAGCTGCGCGGCGGCCGAACCCGCGGCGGACAGATGCCGCTCGACGTCCGCGCCGAGCAACAGCAGATCCTGTGCATGATTCATGCATGCGCCGCGCAGCCGGTCGAGCGCTTCGATATCGGCTTCGAGCGCGAGCGCGTCGGCATCCGGATCGATCGCATCACGCGCCTGCCGTTTCGCGAGCAGGTCCGCGCGCCGTTCCTCGAGCACCTTCTGTTCGGCCGCGAGATCGCCTTGCGCTTTCAGCAAGTCGGCATACGCGGTCGGCGGCAGCTCGACGACGGCCCCCAGTTCGGCCAGCGCCGCTTCCTTGATCGTCAGTTCCTTCAGGTACGGCGCCAGCCGCCGCACGCGCTCGAGCTTCGAGCGCAACGCTTCGAGGCGACGCTGCTCCACGCGCGCCTGCTCGATCTCCTGCTCGACCGCGTCGCGCGCCTCCTTGCGATCGACCCAGTCGCGCGTGCGCACCTGGACTGCCTTCAGTTCGCCAACTGCTTCGTTGAACGAAGTCTCGGCCTGCGCGAATGCGCTACCGCTGCGCCGCGGCGCCCACAGCTCGGCCGCGCGCGCGTCGAGTTCCTCGCGCACGGGGCCGAGCGTGCCGACACCCGCCGCCGATTCGAACAGCACCTGGCCGAGCTTGTCGGACGCGTCGAGAATGCTCCGGCCGCCGTCGACGAGCCGCCCGTGGTCGAGCCCGAACATCTGTTCGAAGAACTCGCGCGTCGCGCCGTCGAGGATGGCGTCGAGATAGTCGTCCGGCAGCTTGTCGTCGGCGGGCGTGCGCAGCGGACTGCGCCCGCGGGCGCGATGAAAGGCGAGCGCGCCGGCGCCGCCCTCCAGCACGCCGCCGATCCGCAGTTCGGGCGTCGCATGCAGGAAGTCGAGCGGGGTCTGCAGTTTCATCCCGAACAGCAGTTCCGACACGGCCGTCCGGATCGTCGACTTGCCGGCCTCGTTCGGCCCCACGATCACGTGGAAATCCTGGCCGGCCGACGGAAAGCGCAGCGTCTCGTCGGTGAACTTGCCGTACTTGATCAGGTCGAGCTGGCTGATTCGCATCGCTTATTCCCCCCTCGCCAGCCGCGCGAGCAACGCGGGACCGACCTGCTCGACCAGCGCCGTGAGTTCGCCGGCGCGCGCCATCGTCAGCAGCGGCACCTCTTCCTTCACGTCGCTGCGCACCTTGCCGACGAACGGCTTCAGGTCGCGTTCGAGCAGCGCGAGAAAATCCGGATCGTGTGCGGCATCGGCCAGGATCTGCTTCAGATCCTCCAGCGCCTCGAGTTGCTCGCTCTCGCCCTGCGGCTGCACGGGCGCGGACGTCGCGAGCCGGACCTTCTCCAGCCACAGCCGTTCGTTGCCGATGATGCCGATCTGGTTCAGCACCTCCGCACGCAATTGCGGCGCACGGCCGAAGAAGAGACCGTGCGCGGGCGTGCGCCCCGTGACCGTCACGCGCACCGCGCGCGGCACGTGGCCATCGACGCTCAACAGCGCCTCCAGCGACTGGCCGATCTTTCTCGACAGGTCGGCGACCGTCAGGCAATCGGACGCGTCGACCGACAACGCTTCCCAGCGCAGCACGTCGAGGTACAGGCGCTCGACGTGCGTGCGGCCCTGCTCCACCGTCACGAGTACCGCGCCGCGGCGGCCCGTCTCGCGGATATGGCGCCCCTGCAGGTTGCCGGGAAACACGACGGTCGACGGCCCCGACCAATGCTGGAATTCGTGCACGTGGCCGAGCGCCCAGTAGTCGTAGCCTTTCGCATGCAATTCCGCCAGCGAGCACGGCGCATAGTTTGCATGCGCCGCATAGCCTTCGAGCGCGGTGTGCAGCACGCCGATGTTGTAATGGCCCGGCACGGGATCCGGATAGCCGATCGCGAGATTGTCGACGACGGCCTTGTCCTTGAAGCTCTGCCCGTGCAGCGCCACGTCGAATTCCGGCAGCTTGAAGGTTTCCGGCTTGCGGTGGCCGAACACGGTGACGTTGTCGGGCAAGGTCAGCTTCTTCGTCATCTCGCTTTCGGCATCGTGATTGCCGCCGAGCACGAATGCGCGAATGCCGGCCTTGCGCAGGCGGCCCATTTGCTGGCCGAAGAAAATGCCGGTGTTGTGGTCCTTCCAGTCGCCGTCGTACAGGTCGCCGGCGATCACGAGGAACGCGACTTCCTCTTCGATCGCACGATCCACGAGCTGCCGCAGCGCCTCGCGCGACGCGTTGCGCAACTGCGCGGCCGGCGCATCCGGATACGCGCTCAGGCCGTGCAGCGGGCTGTCAAGGTGAATGTCTGCGGCGTGGATGAACTTCACGAAGATTCCTCTGTTTCATGACGAAGGGGCGATGTCGACCGGCATTGTGCGCCGTCGAACGACGCGCGGCCGCCGGTCGCAATCCGGACCGCCGCCGGGTGCGCCGTCGCGGGTGGCGGCGCTCGTCCGCACCGATCGTGCCGCCCGTCGCCAGCGGGTCGGGATGGTACCTGAAAGCGGGCGCCGCGAATTCGTCCGGCCTCGCGCCCACCGTGCTCACCCCGCACGCGTCACTCGCCGCACGGCATAGGCGGTGACGCGCAAGCCGCGAACCGCGGCACGCAAGCAAGCGCGAGAAGACGGAGCGGGATGGTCATGGTCGTGGTGCCTCGGAATGTTATCGGACCACGCCGGGCGGGCCGCGGCAGCGCTTTGGAGTCGTCTGTCGTCATGATGCCGATCGGACATGCTTGCCTGCATCGGCCGGTGCCGCGCAAGAACGACCGTCGACCGGGAGCCCCGCTATTTAAGCATGGCGGGCAGGCAATGGGCAGAGGGTGCGCGGCACGCCTGTTCCGGTTCGCGGCACACTGACGCGGCCGCGATGCGCGGCTCGCGCCAAAAAAAAGACCCGGCCCGCATCGAAGCGGGCCGGGCCTTGGCTGAAAGCGTATCGCTTACAGCGCGCCGCCTTGTGCCGACGCCGAGCCCTTCACGCCGACCGATGCGCCGCCCTGCACCGAGTTCGCCGCACCCTCAAGCGCTTCGCCGGCCTTCGCCTTCGCGCCGCCTGCGACATCACCCGCCGTCGACACCGCGCCTTGCGCGTGGCTCTTTGCCGAGGATGCAACATGCTTCACGTGCGACTTCGTCGTGTGCACGGCCGATGTCGCGGCATCCTTCGCCGAACCTGCAGCCGAGCCGACCGCCTGCGTCGCACCGCCAACCGCATTGCCCGCTGCCGAGCCGACGCCGCCGACCGTCTTGCCCACGCCGTTCAGCGCACCGCCGACCAGGTTGCCTGCGCCCGAACCCGAGCCCGCGGCATTCGCGCCTGCACCCGCCTGCACGCCCACGCCGCCGCCGAGCAGCGGCGTCTGGACTTGTGCACCGACGCCGGCGGAACCTTCTGCGCCCGTCTGGGCCGTTTGTGCGAAAGCGGCCGATGCGATTGCCGTCAGCGCGGCGCCAAGCAGAATCGTGCGAATCTTGTTCATGGTCATTCTCCCCAAAGACGTTGTTGCTGCGGGCCGCCTTCGTGCGGCTTGTCGCATGCCTCACCGCGACGTGCGGCAGGTGGAGCCAATGTAGCCGCACCCGCGCCCGAAACCGTCGAATTGCGGGGACTGTTACTTCCGTTGCAAATGCTGACGATTGACTCACACTGTTTGACAATCATCGCGGCAGGCACGTGATTGGCATCGTCCGATCGCATGCATCGGCGCATCCGGTACGCCGCATCGGCTAGCAGGGAAACCGGCCGTTCGTGTAGGCATCCCAAAGAACGCGTGACGGCCAGCCGTCGGTGCGGCCCGACAGCCGGCTTCGCGCGATCAGCTCGATGTCATCCGACACGCACGCCGCGATGTCGGCATTCCCCGAGGCCCGGAACGCGAGCCTGAACGCCTTTTCCCTCAGGGCATCCACGGCCGGCTTGTCCAGCACGGCGCCCGGATCGCCGTCGATTTCGTCGAATGCCGTCATCCAGCCGGCGTCGAACGGCTCCGCCTCGCGGCTGGCCAGCGCGCGATCGCAATCGACGTCGCCGAGAAAATCGAAAAACCCCGGGCCCGACAGGATGGCGTCAATTTCGAGCAGATGCGCGTTCGTCACGGCGCCCCCTTGCCACGATGCGTGGCCGTTCTGTTCATCGATCGTTGCTGCCATGTGCCGCCTTCATGTTTCGCATTGGTCACGTGCAGCACCCTGCCCGCCGCGACCGGCAGACCGGAGCCGCAGGCGAGCGCTGATCGGCGCGGTGCCGCGCGACGGCGCGCAATCAGCCCTATTCGCTCTTGTTCGACTGGATCAGCCGCAGAATCCGGCTGTCGTACGGCGACTGCATGACTTCGGTGATGCGGATCCCGGATGCGGCAGGGTGCAGCGGATTCAACAGGAAGTTGTGCGCGTGCGGCACGACGACGCTCGGTACGCGCAACAAGGCGCTCGGCTGCGTGTGCAGCCACTCGGTGCCGGCGCTGCGGGTCCAGTCGACGTCTTCTCGCCAGTCGGCCGGCGCATCGCCCTCCGCGATCTCGGCAACATCCACCGATTCAGGCACCTCGACCCGAAGCAGCTGGTAGCCGCTCGGCAATTGCGCAACGGTGGCGAGTTCGAAGTGAACGAGCGTCTCGAGCAACGCGAGCGCCGGATGCTCGGCGAGATAGACGACGGGCTGCCCGGCAAAATGCCAGCGCCCGCCGGCCCGCAATCCGCCGATGCCTTTCAGGTCCGCGTAATTGCTGATGCGCCACAGCGTCGTCAAGCGAAGTACCCCTCGTCGATCTGCGTGAGGGCTTCCTCGACGAGCCGCGCGCCATGCTCGGTACTCGCCATGTCGAGCGACGTGCGTCCGCCGAAGCGCTGGAGCCCGTTGCGCAGCCACGCCATCGCCTTGTCCTGGTCGCCGAACGTGGCCGTCGCCTGCGCGACGATGCGCGCCAGCCGGATCGCCTTGTCGGACTCCTCCTGCGACAGCCGTTCGTGCGCCTGGCGGCGATGGCTCAGCGTGCGCCGCGGGATGATGAAGGCGAGTTCGTCCGACTTCAGGCCGCGCTCCGACAGCCGGTCGATCACCGCGACGTCGACACGCGCGCTCGCCAACTCCGCGAGATCGGCGCCCGAGCGCACGCGAATCGCGAGCAGTTGCTCGAGGATCGTGAACTCTGCCTGGCGCGGGTGCGCGACGCCCGAAGGGTGAAACGCGATCGTACTCATGACTCTTCTCCGGCAATTTGCCCAACCATTATAGGCGTTTTGCCGAAGACGGGCGGATTCGGTCGTCAGGCGGTCGACGACCGGTCGACGGCGGGCAATTGCGGGTGTCGGCGAAACGGGGCTTCCCGCTCGCCGCGCCGGCACGCGCGGCCGGAGATGCGCGTCTGAAGCGGGATCGTGAAATTCACGTATATGAAGTCGCTGACTGACGTCATGAAGTTGTCACGTAACAACTTTTCTAATGAATATTCCATCGACGAAACGGAGCCCGCCACGTCCGGCCACCGAATTCGACATGCGTCGCACCGGTTGCCTTCCCCCCCGCCCCGCCTGCCACCGACACCGATCAACCGGCCCACGCCGACGCTCGGATCACGCTGCAGAAATTGCCTGCATGGAAATGCGGATCCTTGTCGGCCAGCACATCGGCCTTCACGTTGCCGAACGTCGTGTCCGGCTTGTGCCGGATACCGTCGTAGAACGCCTGGATGATGTCTTCCTTGAAGCGCGGCGTCCTCGGATGCGCGTGGACGACGGCTTCTCGCTCGACGTCGCTGTACTCCGGATACGTGAGGCCCAGCACGTCCATCTCGACACCCGCGGTGACGAGCGCGACGACCGGATGCATGTGCTGCGGAATGCCGGGGGTGGTGTGCAGTGCGATCGCGGTCCACACGACGTCGATGTCCTGCTGCGAAATGCCCCTGCTCTTCAGGAAATCGCGCGCGGCATTGGCGCCGTCCACTTCGAATCGCTCACACGCGCTGCTGTGTCGATGCGTGAGCCCCATGTCATGGAACATGCAGCCGCAATAGAGCAGTTCGGGATCGTAGCTCAGCCCGCGGCGCTGGCCCGCGAGCGCACCGAAGTAGTACACGCGGCTGGAGTGATGAAACAGCAGCTCGGACTCGGTATCCCGTACGAGTTCGGTGATCTCGCGCGCGAGTTGGCTATCGGGAAGGGTGATGCCGGCGACGTTCACAGTCATGATCGACCTCCTTGGAAGACAGCATTCATTCTGCGGAGACCGTCGTTTGGCATCAATCGGCGTATTACGCCAAATCCTGCCATTTTGCTCGATCGACGGCCACCACTGCCGGAACCATCGAATCGCACCCGCGTAATGCGCCGATGCCCCGCCCGTCGCATCGCACCGCGCGTCTATACTGCTACGCGTCACATTCGACACATCACGCAACCGAACATGCCGAAGGTCGTGGGTATTTTCGCGGTACCGGGCGTACAACTGCTCGACGTCTCCGCGCCGCTCGACGTATTCGCACAGGCAAACGCCGAAAGCGGCAAACCGTTCTATACGCTGCGGATCATCGCGAGCGAGTCCGGCCCGATCCGCACGTCATCGGGCGCGCAATTGCTGGCCGACTGGATCGCTCCCGACATTCCCGATCGCATCGATACGCTGCTCGTTGCCGGTGCACCGGGTGCCGGCCGGATCGCGCTGCGCACCGACGTGCTCGCGTGGCTTCGATCGGCCGCCGTGCAAAGCAAACGGTATGGCTCGATCTGCACCGGCGCATTCATCCTCGCGGCGACCGGCCTGCTGAAAGGACGACGCCTGACGACGCACTGGGCCGCGGCCGATGCGCTCGCCGCCGCCTATCCGTCGCTCACCGTCGAAGCGGACGCGCTGTACGTACGCGACGGCAAGCTGCGCACCGGTGCCGGTGTCACGGCCGGCCTCGATCTCGCGCTTGCGCTGGTCGAGGAGGATCTCGGCCGGGAAATCGCGCGGCGCGTCGCCGCGCAACTCGTCATGTTCTTCAAGCGCCCGGGCGGGCAGCTCCAGTTCAGCCGCAGCGGCGCGGCGCGCCCGGCGGGGCGTTCGGTGCTGCAGGAAGTCCAGCGCTGGATCGCCAGTCATCCGGAACTCGAGCACTCGGTGGCGGAACTCGCGAAGCATGCGGGCATGAGCCCGCGCCACTTCGCACGGCTCTTTCGCGCGGAGGTCGGCATGACGCCGGCCGCGTGGGTCGAAGCGACCCGCGTCGCGGCGGCTCGCCAGTTGCTCGAAAACGGACATGACACGCCGAAGCAGGTCGCCGCGAAATGCGGCTTCGCGAATGTCGATACGCTCAGACGGTCGTTCGCGCGGCATGTCGGGATCACGCCTGCCGAATACCGGAAACGGCAGGCGATCGTCGACGCGTGATGTGGTACGCGCGACGAGACGGCACGGGCATTCCCGTCGATGCGTGCAGAAAGGCTCGGC
Organism: Burkholderia sp. Bp9090; assembly: GCF_003857985.1. Lineage (NCBI taxonomy): Bacteria > Pseudomonadati > Pseudomonadota > Betaproteobacteria > Burkholderiales > Burkholderiaceae > Burkholderia > Burkholderia sp. Bp9090. The sequence goes on from NZ_QTPV01000039.1 coordinate 12,457, forward strand.
TCGATTTCAACGCGATGGGGCGCGCGGATTTCCGTGCCCACCATCAATACTTCGTTATCCGATTCAATTGAGCTTTCTATCGGCCAAGCTCGGGGCCAAGGTCGGCGTTCGGTCGCCATACGCTCCTGTCCTGTAGCGCGCCGGCCCGTCGTTCTTGCGTCGACATGCCATGCTCGACTCACCGCCGCCGCGACGATCATGCCGCACCGCAACCCGTGACCGCCATCAGGCACGCCAACAATCGTCCGACAAAACCCGATTTTCCCGCGAATCGTTTACCCAGTTGCAATAATTATTCGCTGGAACGCCTATTTCCGACCGGTATCGCGATCGCTACGATGCAAATCAACCGCTCAACGCAACCAAGCGAAGCGCGAAATCTACGAAAACCGGAGGTCATCATGAAGTCGTTCATCTACGCAGTCGCCGCTGCCAGCGCCCTGTCCGCATCGTTTGGCGCATTCGCTCAGTCGAACCCGTCAGACCAACTGACGCGTGCCCAGGTCCGCGCAGAACTCGTCCAGCTCGAACAGGCCGGGTACAAGCCGGAAGTCTCCGATGTCCACTACCCGAATGCGCTGCAGACCGCGCAGGCGCGCGTGACGAACGGCGACGCGACGGGTTACGGCGCACAGGCCGCCGCCGGCGTGCGTGCCGGCCGCGCGATCGCGGTCAAGCAGAACGCTCGCGACTCGGTCTATTTCGGTCAGTAAGACTGCCGCACGCGACGCATTCCGCGATACGCCCGTTGCCGACGCAACACCCCGCTCCCGTCCATCGGGGCGGGGTGTTGTGTTTTCGGCGCACGCGACATGCGCGCCGCACGACGCCCGATCGATGCGCGCGCGCGAATCGGCCGCCGCATCGCGCCGTTCACGCAGACCGCCGGCGTTTGCGCATAGAATGGCCGCGTGGTCGGCGCCGGCCGAAGCGAACGCGAGCGAGACCTCGACTCACCGGGCATACCGCACTCGCTGGCCGACCCGATGCCGCACTCATCGCATTTTTCGAAAAGGAGCGGTTTCATGTCTCAAACATCCGGTTCCATGATCACGTTTCGCCGTCCGGACGGCCAGGAACTGCAGGGCTACCTCGCCACGCCGGAAAAGACCGAAGGCGCACCCGCGGTCGTCGTCATCCAGGAGTGGTGGGGCCTGAATGACCAGATCCGCGGCGTCGCCGATCGCCTCGCGCGCTGCGGCTACTTCGCGCTCGTGCCCGACCTGTATCGCGGCAAGTCGACGGTCGAGGAGGAAGAAGCGCACCACCTGATGACGGGCCTCGATTTCGGCGACGCCGCATCGCAGGACATTCCCGGCGCGGTGCAATACCTGAAGACGCACGCGTCGCGCGTGGCGGTCACCGGCTTCTGCATGGGTGGCGCGCTCACGCTGCTGTCGCTGCAGTTCGCCGAGGCGGACGCCGGCGTCACGTGGTACGGCTTCCCTCCGCTCGACTACCTCGACCCGTCGAAGATCAAGGTGCCGCTGATGGGTCACTGGAGTACGCAGGATGCGTTCTTCGCGATCGACCAGGTCGATGCGCTGGAGAAGAAGCTGACCGACGCAAAGGTCGACGTCGAATTCCACCGCTATCTCGCGCATCACGCGTTCGCGAACGAAACGGCCGTCGGCCCCGGCCGCATCGGCGGCACGCAGTTCGATCCGGTGTGGTCGCAGATCGCGTGGGATCGCACGCTCACGTTCTTCGGGCGCACGCTCTGGGACAAGCAGCAGTAATACCGCAGCAGGCATCCGCCACTGCCGTGCAGCGATGCACGTCAAGCAAAACGCCACGGACTTGCATCCGTGGCGTTGTCGTATGCGGCAAGGATTGCGTTACGCGAGCGGCGATGGCGCCTGCCGCGATCACCAGACCGGCCTCGATTAGCTGGCGACGGAATCCGGATGGTCGGTCTGCCATGGAAGCCTGTGTTCGACGGAGCGGAAACGGAGGAGCGGGTTGCGCGTGGCCGGTGCACGACTTGCAAACGGTCGCGTGAACGCGCGGGCACGCGTCGCATCGATGCCAGGCGGTCGACACTTCACACCGAACCGACGATCTCCGATATCGAAAGCAGGTTTTCCATAACGGCGCGCATCGAGCGATGCAGCCGGTCGGTGAAGTCGTGCCGCGTCTTTTCACCATCAATTCAGGTATGCAAAGTATCTTGCGCAGCCGAACCTGGATTCAAGGACGATGCGTGTGCCGCATCATGCGATCCGGCACACGTCGTCCACCTTCGCTCAGGACTCGCAGGAACCGCGCAGCGCAGCCTCGTCGGCGGACAGCATTTCAGGCACGCATTCACGCAGGAAATCGACGAAGGTACGGATCTTCGCGTCGAGGTACTGGCGCGACGCGTACAGCGCGTAGACCGTCAGTTTCTGCAGTCGGTACTCGGGCAACACGCGAACCAGCGCACCGCTCGCCAGTGCGGGCACCGCGGTCGACATCGGCAACGAGCCGATGCCGAGGCCGGCGCGCAACGCGGCGCCGAGCGCGTCGGCGATGTTGACCTGGAAATCCGCCAGCGGCAGTTCGAACGTCTCGCGACCGTCGGGGCCGTCGAGATGCCAGCGGTCGCGCGGAAAGATCGGCGTGACGATCTGCAGGCACGCATGCGCTTCGAGATCGCGCACGGTGCGCGGCGTCCCGCGTTCCTTCAGGTACGCCGGCGACGCGCACAGCACGCTGTGCACATCGCCAAGCCGCTGCGACACCAGCCCCGAGTCGGGCAACTCCGTCGCGCTCAGTTGCAGCGACACGTCGTAGCCTTCGTCGATGATGTCGGGCACGTGCTGCGACAGCGTGAGCTCGACGGCCACCGACGGATAGCGCTGCCGGTATCGCACCACTGCGGGCACCAGGTAGGCCTGGCCGAAACTGGTCGTCGCGTGCACATGCAGGCGCCCCGACGGCTTCGCCTGCGCATCGGCCGCCTCGGCTTCCGCTTCGTCGATATAGCCGAGAATGCGCTGGCATCGGTCGAGATAGCGCTGTCCGGCATCGGTCAACGCGATGCGGCGCGTGCTCCGGTTGAGCAGACGGGTGCGCAGGTGCGTTTCGAGTTGCGCGACCGAACGCGATGCGTAGGCGGTGGTGATGTCCAGGCGCTGGGCCGCGCTCGTGAAGCTGCCCTCCTCCGCCACCCGGACGAAAATGCGCATCATCTGTAACGTGTCCATCGACATGTCCCCGGGATTGAAATCGCTTCGCAGCGGCGCCCGCCCCGGCACGGGCCGGTCTGGCGCGAATCGTGCGGAACAGTACCGCAGCGATGCAGGCGTGTCCAGTTTGCCGTGCACCGCGGCGGCAGGCCGTCGTTCACGCGACAACCCATGCCTCAGGACGACCGGCGCCGGAGCGATGCAGGCCGCATGGCGGCGGCCTGCCGGGCACGCATTGCGCGTGCCGCGTCGCGCTCAGGCCGGGTCGAAAGGATTGCTCAGCACGATCGTGTCGTCGCGCTCGGCGCCCGTCGTGATCATCGATACGGGCGCGCCCGCGACCGCCTCGACGCGTGCGATGAAATCCTGTGCGGCACGCGGCAGCGCCGCACGCTCGCGCACGCCCTTCACGGTCCCGTCCCACCCGGCGAACGTTTCATAGACGGGCGTTGCGCGTGCCTGCGCATCGAGGCTCGCGGGCAGATGGTCGACGCGTGCGCCGTCGAGTTCGTAGCCGACACACAGCTCGATCGACGCAAAGCCGTCGAGCACGTCGAGCTTGGTGAGCGCGAGCGAATCGATACCCGAGATCCGCACGGCCTGCCGCAACTGCGCGGCATCGAGCCATCCGCAGCGGCGCGGCCGGCCCGTGTTGACGCCGAATTCCTGTCCGCGTGCGCGCAGCGTTTCGCCGGTGGCGTCGTTCAGTTCAGTGAGGAAAGGGCCGCCGCCGACGCGCGTCGCGTACGCCTTGGTCACGCCCAGCACGTGGCCGAGTTTCGACGCGCCGAGGCCGGTGCCGGCCGCCGCTGCCGATGCAACGGTGCCCGAGGACGTCACGAACGGATACGTGCCCCAGTCGATGTCGAGCATCACGGCCTGCGAGCCCTCGAACAGGATGCGCTCGCCGCGCTCGTTCGCGTCGTTGAGATCGGCCCACACGGCACGCACGAACGGCAGGATCTTCGGTGCGATGTCGACCAGCATTGCCAGCATCGCGTCGCGCGAGCACGGCTCGAGCCCCAGGCCGCGGAACCATGCATTGTGGTGATCGACCAGCACGTCGAGCTTGCCGGCAAGCCGGTCCGGTTCCGCCAGATCGGCAACCCGCAGCCCGCGGCGCCCCACCTTGTCCTCGTAGGCCGGCCCGATCCCGCGCAGCGTGGTGCCGATGGGCTCGCGACGCAAACGCTCCTGCGCCTGGTCGATCGCACGGTGAATCGGCAGGACCAGCGTGGCGTTCTCCGCGATCGACAGATTGTCCGGCGTCACCGACAGCCCAAGCTCGGCCATCCGCCCGATCTCGGCCAGCAGCGCCTCCGGATCGAGCGCCACGCCGTTGCCGATCACGCCGCGCTTGCCGCGCACGATGCCGCTCGGCAACAGCGCGAGCTTGTACGTCTTGTCGCCGACGACCAGCGTATGGCCCGCGTTGTGGCCGCCGTTGTAGCGTGCGACGAGATCGGCCTGCGCCGCCAGCCAGTCCACGACGCGCCCCTTGCCTTCGTCACCCCATTGGGCGCCCACCACCACCACGTTCGGCATGCTCCATACTCCATGTGAGAAATTCAGACACATATTCCGGCCGCGTAGGCCGTTTGTGTGCCATATTGGCGAAGCATGATCGCCCGATCAAACGATTAAATCTGAGCATTCGCGTGAGTAAAACTCACGCGAAACGATGAATGGCCCGACGACTCCCTCCATTGAATTCGCTGCGCGCGTTCGAAGCCGCGGCCCGGCACGGCAGTTTCACGCTCGCCGCCGACGAGCTGTGCGTGACGCATGGCGCGATCAGCCGGCATGTCCAGCAACTGGAGGCGTGGCTTGGCCGGCCGCTGTTCGAGCGGCACAACCGGCGGGTCGACCTGACCGATGCCGGTCGCGCGTACCTCGCCGAGGTCGGTGCGTCGTTCGACCGGATTGCGCTGGCCACCGCGCAGCATTTCGGCCAGGGGCAGCAGCGCGTGCTGCGCGTCGGCGCGCCCGCGACGTTTTCGCTGCGCTGGCTCGTGCCGAAGCTGTCGTCGTTCCAGGTCGCCCATCCGGCCGTCGAAGTGCGGCTGTCTACATCGAACGAGCCGATCGAGAAGTTGCGCGACAAGGTCGACCTGATCGTCCGCGGCGGCCCGCAGGCAATCGACGGCTATGTCGCCGAGGAATTCCTGTCCGAAGTCAGGCTGCCCGTATGCGCGCCGAAGCTGCTCGAGGGCAGGCCGTTGCGTACGCCGGCCGATCTCTCGGGCTTCACGCTGCTGCATGCGGCGACCTATCCCGGCATGTGGCCCGAGTGGCTCGCGGCAGCGGGGCACGCGAATCTGGTGCCGCGGCATTCGCTCACGCTCGAGCATTTCTATCTGACGCTGCAAGGCGCGCTCGACGGTCTCGGCGTCGCGATGGGGCCGATCGCACTCGTCGCGGACGACATCGCCGAAGGCCGGCTGGTGCAGCCGTTCAGCGAACCGGCACTGCCGCCGTGGCGCTACTTCACTTATGTGGCGGCTGCGCGCGCGGAGGACGAAGCCGTGCGGGCATTCAAGGACTGGCTGAAAATGACGGGGAATGCGGCGGCAGCGAACGCGCGGCGCTGACCAGGTCCTGATGGCGACGATCGCTCGGTCGGTGTGGGTTTCGGGCGCCGCTGCGACGCCGCGTATTGCTCGTGCATGAACGTCTTTCGCCTCGTCGTTCATCCAACGGTTTTTGCATTCCGTAGGATTACTACTAGTCTGAACAGGACGGACAGAGCAGGAAGAGTCACCGCATCGAGGTGGTTTCCACCTCATCGAAAAACAAAGGATACCGAATTATTTGATGCGGATGTGATACCCGCATGGGTACCCGGGCGCGCATCGCGTTTCCACAGCACAAACGACAAACCCCGGCTCGAGCCGGGGCTTTTCTCGCGAGGGACGCTTATTGGCTGGCGCCCGCGGCTTCACCCGCCTTCTTCTCAGCGTTCTGCAGATTCTGCGGGTAGTTCGGATCGTTGGCCGCCGGCTTGTAACCCGCGTCTTCGAGCTTCTTCAGTTCGGCGTTGTTCTTCGCGCGCGCTGCCTTGTGTTCGGCTTTGCGTTTTGCCCGTGCTGCCTTGCGTGCTTCACGCTTCGCAGCTTTCGCATCCGAAGCGGCGGATGCGGCCGGTGCGCTGGCGTCGGTCTGCGCGAACACCGGAGCAGCCGAGCCGAAGAGGAACGCCGCTGCCGTAGCAGCCAGCGTCAGTTTTTTGATCTGGATTCGCATCGCTGAACTCTCTTTTCTGATTGGTCACGGAGTGAAAGTACATCGAGATACCGCCCCTGCCCCTGGCCGGTCTTCATCTCGCGATCAGGGCCTTTGCATCATAACCGCGTTGCAAAAAATGTGGCGCTATCGTGCGCACATTCTTGGGGATACACGTATGGGAAACGTCGCATCGTCACGTCTCCCGCGTGCCCGCCGGATCCTCGTTTCGCAGGGACACGGCAATACATCACGCGACGTGTGCGACCGCCGCAAACATGTGACGAAGCGGATTGTTCCGTCGATACGATGCAGGTTGCCGATGAGGATGAGATCCGCTTCGGCGCACCGCGCCCGCGTACGACGCCGACTGTTTCATCCGTGGAATTTGCTGCTCCCGCAACGCGATCGTTGCCTCATGAGCGGAACATGCGACGGAATCGCGGACCTGTGCGCCATGTTGCGATTTGCGGCCGCGCGAACGACGGCTCCTCCCATAAATGACCACGAATCGTTCCATGCCGAGTCCGCCCCGTTCCACTACACGTCGGCCCGATAGGATGCGAACGATCGGGTAACCGGTGGCCGCTTGCATGGTTACCTGTTCGGCGCGATTCGTCGCCACTTCTGGGAGATGACATCTGCAGCACAAGGTGAGCGCTTCGATCGGCATTCGTTCACGATCGCGCATCTGCATCGTACGATGCAGTCGCATGAGCGCCTGCGCTGCGCGCGTCATCGAATCTGCGTCACGAAGCGTTTTGCGCCTGTGCGACAAGCACGCCGGCGCGTCTGGCGCTGCGCGCATACGCCACAGCTTTTCCATCGGGTGCCCGCATCTCGTGCGGACGCGTCGCACGGACGGTCCATCAACCTGCGAGGAGCTAGTCGGTGAGCCTTTACAGGATCCGACAACTTCCGACGGTGAGCATTTTCGGGATTCGAGTATGTATCCAGTGAGGGGGAGCCTGGTTGATGGCGCTCGCCTCACGTTCGGAACCATGCCGGGATCGCCGTGACCGAAGCGCGTTTGATTGTCGTGTCGACCGGCACAGGGATGCAATTCTTGTCCCGGCTGTCGGGATCCTGTACCGATTCCGATACAGGCCCAAAGGTAGAAAGCTATGAGGCCAAATGAACGGAGCAAGGGCCGGGGGTTTCGTCCGCGCACGGGTTACTGACTGAAAAGTGTCGGACGAGCCGGCGCGCGATAGCCGGAGACTTATCCACGGAAGCGCGGACACAGACGCAAAAATAACCGCTCGCGGATGAATTCCGGTCATTTCTCACTGCCCTGAGGCGTACCCGCAGTATTCCTGTGCGGGTGTGATGGCCGTGGTCTACGGGTAATCCCGGACGGAGAAACCTCCCGCTGTGGGCATTTTCCGATCCCATAGATGGGAACCTATGTCCTGAAAACGCGGATTCCATCCCATAAGTTTCTACGTTTGAGCGCTTGTTAGTAGGTACTCACCCTCTTGCGAAGCCTTGTCAGGCCTGGGAGGCTCGCAGAATGAGGCCACATATCGGGGGATCCACAGGCTGGAGACCCGGATTGCTGTGCCCGTCGAGCCCGCTGGAGTCTCTTTGGTAGCGGTTTATGGGGGTTGTTTTTCTGCACAGGCACACGTGTGTTTACATCTTTGGTAAACAACGTTTACTTCTTTAACTACTTTTAGACGGCTCACAGCCTTGTCTGGCAAGGGTTTGACAGGTGTTCGGTACCCATTTATGGGAGCACAGGCGGAAGAGTATGGGGTTTCAGGTCTGTGGATTTGGGGAATCGGGTACCGCGTTGTGGGAAATGGGGGTTGTGGATATGGGGCACGCGTAGCCTGTTATGGGAATTCGGCCCAAAAACACTTCAGGTAGCCCTCTATGGGGGAATCCATTGGTAGCCATTTATGGTGCGTTCCAGCTGATCGGTTCGTGCCGCCGGGCACAGCATTTTATGTGGGGTAGCCGGTTATGGGGCGGACTTCAGGTAGCCGTTTATGGGTGCCTGTATTGACCGCGTGATCTCGTTTGGCTCGTCCCTATGGTTGTGGCGTCCCATAAACAGGATCAGGCCGGTACAAAGGTTACCTTCTGTGGGGGAGTCTGAAGGTAGTCATTCATGGGGAGCATTTTCGCCTGTCGGACACAGTTGAAGACACAACGCCACGCCGGTGGATTTCGACAGGTACCCATTCATGGGGCGCGTTGAAGGTAGCGCGTTATGGGAGGAACGCAGATCGTGTTGCAGGGCACCACGAATCGGGTTCGCCAATCCAGTTCGAGTCGATTGTTTCCCATGAATGGGTACCTTTGATAGGGCAAGTCCCATGCCGGATCCTGGCGACAAACCACACAGGTAGAAGGTTTTGGGAGCTATTTTTGACCCAAAGGTATATGGATATGGGGCTCCGAACAAATAGGAAAACCTAGGTTTTTCCTTTTGTGACTGGAACTTAGCATCGATAGTGAAAGTGATACCGTAGAAAGAGACGTTGCTCGGTGGCTGGAAAAGGTATAAAGTCCGCCATCAACACGGTCACCTTCTCCGGACATCACGATGCCGCGCAAGCCCGCAATCAAAGGCTCCGACAAGCAGGTTTCGCTATTTCAGACGCCCGAGCCTCCCGATCTGCTGCGCAAGGCGGTCCAGGCCATTCATATCGCTCCGAAGTCCGGAAAGATCGGGCTGCAGCAGCGCAAGATGTTCAGCTCGTTGATCAAGAATGCCCTTCGTCAGGAAGCGTTCGAGCCCGGCCGGACGAGCTTCTCGATCTCGATCGCCGCGCTCTCGCACGAAAGCGGGTTGAACAGCAACAACACGAAGTACGTGAAGGACACGGTCAACTCGCTGATCAGTACCGTCGTCAACTGGGACTACCTTGCGGCCGACCGCTCAACGGTGTGGAAGGCGTCGGGCCTGCTCGCCGGCGCCGAACTCGAGCAATCGGTGCTGAAGTACAGCTTCTCCGACCAGATTCGCAGCGAACTGCTCAATCCCGAGATCTACGCGCTCATCGATATGCGGATCGCGCGCGAGTTTCGGCGCTCGCACTCGCTTGCCCTGTGGGAAAACACGGTGCGCTACGAGGGGATCGGCATCACGGCGAAGATTCCGCTGCCAAAATTCCGCGATCTCATTCTCGGTCAGGACAAGGCGTCGCAATCGTACAAGGAGTACAAGCTCTTCAAGAGCAAGGTCCTGGTGCCGTGCATTCAGGAGGTGAACGAAGTTTCCGACCATACGCTCGAGCTGATCGAACACAAGTCAGGTCGCAGCGTGGAGGCCGTCCAGTTCAAGGTGACGCGCAAGCAGAGCGCAGATATGGTCGAGGAAGGCGACGTCAAGAACGAAGCACTCGTCGACGAAGTCGCCAAGTTCGGCATCCCGCGTTCGGAAGCGCGCCGGCTGATCACGCAGTACGGTGTGCAGCGCATCAAGGCGGCAATTGCCTATACGCTCAATCGGACTACGAAGAAGAATGCCGCCCCTGTCGACAACGTGGCCGCGTATTTCCGCAAGGCGCTGACACACGGCTATACGCTGGCCGACGGTCAGGGGACCGAAACGGCCGCGCCGGCAAAAGAATCCGCGCAGAGCAAGCAGGAACAGATTCGCGATAAATACCTGGCGGCGAAGGTCGACGAAGCTGGCGCGTATTTCCGCGAGCTGGAGATCGACGACCAGACCAAGCTGATCGAGCGCTACAACGAGACGGTGGCCGGTTCGAAGGATCTCACGCTGTCGCCGAAGAAGAAGGCGAGCAAGCTGGCGCAAACCAGTTTCTTCCGTTGGCTAGCGATCGACACCTGGGGCGAACCGACCTCGGACGACCTGCTGGAATTCCTGCTGAAAAGCAGCCTCGCGACCAACTGATCAAGGCCTCGCAGCCTGGCATGCGCCACGCGCCGGACTTCATCCGGTTGCGCGGTGCCGTGCAGGCGCGGGGCCTTTGTCTTGGCGCACCTACTTTTGCGCGGCTTCTGCCAGTTCGGCGACGTACGCGTCGATTACGGTCTTGAGCCGGTCGGCGAGTGCTTCCTGGTGAGACGCATCGACTCCCTTCAGTTGCAGATCCAGACGCCCGTCCGGATAGGTCTTCAGCTGACCGATCGCGCGTGATTCGAGCGCGAAATCGTGACGGACGCTGTAGCGCGTGCGCCCCGCCTTCTTGTTGCCGTCGCTCTGCGCGCGCAGGAAATTCTCGAGGTCGCGCACCGACTTTTTCCGGTCGATCACCGCGGTGAGCAGCCGGTCGGCAGCCGGTTCGCCCAGGCGCTCGAAAATCAGCTTCAGGAAGTACGCCGCCTGCAGGCCGACCACATCGTTCGCGCTGGCCATCCGTTCGAGCAGCGTGTTGGGCAGAGCGTTCAGCGACAGCGTCTTGCTGATCGATGCCTTGTCCTTGCCGATCTTTTCCGCGAGCGTGTTCTGGTCGGGGAAGACCTTTTCGTCGAGAAGACGCTTCCACGCGACCGCATCGTCGAAGATCGTCTGGCGCTCGTGGTCGTGGTTGGCGCGATACGCGATCGTGTAGAGCTGCTCGGGCGTATGGTCCGTGCGAAACGTCGCGTTGATCGTCTCGTCGCCGTTGATGCTCGTCGCGCGCAGGCGGCGTTGCCCGTCGATCACGACGAGCTTGCCGGGAAACTCCGGGAGCCGCGTGACCTTGATCGGCTCGATCTGCCCTTCCCGCTTCAGTGTCAGTGCGAGCTCGTGCAGGCTCGATTCCGAATAGAACACGCGCGGGTTGAACGGGTTCGGGATGCAGTCCTTGACCGCGACTTTCTGCGGCGCGCCGAGGTCGATCGCGTCGGCGGACGTGGTCGAGGCGGGGGCGACGGGGGAAGCGGCTTCGGCGGCGGGATTCGACGCGGGCACCGGCTCCGGCAGGCGCGTTTCGAGCGCCGCGTTTTCCTGCGCGAGCCCGCGCAGCAGGCCGGCCGCGAGGTGCAGGTTGCCGGTCGGCTTCTTCTCTTTTGAGGTGTCCTTAGCCATGAGCGGCTCCGGTAGCGCGCGTCGACGCGATGTATTGGGCCATTTCGGTGACCAGCCGCTCGATTTCCGCGCGGGCTTCCTTCAGTCCCTTCAGGTATCGATTGTGATGGTGGATCGTGGTGCCGAGGGCGAACGTCTGCCGGTAGACCTCTCGCTGCGCGATCTGGCTGTCGAGCAGATGCTCCCCTATTTCTTCAGCCTTTAGAATTTTTAAAATTTCTTCACGCATTTTAGTTTTTCCATTGACGCTATTCAGCATCAGCGCGGAAGACAAATTCGGGTTCCGAACGGCACGCATCGACTCGATCATCCGAATCATCGCGACGGTGCTGTACAGGTCGGCGGGCGACGGGGACAGCGGGACGAGGCAGAAATCGGCGACTTCCAGCACGGACGCGATGCGCGGGTCTTCGAGGTTGCCCGGGCAGTCCACGACGATCACATCGAAATTTGCATCCTGCTTCTTGATCTCGCCGCCGATGCCGCGACCGGCGGGGGCCAAAGACAGAACCGTCATCGGGAGCGTATTTTCCCCGCTTGTGACCCATCTGACTGACGTGCCTTGAGGGTCGGCATCGATCAAGGCGACTTTGTTGCCGCCAGCCTCGAAGGCCGCCGCGATATTGACGGAGATGGTCGTCTTTCCAGTACCACCTTTTTGATTACTAACGGCGATCTTGAAAGCCATTAAATTCCTCCAAGGAGTTTTGCGTAATATATGCAGTTGTTGTTGAAAAGTCCAGAAAAGTGTTAGATGCGCCAAGAAATTTTCTGATCAATGTGGTTGTCACGTGACAAGCAGGCCAAATGGCTAGCAGATTATTTCTTGAGTTCAAATCGACTGAAAAATAAAAACGGACAACACGTCGTTTGAGATGGTAAGTGCCGATGGAGTGGTGGGGAATTCAGCGGCGGAAGCGACAAGAATCGCGGTGCGGTTTCTAAGGGTGATTTTGTTGTCGACCTGAAAATGCGGGACAAGTTTTCCAACTACTTGCGAACTTGAACAGCGTCGGGATCTGCAGTTGTCACGTGACAAGTCGATGCGGATGACTAGGATCGCAAATGCCCGCCGACGGGGAGTATGCAGACTCGACGCGCGGTGGACTCGTGGGGATTCTTTCTTCCTCTTTCGTCATTGCCGCTGTTGCACTCAGATATGCTGGTGCTGGTGCTGGTGCTGGTGCTGGTGCTGGTGCTGGTGCTGGTGCTGGTGCTGGTGCTGGTGCTGGTGCTGCGACTGCGACTGCGACTGCGACTGCGACTGCGACTGCGACTGCGACTGCGACGGACGTGGTTGTTACGTGACAACCCGCCTCAGTTGTGATTCCGGGCGGGTTCGCTTGCCTCAATGCACTTACTAGAGAGCTTGCTAGCGTGAAGAAATCCGTGCGATATGTGAAGTGACGTGGCCGATTGGACCAGGTCATGGATGGGGGAGCCGTTCGAGTCGCATGGTTGTCACGTGACAACCGCTGAGGTCTCGTGTCGGAATTACCTGCTTCACACCGATGCGGCGTCTTCATTGGGAGCCAAATTAGCGAGTTGGAACGTGCGAGTGATATGTGCGAGCGAGCGGTACTGGCCGGGCGGCTCGGCCATCCTCTAGCATTCTTGTACTGTGCGGACTCTCGATCTCTCACGGCATGTCGGATGGGAACTTTGGTGACCATGATGTGGCCCCAATAAATTGCCCCCGGTCTGCGCTCCCCCTTGCCACGACGACGTGGCACGGGGAGGGTTGATATTCGGAGCTTTGTTGCGTCGACGAGTGATTCAATGGTGGCGGGTAGCGACGTCGTTTCACGTATCCTGATCGCGCGACGGCTTTTGGGGCGAATTCATGCATGTCAACGAGGCGAGATGACGCGAATCGACAGGGTCGTGAAACATTTCTCTAAAACGGTTCGTCTCCGTAAACCTTTGTCTAGCAATCAGTTGCGCCACTTTCTTCATGTTGTTTCACGCGAACTGAACGTGATTGATGGGTAAAATGGGGGCGCATGGATCTCGAGCGTCCTATTGGGTTCAAGCGATGAAAAGCGAGGTCAAACCGTATCAATGAAAACGTGTTTTGTGGTTTTCAATACGTTTCGCTCTGCGAAGACAATCGACACGCCGTCGAACTGCGACGTCGCCGAACAGACCCGGGATTCAAGAGATGCGACGCCCCTCTTCATCGCCAGTTGTCACGTGACAACGCGCTGCCCCGGCGGTGCCGGATTGCGAATCCACGGGGGTTGGGAGAAATCGAAGCGGGCGCCGGGCCGATGTTGAATTTACCGGGCGTCCAAAGACTGCGTCGAACTAATGCTGATTCTGTAGACAGCCTCGGATGAACGTCTCCGAGGGGCTTGGCCAATGTCTATCGCAGCGCATACGAAACGGGGATCTGCAGAAAACTGCATCAAGAAGATAAGGTGCATTGCCATCGTCGGGCTGGCCGTGTCTATCTGGATAGTGTGGAAGGTCAGATTTCCGGCCTCACCGACCATCAACCCCGTATCGCGACGAAAATTCACCGCCGCGACGTTCTCGCCCAGAAACCGTCGCGGCCATCGAACCTACTTCGTCGCTTGCGACGCGCAGGGTTGCCACCGGCGTGTCTTCGTTTCGGAAGTCTTTGCCGGCTCATCGACCGATCGCCACCACCGCTCGCCGCGATGCGGCTTATTCAGATCGAGTCGCTCGCCCATCCTGGGCGTTGACAGCTCGACGCCACGCACCATTGCCAGCGCGGTGACGCGTTCGAACGGCTCTTGCCAACGATGCATCGCGAGATCGAACGTGCCATTGTGAATCGGCATCAGCGTGCGACCGCGCAGGTCGATATGCGCCTGCACGGTTTCTTCCGGCTGCATGTGCACGTAAGGCCATTGCGGGTCGTATGCGCCGGTCTCGATCAGCGTCACGTCGAAGGGCCCAAGACGCTCGCCGATTGTCCGGAAACCGTCGAAATAGCCGGTGTCGCCGCTGAAGAACACGCGCAGATCGTCGTCGACGACGACCCACGACGCCCACAGCGTGCTGTTGCCGTCAAACAGGCTGCGCCCGGAGAAGTGCTGCGCCGGTGTCGCGATCAGCGTCAGGCCGTCGACGTCGATGCTCTGCCACCAGTCGAGCTGCCGTACCTTCTGCGAGTCGATACCCCATTCGATCAGGCGGTCGCCGACGCCCAACGTCGTGACGAACACGCCGGTGGTGGCCGCAAGCGCGAGCACCGTGTCGCGGTCGAGGTGATCGTAGTGATCGTGAGACAGGATCACGCCGCGCAACGGCGGGAGGTACTCGAGCGCAATCGGCGGCGCATGGAAGCGCTTGGGGCCGACGCGCCGGAACGGCGATGCACGCTCGGCAAACACGGGATCGGTCAGCCAGAACTCACCGCGCAGTTTCAACAATAACGTTGAATGCCCCAGCCGATACAGGCTGCGGTCGGGGGCCGCGTCGAGTTGCTCGCGGGTCAGTGAATCGATGGGCAATGCGCCTGTCGGAACCGTGTTGCGCGGCTTGTTGACCAGCATGTTCCATGCGATACCCAGCGTCTTGCCGAAGCCTTCGACCGGTCGCGGTGCGACGTTGCTGAAGCGTTCGCCGTTGTGCTGCGGCGACTCGCCGGACAGCGTGCGGCCACGCCTGGCGGCGGCGAAACCCAGTACGCGATGAAGAAAAACGAGAGGCGAAGCCATGTCGATTCGTCCGGAAATAAAAGTATACCGAGCAGTGTAGTTTATCCCTGGGAAAAGTAAACTCGGCGGTGTAGAATTTTTTGTATGGATACGAGCACTTCTCCTCAGCGCCTGACCGACCGAAAGCGTGCGGCAATACTCACCGCGGCGATCGAGGAATTTCTCGCGGCCGGCTATGACGCAACCAGCATGGATCGCATTGCCGCGCGCGCCGACGTGTCGAAGCGCACCGTCTACAACCACTTCCCGGGCAAGGAAGCATTGTTCGCGGCGATCCTGCATCAGCTGTGGGACGCGACACTTACCGCCGGCGCGCCGGCTTACTGCGCCGACGTGCCGTTGCGCGATCAACTGCTCGCGCTGCTGGGCCGCAAATTGCGGTTGCTGAACGACGAAGCGTTTCTCGCACTCGCACGCGTCGCGATCGGTGCGGCCATCCACTCGCCGGAACGCGCGCGCGACATGGTCGAGCGCATGGGCGAGCGCGAAGAAGACGTGACGGTCTGGATTCGCGCGGCCGCTGCGGCCGGCCGGCTGACGGTGACCGATCCGGTATTCGCCGCGCATCAGCTGCACGGAATCGTGAAAGCGTTCGCGTTCTGGCCGCAGGTGACGATGGGCCAGCCGCCGCTCGGTGTGCGGGAGCAGAAGAAGGTTGCGGAAACGGCCGCCGACATGTTTCTCGCGTACTACGCGCATGCGGACCGCGCCGATGCGAGCGTCGGGCAGGACTGACCGCACATCGTGCGAAGCGCGGAGTGGAACAGGCGCGTCGATATACTCGATGTGCGCTGCGTCTGCCGCCTCGAAGAATCTGCCATTCGACAGCGGAAGAACGCAGGCCCGGGCACACACGTCGACGTAGTCCGTTTGAGCCTTACCGACGTGTGCGGCGGCCGCATTTGAAACCGAACGCGAGCGAACCCCGATGAAGACGCTGTTGATCGTCTATCACACGATGACCGGAGGCACGCAGCAGATGGCCGAGGCGGCCGCGGATGCCGCGCGCCAGCAACCCGGCGTCGACGTCAGGTTGCAGCGTGCGGATGCGACGAGCGCGGATGACGTGCTCGCCGCCGACGCCTACCTCTTCGCGACGCCGGAAAATCTCGCCGCGATGTCCGGGCTGATGAAGGATTTCTTCGATCGCTGTTACTACGCGGCACTCGATCGGGTGAACGGCCGTCCGTATGCGGCGATGATCTGCGCAGGCAGCGACGGACAGAACGCGCTGCGCCAGATCGACCGGATCGCGACCGGATGGCGGCTCAGGAATGTGGCGCCGGGCCTGATCGTCTGCACCCATGCGCAGACACCGGAGCGCATCCTCGCGCCGAAGACGATCGGCAGCGAGGATCTCGCGCGCTGCGCGGAGATCGGCGCGGGTCTTGCCGCAGGGCTTGCTCTCGGCGTGTTCTGATTGGCGACGATCGAGCCGGCCGCCGCGAAGCCGCAACTGTGCGCAACGACCGGAGCGCGACGCCTCGTGTGCCGCGTTCGATGACCGCGAGTGCTAGCGATGCGCACGATTCGCGGGACACCACTCCAGCGAACCGCATTGCCGTTCGCGGCAGCGACACCCAGCGATACCAAGCGACACCAACAGCTTGTCGATGCCCCGGTCAACCTTTGCCGATACTGGCAGCCGATGATGTTCGGGCCACATGCTTTTCACGTGAAGCGCACTGAAGCGAGAAAGTGCGGAAAGCGACACTACGTAACGCGTGTGTCGATACCTGTCGAAAACACCGCCATAATGCGCGTCACGACTGCGCGGACGCCTTGCCTGCCACCCGGATCCGTCAAATCCGAACCGGTGAGTCAACCGACTGCCGCGCGTACCGGTATACTTCCACTCCTGCCTTTGTCCGGCATCGTGGCCGGGTGCCTGAAACAGTGGTGGTGGCGATGCGGCCCCGCAATGATCCGCATCGGTGGCAGTCGAGCCGCAGGCGATGCGGCGAACGCCGATGTGCGGAATGGCCGCACGAACCACACCTTATATTCCTGGTGGATTGAATTTATGGGTTTTGAACAACTTGCCGAATTGCGGGCGCAGCTCGCAGCCAAGGCCAAGCAGGAGCGCAACGCGAAGCGACCGGCTACGCAACCGGACGCAGGCGCGAAGCCGAAGTCCGGCGATCGGCCCGCTCGTGGGGCCAAATCGGGTGCCGGGGCCAAAGCGCCGTCCGGCGCGAAGCCCGCTTCGGCGAAGCCGTCGACGCCGGTCGATCCGGTCATCGTCGCAATCGGCAAACTGCAGCGCCGGTTCCCGCGCGCGTTCCCGAAGAATCCGGCTCCCAAGGTGCCGCTGAAGGTCGGTATCTGGGACGATCTCGCCCGCGAGGCGCAAGCCGTCGGCCTGAGCGAAGCCGAGCTGCGCGAGGCAATGTCCACGTGGTGCCGCGGCAATCGTTACTGGTCGTGTCTCGTCGAAGACGCGGTGCGGGTCGATCTGCAAGGTAACGAAGCCGGACGTGTGACGCATGACGACGCCGCGCGTGCGCGCCGGCTGAAGTCGCGTCGTCCGGGCAACAAGGGCGGCGCACAAGCAGCGAAGGGCGCACCGCAGCAGCCGAAGGCCGATGCACAGGCCGACGCCGCCGCGCCGCAGCCGGCAGCCGTGGAAGCACCGGCCGACGCAGCACCGCAGGCCGAGCAGCAAACGGCCGCGAGCGAGTAACACGCGATGCGTCGCCGCGCGATATGCGCGGTGACGCGCCGGCCTTCACCGCACATATCGCGCATCACAGACGGACCGACCTGTCCTTGTCTGGGCGGGTCGGGACTGCCACCGCTGGCCGTACAGCCAGTCAGCCTTGCCCGATCAGCATCGAACTGCCAATCGAACCGACGACGAAAGCACGTCGGCGGACGCGGCTTGCGAAACGTGTCGCTTACGTCGGGCGCGCGGCGACCAGGCATCGGGGAGTGTCGGCGCGCATCATGAATGCACGGTGCCGTCCCATCCGGAGAACGATGCACAGGCGGGCGTCCCGCACGACTGCGTATCCGCGCTTGCGCGCAGACGATCGACGCATGCGCCATCGAGTGAGTGACCAACGCACATCCGCTTGCGTTCAATCACGATAATTCGTGTTCCTAATGTAATCGGATCGGCGATGAAATCCGGATTCGCACCCACGCGAATATGTCTCACGGGAACTGTTGTCAGGCGTGAAGTGCGGCCGTATTCGAGAGACGGACGTGGAGATGTCCGGATGCGCCGTCGCGGCCGGCCGCTCGTCAGTTGGCGACCCGCAACACAAACGCGATAATCTCCCCGGCACGAATCGTCGGGCCGGCCTGCGTTGCCGCCCGCGCATGACGCGACAGGTACCTGAAAGCCTGCGCAATTCGTCCGACATTCCCCGACATTGAAAGGCACCGGCAAACCGCAAGCGCCACCGCATCGCACGCAACCTGCCGATTCCATACGCCCAACGCCAACGCCAAGACCGCATCATGAACCCGAGACATTCCGCGATTCTCGTCGCGCTCACCGCCGCCGCGCTGTTCGGCGCCGCGACGCCGCTCGCCAAGGCACTGATCGGCGCGATGTCGCCGTTCATGGTCGCGGGCCTGTTCTATCTCGGCAGCGGGATCGGCCTGGGCGTCGGGATCCTGCTGCGCGGGTTGCGCTGCCGCCGCGCGCCGGCCGAGGACGCAGCGCCGCTGCAGCGCGCGGACCTGCCGTGGCTCGCCGGCGCGATCGCGGCCGGCGGCGTCGCGGGTCCGGCGCTGCTGATGCTCGGGCTGTCGAGCACGCCGGCCGCCACGAGTGCGCTGCTGCTCAATCTCGAAGGCGTGCTGACGGCGGTCATCGCGTGGGTCGTGTTTCGCGAGAACGTGGATCTCCAGGTGTTTCTCGGCATGGTTGCGATCGTCGCGGGCGGCACGCTGCTGTCGTGGGTGCCGGGGCGCGCCGGCGTGCCGGTCGGCGCGCTGCTGATTGCCGGCGCATGCCTGTGCTGGGCGATCGACAACAACCTGACCCGCAAGGTCGCCGCGAACGATGCGATGGTCATCGCGTGCGTGAAAGGCCTGGTCGCCGGGCCCGTGAACATCGGCATCGCGCTCGCGACGGGTGCGTCGCTGCCCGCCGTTCCGGCCACGGCCGCCGCGATGCTGACCGGCCTCGGCGGCTACGGGATCAGTCTCGTGTTGTTCGTCGTCGCGCTGCGCCATCTCGGCAGTGCACGCACGGGCGCGTATTTTTCGGTGGCGCCGCTGTTCGGCGTCGTGCTGTCGTTGCTGATCTGGCCGGCGCTGCCGTCGGTCACGTTCTGGATCGCGGCCGCGCTGATGGCGCTCGGCATCTGGCTGCATGTGCGCGAACGGCACGAACACGAGCACGCGCATGAGCGGCTCGAGCATACGCACCGGCATCGGCACGACGAACATCATCAGCACGCGCACGACTTCCCGTACGACGGCGATGAACCGCACACGCATCCGCACGTGCATCTGCCGATCACGCACAGTCACGCGCATTTCCCGGATATTCACCACCGCCATCGACACTGATCGCGCGGCACGGGCGCACGCCCCGCGCTGTGTGCCACGCGCATCGCAAGGTAACCGTTTATGGGGCCGTCGCTCGTGTCCGCTGCACGGCTTCGGCGTCGATCGACGGGGCGAACCGTGGCGAGTCAGTCGTCCGTCTGAATCAACCGGATCAACGACCCGTCCGGGTCGATCAGCGCGCCGACGGTGCCGCCCCATGCCTCGCGTTTCGGCCGATGCACGCGCGGCCAGCCGGTCGTTTGCTCGGGAATGCCGGCGGCGAGCACTGCGTCGAAAAACGCATCGACGTCGGCGAGCCGGAAGCAGCAGCTGAACCAGCTCGTGGCCGGATCGAGACCGGGGTGCGGAAAGAATTCCAGCAGCAGGTCGCCGCGCCGCAGGATCATCCAGCCGTCGTCGCGCCAGGTTTCGACGAAGCCGAGCTTCGCGTAGAAAAGCGACGTAACTTCGAAATCGCGCGACGGCAGATTGGGACTCGCAAAGTCGGTCAAGGCGGTTCCTCCAGTGGGCGCAGCGATCGAACGAACGCGCGGGAAAAACGTGCGGACGGATGTCGCGCATGAACGGTCAAACGATACACACCGGCAAGCCGCGGGCCGCCGCTGCGACTATCGTCCCGGGGGAAAGCAGAATCCGAAATCCTCGCAGCCCGGGCATCCGGGGGCGGGCCCGGGCGGCAGGCCGAGCGATGCGGCCGCTTCCTGCGCGAGGAATTTCTTCCAGCGCAGGTTCGCGAGATTGCGTGCGGCGAGCGCGGGAAAATAGCGGTCGAGCAGCGCGGACACCGCGGCGCGTCCGTCGAGGCCGAGATCGCGCCACAGGTGATCGGGGCGCAGGCACGCATGCGCGATGATGGTCGCGACGCAGTCGGCATCGTCGCGTGCGACGGCGCAATGCGCATCCTGCATCAACCGCGCGTGCAGTGTCGCGATGAACTGCGCGTGCGCGGTCGGCAGCGGCGCGATGGCGGTCGCCGACACGAGCGCGGCGACATCGTCCGAACCCAGGTGCGGAAACTGGCGGGCAAGCAGGCCGCTCAACCGCGCGGGAGACAGACCGAGCAGCGCGAGCTCGTTGCGGCATGCGCGTGCCGCAACGAGGGTGCCGAACAGACGTGCATCCGGAGAATCGGCGTCGGCCGCCCCGGCCAGCAGCGATTGCAATACGCGCTCATGCGCGTGCTCGAGCATGGACGTCATCGTGTGCGCCCGCGCGCCGGTCGAGCGTCGCACGCCGCGTGCGGGCGCGGCGCACGATGGATCGTCGGTGCGGTCGACAGGGCGCTCACTCGACTCCGACGATCACGCTCGACGCCTTGAAGATGGCGGACGCGGCCTTGCCGCTCGCGAGGCCGAGACGATCGACGCTGTCGTTGGTGACGATCGCGACGATCTCGGCGCCGCCCACCGCCTTGATCACGACTTCCGAATTGACCGCGCCTTTCGCGATCGACGACACGGTGCCCGAGACGCAGTTGCGGGCCGACACCTTGCTGCTGTCGACGTCGACCATCACGATCACCGACGATGCCTTGACGAGCGCAAACGCCTTCGTGCCGGCCGCGAGGCCCAGCGATGCGACGCTGCCATGCGTGATCACCGCGACGATGTCGAGGCCGTCCTGGGTACGCAGCGTGATTTCGTCGTTGACCGCACCGGGCTTGACGGCGCCGATCTGGCCGGCGAATTGATTACGGGCGCTGGTTCGCATGATGACTCTCCGGGAAATGGGCGGCCCGACGGGCGGCCGGCGAATGACGGAAACTGCGGACGAGTTTACCGGCAATGCAGGCGACGCGCGACGTCGGCATCGACATACCGGACATGCGAAATCGCGCACGATGGCGCGGGACGGCAGACGTGTCGTGCACGCCGGCTGCCGCCCCGCGCGCGCTCACTTTGCGGCGGCCGGCGCCGCGGCCGGCGCAGCAGCCGGCGTACCCGCCGCCGAAGTCTGCTGCGCCGCAGCGGGCGCAGCATCGCCTTCCCATCCGCCGCCGAGCGCGAGGAACAGCTTGACCTGGTCGGCGGCGACCTGGCCCTCGGCCGCGGCGACCTGCGCGCGCACGCTCGTCAGCGTGCGTGTCGCATCGAGATCGGAGATGAACGACTCGCGGCCGGCCGTATAAAGCCGGTGCGTTTCGTCAGCGGAACTGCGCGCCGATTCGTAGGCCGTGCGCAGCGCATCGGTGCGCTGCACGTCGGCAGCATAGGTCGCAAGGCTCGACTGCGTTTCGCGCAGCGCGTTCAGCACGACGCCGTCGAAATGCGCGAGCGCGCCACCGGTCGCGGCTTCGGCCTCGCGCACGCGCGCGCGCTGGCCGTTGACCGGGAACGACCAGCTGATCAGTGGTCCGAACGACCAGCGATTGGTGGTGGATGAGAACAGGTCGGCAGCGACGCCGACCGAGCCGGCCGACGCGCCGATGCTGACCGACGGATACAGCGCGGCCGTCGCGACGCCGATCCGCGCAGTCGCGGCGGCGAGCTGGCGCTCGGCCTCGCGCACGTCGGGGCGGCGGCGCAGCAGCGCGGCGCCGTCGCCAATCGGAATCGGCTGGCGCAGCTTCGGCAGCCGCTCGCATTCGGCGACAGCCTTCGGCAGGTCGGCGGGTGAGCGCGCGAGCAGTGCGGCGAGCTGGTACTGCGCGATCTTGCGGCGGCCTTCGAAACGCGGGATGTCGGCCGCGAGCGTGCGCACCTGCGTGACGCCGCGCGTGACGTCGGTCTGGTTGCCGCGCCCCGCGTCGCGCAGCCGCTGCGACAGCTTCACGCGCTGCTGCTGCAGCGCGAGCGACTGCTTCGCGATCGCGAGCTCGTCGCCGGCGGAGCACGATTCGACGTAGGCGCGCACGACGTCCGCGACTACCGTGATGCGCGCGAGGTCGGCGGCCGCCTGCACGGCTTCGCTGTCCGCGCGCGCGGCCTCGACGCCGCGCCGCAGCTTGCCGAACAGGTCGAGCTCGTACGACACGCTGATGCCGACCGCGCCCTCGTTCACGACCGGCAGCTTGTTTTCGAGCAGATACTGTTCGGCCGATTCCTGCGCGCGCTGCACGGCGGCTTCCGCGCGGCCGGAAAAGCCGCCCTGTTCGTTCGCGACTTCCAGCGCCGCGCGCGAACGCGCAAGGTTGGCCGCGGCGACGCGCAGGTCGGTGTTCGATTTCAGCGCGCTGCGCACGAGTTCGTCGAGCACGCGGTCGTCGTACAGCTGCCACCAGTTGCCGGGCACCGGGTCACGCGACACGAGCGTGCCGTTCGCATCGTCGAGCGCATGGTTCGCGAGCGGCGCATTCACGTACGCCTGCTGCGGCAGCCTGTAGTCGGGGCCGACGGATTTGCACGCGCCGAGTGCGAGCGCGAGTGGCGCGAGTGCCGCCGCGAGGCGCAGGCCGTGCCGCTTCATTGCGAGGCTCCCTTCGCGCTTGCGCCCGCGGGTGCCGAAGCCGTCGCCGGCGCGGCAGCGCCGGCAGCCGGCTTCGCCTTGTCGTCACGACGCGCATCGGGCGAGCGCATCGCGACGGTCGCGGTGCGCCCTGCGATCATCCGGAAGTCGTCGGGCACCTCGTCGAGCACGACGCGCACCGGCACGCGCTGTGCGAGCCGCACCCAGCTGAATGCCGGGTTCACGTTCGGCAGCAGGTTCGCGCCCTGCGTGCGGTCGCGATCCTCGATCGCGGCGACGATGCTCTGCACGTGGCCGCGCAGCGGCCGCGGCTCGCCCATCACGACGATGTCGACCGGCTGGCCGATGTGGATGCCGCGCAACTTGGTTTCCTCGAAGTAGCCGTCGACGCGGAACGAATTGCGGTCGACGACCGACAGCACCGCGCGGCCGGCCGGCACGTATTCGCCGACGCGCGGCGCGCGATCGTTCAGGTAGCCGTCGACGGGACTCACGATCGTCGTGCGCTGCAGGTTCAGCTTCGCTGTGTCGAGCGACACCTGCGCGTCGGCGACGGCGGCTTCGCCCTGCTCGACGCGCGTGCGGCTTTCTTCGACCTGTTCGCTGGCGACCAGGTTGCCGAGCTGCTGGTTGCGCGCATATTCGCGCTTCGCCTGGGCGAGGGTCGCGCGGCGCTGCGCGAGCGTCGCTTCGGCCAGCCGTTGCGCGAGCGCGTAGCGGGCCTGGTCGATCACGAACAGCACCTGGCCGCGCTTCACCTCCTGGTTGTCGGCGACCTGCACCGCGGTGATGAGCCCCGCCACGTCGGGTGCGACCTGGATCACGTCGGCGCGCACGTGGCCGTCGCGTGTCCACGGCGAGAACATGTAGTAGTTGATGATCCGCCACAGCACGAGGGCGGCCACGACGACGACGATCAGGGTGAGCAGGATCTGCCCTGCCGAGAGCCAGGTTTTTTTCACGGTTAGCTAGCCACGAGATGGTGAGACACGATGACGACCGCGGCAAGCACGAACACGTAGATGCCGAGGTCGAAGATCGAACGGTGCCAGACGAGGCGGTAAAAGCCGACGCGTTCGAGCAGCGCGCGCACGACGATGTTGATCAGGTAGGCGATCAGCATCAGCACGAGCGGAGCCGGCACGAATACGCCGAAGATGTCGATTTCGCCGATCATGGTCGCGGTCGGAAAGACAGGTTGGAAAGCGGGATCATGCGCGTGCTCCGTCCGGTGCGGCTTGCGGCGGCTGCGCGGATGCGGCCGGGTACAGCGACAGGCGCAGGCCGACGAGCGCGTGCAGCGTGTCGCGCAGCCGGCGGTGCGTCGCGGGCGTGACCGGCGCCGCGGGCGTGCCGGGCGTCGTGCCGCCGTCCGCCGGCGCGACGGAAGTGCCGGGCAGGTTGCGCCCGGCCACGCGCTGCAGCGCGTCGTCGATCGATGCGAGCAGCGCGGGCGGTGCAGGCTGGCGTGCATTCGCGGCCGCGCAGCGCGTGTAGTGATCGTTGACGCCGGCGAGCACTCGGTCGATCGCATCGGGCACGTCGCCCGTCAGCTTGCGGCGCGAGCGGCGCAGGTCGAGCGCGTTCAGCGCGATGCGCAGGTCGCGGAAGCTCTCGATCGACGGATGGCGGTGGTCGTCCGACGCGCCGAGGCGCGGCAGCAACTGCGTGACGCGATCGAGCATGCGCGACGCATGGTTGCGCTGGTCGTCGAGCGGCTGCGTCGACGCGGAGCGCGCGACGTCCTCCCAGCCCGAGCGCAGCAGGCGCCGCACCGCGAGCTCCGCGCCGAACGGCCGCGTCGCGCGCGTCCATACGTACGCGAACAGCAGCCCGGCGACACCCGCGAGGTTGCTGTTCAGGAACACGAAGAAGTCGGCGTCGTATGCGCTCTGGATGCTGATGAAGGTGGCGGTGTTCACCGCGACGAGCATCGTCACCATGTTGAATTGCGGGCGCGGCAGCAGCGTGCCGATCAGGATGAACGGCCCCGCGAACATCAGCACGAGCATCGGGAAGTCGTGCACGTGCGGCAGCACGACGAACAGGTACAGCCCGGCGAACACGACGCTCGCGGCCGTCGACAGGAAGAACTTGAACACCAGCGGCGCCGGTTCGTCGAGCGCGGCGAAGAAGCTGCACGACACGGCCACGAGCGTGACGGCCGCGGCACCGTCGTGCCAGCCGGACGAGATCCACAGCGAGCACGCGAACACGATCGCGAGCACGACGGTCAGCGTCGAGAACAGCATCATCCCGCGATCGAAGAAGCGTTCGGTGCCGCCGAGCCGCCAGTGCCGGTAGCGCGGCTGCCAGACGCCCGACTCGTTCGCGATCAGCGCGCGCAGCGAGCGGCAGTCCTGCCAGATGTCGATGACCTGGCGCAGCCGCCACAGCGCGTTCGACAGCAGCGCGCCGTCCCAGCTCGCCAGCGCGCCGTCGGCCGGCTGCAGCGCGGCGATGCGTTCGCGCAGGTTGTCCGCGACCGGGTCGTGCGCCATGTCGCCGTCGTTGCCGGCCTTCACGGCCGGCAACGGCGCGTCGAACCACTTCGCTGCGTCGGCGAGCAGCGCGTCGAGCGCCGGCGGCCGCACGTGCAGGTCGCGCATCAGCGCGATCAGCGGATCGGCGAGCGACGACATCAGCGGCAGGAACAGCTGCATCCGGCCGGCGAGCGCCTGCGCGCGGGCGAGCACGCGCGGGTGCGCATGGTCGTAGCTCAGCTGGCTCAGCAGGAATTCGAGGCCGGTGATGGTCGCGGCGAGGCGTTGCCGGCACGCGGACAGCGCCTTGCCCGCGATATGCCCGGACAACGTCTCGCGGCCGTAGAACGCGGCGTCCTTGAACCATGCGTCGGTGCGCTCGATCAGCGTCGGCGCGAGCCGGTTCGGGAACACGGCGCTGCCGACCACGCTCGCGCACACGATGCCGAGCACGATTTCCTCGGTCCGCGCGATCGCGACGTCGAAGATCGTCGACGGATCGGTCACCGTCGGCAGCGCGACCAGCGGCATCGTGTAGCCGGCCAGCATGAACACGTAGCTACGCGCGGTGCGGTCGGAGATCGCGAGATAGAGCAGCGTGCCGCACCATGTCGCGACGATGACGCTGAACAGGAACGGCGTCTCGACGAACGGCGGCACGAACAGGATCGCGGCGGCCGCGCCGAGCGCGGTGCCGAGCGCGCGATAAAGCGCCTTCGAGCGCGTCGCGCCGACGAACGGGTTCGACACGATGTAGACGCTCGCCATCGCCCAGTAAGGGCGCGGCAGCTGGAAATACAGGCCGAGGTACAGCGCCAGCATCGACGCGGCGAACGTCTTGCCCGAGAACAGCCAGTCGCGAAGGCTCGGATAGGTCATGACGTGGAATCGGCTGGGTGGGACGGACGCGACGCCGGATGCTGCGCATCGGCCGCGTTGAACGCGTTCAGCACGCGCAGCGTGGCTTCGAGATCGGCGCGCGTGACGCCCTTGAGCACCTGGGCGCGCAACACGCGCAGGTCTTCTTCCATCTTCGCGGTGACCGCGCGGCCGGCGGCCGTCAGCGAGATCGTCTTCGCGCGGCGGTCGTGCGGATCCTCGTCGCGGCGTGCGAGGCCGGCCGCGCACAGCTGGTCGAGCAGGCGCACGAGCGACGGCCCCTCGATGCCGACGTGTTCGGCGAGCGTACCCTGGCGCACGCCTTCGCCGAGGCGGCCGGCGATCAGCAGCGGCGTCGCGCAGGCTTCGGATACGTTGTACGCGGTCAGCACGGCGTCGCTCGTGCGGCGCCACTTGCGCGCGGTGAGCACCAGCAGGCTGCTGACGGCGAGGCGGAGGTCGTGCAGATTGGTCATGGGCGAGATGATAGGAGCAAAAACATTCGATAGCAAACTATCGGTTTTGTCACCCGGGTGTCATGCCGCATGCCGGGGCGCCGACCTGCAATGCGCAATTCGGGCGTCCGGCCGAGAGGGGGTCAACCTGTAAGGTCGCAAGCGCGCGGTGCGCCGTGATGCCGCGCGGCAACCCGATGGATCGACCGGATCGCGCCGCCTGGTCCGACCGGGAGATCGCGCCCGGCGAACGCCGGCTCGCGAGGCCGACGCGTCGCCCGCATCCCCGTCTACCGCACGTACGGCAGCAACGCGCGCAGCCAGTACGCGACCGCCACCGCGCCGCCGTCCGGCGTGCCGATCGCGCGTTCGCCGAGATAGCTCGCCCGTCCCGCACGCGGTGTCATGCCGGCCGTCTGCTGCGCGCCGCGTTCCGCGGCGTCCACGGCGGCCGCCCATGCGCTCGCGGGGTCGCGGTCATGGTCGAGTGCGTGGTCGAACGCATCGGCGGCGGGCAGCAGCGCGTCGAGCATCGTCCGGTCGCCGGCGCGTGCGCCGCCCAGTTCGGCGATTGCATCGGCTGCGCTGCGCAACGCCGCGGCCCAGTCGCGTGCCGACGGCTCGGCGGTATCGGCCGCCGCGGCGAGGCGCCGCGACGCGCGCAGCAGCGCGGTCGCGTAGAACGGTCCCGAACTGCCGGCGATCGCGCGGCGCAATGCGGCGCCGAGCGCCGCGAGCGTGCCGGCCGGCGAGCCGTGCGCGGCGTCAGGCAACGCGAGGATCGCCTGCGCGGCGCGCCGCATGCTCGCGCCGAGATCGCCGTCGCCGGCGGCCGTGTCGAGTTCCGTCAGGGTCGCCTCGTGGTCGATCAACGCCTGCGCGACCGCGCGCAGCGCCGGCTGCAGCCGGGCGGCCCACGCATGACCGGCCGCATCGAGCGGCGGCAGCGGCTCGTCGTGCGCGGCGGCCGCGGCCACGCGAATCTGCGCGTTGACGGCGCCGCCGCCGGGCCATGCGCGCGCCTGCGTCGGCGCGTCGAGCAGGGCGATCCGCTCGTCGTTCAAGCGCAGCAGCGAGATCGAGCAGCCGGGCATGTCCAGCGCGGACAGGAACGTGCCGGCCCATGCGCGCGCGACGCTGATGCCGCGCCGGCTCAGGTTGTCGTACGCGGCGCGCAGCACGATCGCCAGTTCCATGTCCGGGGTCGCGCCGAGACCGTTGACGAGCAATGCGACGCGTTCGCCGCGATCGAGCACGAGGTCGGTGACGATGCTCGACAGCAGCGTCTCGACGAGCGCGTCGGCCGGCATCGGCGCGGTGCGTTCGACGCCTTTCTCGCCATGGATGCCGAGGCCGAGCTCGATCTCGTGTTCGGCGAGGCTGAAGCCCGACTTGTCGGCGCCGGGGATCGTGCAGCCGTCGAGCGCGACGCCCATCGTGCCGAGGTCGGCGGCCGCGTCGCGTGCGATCGCCGCGACGCGGACAAGCGGCAGCCCGCGCGCGGCAGCCGCGCCCGCCAGCTTGTGGATCAGCACGGTGCCGGCGATCCCGCGCCGCTGCCCGCGCTCGACGCGGCCGCGCAGCGACACGTCGTCGGCGACGATCACCGTCTCCACCGGAATGCCGTCGGCGCGCGCGAGTTCGGCGGCCAGCCCGAAATTGAGGCGGTCGCCTGTGTAGTTCTTCACGACGAGCAACGCGCCGTTCGGGCCGACGCTCGCGCGGATCGCGGCGAGCACGGCATCGGTCGGCGGCGACGTGAACACTTCGCCGCAAACGGCCGCGCTCAGCATCCCTTCGCCGACGTAGCCGCCGTGCGCGGGCTCGTGACCGCTGCCGCCGCCGGACAGGATCGCGACGGGGCGCCGCGACGGCTCGGGCAGCGGCTGGCGGACGAGCACCTGCTCGTCGCCGAGGATCGCGACATGCGGCGACTGCCGCGCGATGCCTTCGAGCATTTCGCGCACGACGTCGGACGGGTGGTTCACGAGCTTTTTCATGGCGACGGTTTCCTGACGATGGGGCGCAGCCCGGCGGCACGCGTGCGGTGCCGCCGGGGCTGCGTACTGTGGATGGTAGGCGGTGAATGGCAGGCGGCGCGCGCCGAATGCAATGCGCCGCGCTTAGCGTTACGTAACATCGAAGCATTCGTAGCACGAATGTAACGATACCAGCGCCGCTCATGGGCATGAAACGCATCGATCGCGATCGCGGGCAGGCGCTTGTCCGGGCCCGCGGGCGCCGGCACGGCGGCGGGAATGCCCGTGCGCTCGCACCAATGGCATGGAAAATGCTGTTTCTTCCTCCGGTCCTCAATCGAACCTTCCATCGCCCGGACCGCGAGGAGACCACCATGTATCGCACCCGCATTGTCACGTCCGCGGCGTTGCTCGCCGCCGCCGGCGTGCTGGCCGCCTGCGGCGGCAACGACGTCGCCGCGCCGTCGAGCGCCGCCGCGAGCACCAGTGGCGCAACCATCGCGGGCGACGCGCCCGGCAGCAACACGCCGGACGGAGGCTGGGGCACCAGCGGCGCCCCCGGCACGCGCGGCGTCGTGAGTACCGCCGGCGCGCTCGCGGTCGGCGTCGGCTCGACCGTCAGCGCGGCGTCGTTGCCGGTACTCGGCAACGCCGTGACGCGCAGCGCAGGCGACACGATCTCGAGCGTCAGCACGATTTCGCGCGCCGCGACCAATGCGCTCAGCGACGGGCTCGGCAGGATCGGCTCGACGTCCGATCCGGTCGGCACGACGGTTGCCGGCCTCGGCGACGTGGTCGGCGCAACGGCGAATCCGGTCGCGGGCCTCGCGCAGACCGTCCGCGCGCTCGGCTCGGGGCCGCTGGCGCCGCTCGCGCCGGTGACCACCCCCGTCGGCGCGGCGCTCGACACCGTGGCCGGCGGCCTCGGCACGGCGGGCAAGACGGTCGGCGCGACGCTGGCGTCGGGCGCCGTGCAGCAGGTCACGCAGCCGCTCAGCTCGGCCGTCACGCCGCTCGTCATCACGGCCGGCCAGGCGACGCAGCAGATCGGCGCGACCACGGGCCTCGGGCAGCCGGTGGCCGGCCTGCTCGGGCAGGTCGGCGGCGTGCTGGCGACGACCGGGGGGCGGATGGGCTCCGTTTCGTCGCAACCGGCGGTCGGGGCGGTGGGCGAAGTCGTCGGCGCGCTCGGCAATACCGTCACGAACGCAGGTGGACTCGTGAACGCCAACGGCCCGAACGGCGTCGCGCCGATTCCCGGCCTGATCGTGAGTCTCGCGGGCGCTTCCATCACCACCGTGCAGAACGGTCCGTCGAACGGCGCGCCGGGCGGTTCGAGCGCGTCCGGCCCGCTCGGCGGCTTGCTGTCGGGGGCCGGCTCGACGCCGCTCGGGTCGCTGACCGGTGCGCTCGGCAGCGCGGCCGGTGCCGGCGCGGCGAGTCCGCTTGCTCCGGTGACCAATCTCGTGTCGACGGTCACCGGTGTGGTCGATAGTGGCGCGGGCGGCGCCGGTGCCGCGGCGAATCCGCTCGCGCCCGTGACGTCGTTGCTCGGCGGTGTGACGGGCGGCGTCGGGAAATAGCGGCGCACCGCGCGGCGAGCGGCCGGACGACGCGCGGCTCGCCGCTGCGGGAACGCGCGCCGCATCGCCTTCGCCGAGCCACGCCGTCGACGATGCGCGACGATGCGCGACGCGCCGACGCGGCCGTCACCCGCAGCACCTGACGCGCGGCGCCGCGTGCCGCCGCGCGATCGCGCCTACTTGGCTGCCGCGATCGCCTTCGCGCGAATCAAGCGCGCGCGCAGCACATTGCGGCTGATGCCGAGCAGGCGCGCGGCCTGGATCTGGTTGCGGTGACTGAAGTCGAACGCGACCCGCATCACGGTGTCCTCGATATACTCGAACAGGTTCTCGTGCGCCTCGTCGAACAGCGCGCACAGCGCCAGCTCGAGCGCTTCCCGGGCAGGCACCCGGCTCGCTGCTTCCCCCGCGGCCGTGACCGGCACGCACGACGATGCCAGGTTCAGGTCGGTGTCCTGCAGTGCATCGTGACGGCTCACCAGCAGCGCGTGATGCATCACGTTCTCCAATTCGCGGATATTGCCGGGCCACGAATGCGCTTCGAGGCGGCGTGCCGCGCGCGGATCGATGCTGCGCGGCCCGTGGCCGAGGCGGCCGCGGTATGCGTCGAAGAAGTGGCGCGCGAGCGGCAGGATGTCGCCGGGCCGTTCGCGCAGCGATGGCACGTCGAGCCGCACGACGTTGAGCCGGTAGAACAGGTCGCCGCGAAACCGTCCGTCCGCCACCGCCTGCTGCAGGTCGACGTTGGTCGCGGCCACCACGCGCACGTCGATCGGGATGCTCGTGCGCGAGCCGAGCCGCACGACCTCGCGTTCCTGCAATACACGCAGCAGCTTGACCTGCATCGACAGCGGCAGGTCGCCGATCTCGTCGAGAAACAGCGTGCCGCCGTTCGCGGCCTCGAACCAGCCCGGCTTCGTGCCGGCCGCGCCCGTGAATGCACCTTTCTCGTGACCGAACAGTTCGCTGTCGACGAGCGTGTCGGAGAGCGCGCCGCAATTCACGGCGACGAACGGCCCGCCGCCGCGATGGCTGACGTCGTGCACGTGGCGCGCGATCAGCTCCTTGCCGGTGCCGGTTTCGCCGACGATCAGCACGTTCGCGTCGCTCGGCGCGACGCACCGCACGCGCTCGAGTAGCGCGAGCGAACGTGGATCGACGAAGACGTGCGTACGTGGGCGGGCCGGTGCGTGGTGCGCCGGACGGGCGGGAGCGGGCGCGCTATGCGATTCGTCCGGCTGCGCGGTGACGACACGAAGATTGACCGGACGTGGCGTGGCAAACAGTGAAGTCATGGCGATGAAGGCGTAAGTCGATCGAACGGGCCGGACCCGCGCCGACGGGCGCCGCGGTCCGGTTGCTGCCCGGTCAGCAGAGTGTTCAGTGTTTTGCGCCGCACGGGAAACATCGATTTCTGATAACGAAAGCGGGATTGCTGCGCAGGATGCAACGGCGCGGGAACGTGCTGCCGTGACAGCGGATTCGACGGCATTGCGCTCGGCACGACGCGCGCAGGGCGTTGCGATCGGACGGCTGGAGCGCGCGGCACTGCTGATTGAGCAGCAGCGCATCAGCACGGCTGTTTCCGCCGGTTCATCGCCGTGCGGAATATCGATGTGACGTGATTTCCGGAACGCTTGCCACGGCCGGCCATATGGCTGCGGAAGCCGCGCCAGGCGGTCGCTCGAACGATATTTCGTGATGCAGAGGATCGACGCGATCGCGCCTGCGTCGACAATGGCACGCTCCTTGCGGACCCGACACGGTATCGGCGCGGCAACGCGCAGCTCGACAACGGGAACGCATGGCATGAGCAATACCCTCAACGTCGTCGCCATCTCGGGCGGCCTGCAGCGGCCGTCACGCACGCTGGCGCTGACGAACGCGATCGTCAGCGCGCTCGGCGATGCCGTGCCGATCGACGCACGGTCGATCGAACTCGGCGAAATCGGCAGCCGGCTGGCCGGCGCGCTGAAGCGCGCGCAGGTACCGCCCGATCTCGACGCGCTGATCCGCGCGATCGAGACGGCCGATGCGCTCGTCGTCGCGAGCCCCGTGTATCGCGCGTCGTACACCGGCCTCTTCAAGCACCTGTTCGACCTCGTGCATCACGAGTCGCTGGTCGATGTGCCGGTGCTGCTCGCGGCCACCGGCGGCAGCGAGCGGCATGCGCTCGTGATCGACCATCAGCTGCGGCCGCTCTTCAGCTTCTTCCAGGCGCGCACGCTGCCGATCGGCGTGTATGCGGCCGAAAGCGATTTCGACCGCTACGAGATCGCGAACCCCGCACTGCGCGCACGCATCGCGCTCGCGGTCGAGCGCGCGGTGCCGCAGCTGCGTCCGCGCGCGCTTGCCGCCGCGGCCGCGTAGCCCGTCTCTCGTTTTTCCATTCGATCAGGACTTCTCATGAGCATTCACGAACCTTCGGCCGACGGCGTCAAATTCGCATACTGGGTGCCGAACGTCAGCGGCGGCCTCGTCGTCAGTACGATCGAGCAGCGTACCGACTGGAGCCTCGAATACAACCAGAAACTCGCTCGCACGGCCGAAGCGGCCGGCTTCGACTACGCGTTGAGCCAGATCCGCTTCACGGCCGGCTACGGCGCCGAATACCAGCACGAGTCGGTGTCGTTCAGCCAGGCGCTGCTGCACGCGACGACGAAGCTCAAGGTGCTTGCGGCGATCCTGCCGGGGCCGTGGCATCCGGCCGTGGTCGCGAAGCAGCTTGCCACGATCGACCACATCTCGAACGGGCGCATTGCGATCAACGTGGTGAGCGGCTGGTTCAAGGGCGAGTTCACCGCGATCGGCGAGCCGTGGCTCGAGCACGACGAACGCTATCGGCGCTCGAAGGAATTCATCCAGGCGCTCAAGGGCATCTGGACGCAGGACAATTTCACGTTCAAGGGCGACTTCTACCGCTTCAACGACTACACGCTGAGCCCGAAGCCCGTGCAGAAACCGCACCCGGAGATCTTCCAGGGCGGCAGCTCGCGCGCGGCACGCGACAACGCGGCGAGCGTGTCGGACTGGTACTTCACGAACGGCAATACGCCGGAGAACCTGAAGGCGCAGATCGACGACATCCGCGCGAAGGCTGCTGCGAACAACCATCGCGTGCGGATCGGCGTCAACGCGTTCGTGATCGCGCGCGACACCGAGGAAGAGGCGAAGGCCGTGCTCGACGACATCATCCGGCACGCGCATGTCGAGGCGGTGAATGCGTTCGGCGATGCGGTGAAGGAGGCCGGCAAGGCGTCGCCGGAAGGCGAGGGCAACTGGGCGAAATCCACGTTCGAGGATCTCGTGCAGTACAACGACGGCTTCCGCACGAACCTGATCGGCACGCCGCAACAGATCGCCGAGCGGATCGTCGCGCTGAAGGCGATCGGCGTCGATCTCGTGCTCGCCGGGTTCCTGCATTTCATCGAGGAAGTCGAGTACTTCGGCAAGCGCGTGCTGCCGCTTGTGCGCGAACTGGAAGCGCAGCGGCAGGCGGTTGCCGCGTGATGCGCGGCGCCTGCGCGCTGAGGCGCTGAGGCGCTGACGCGCTGACGCAGGCCGCGCACCGGGCGGGCGAACGGACGGCCTGCGATGAGCATCGCAGGTGAGGCGCCTGACGCTTCCCCTATCGAAACTGGCGGTCGACGGATGCCTGCGCGGCGTCGTCGATCCATGCAGATTTTTGCCGGAAACTCCATGTCCACGGAAATCATCGAAGAACACACGCGGCCGCAAGCAGACGCTGCGCCGGTTCCCGTCATCGGCTCCGATGCCGAAGCGCTCGACGTCGCGCATCAGGTCGCGGCGCGACTCGCCGAACATGCGGCGCTGCGCGATCGCGAACGGAAGCTGCCGTACGACGAAATCGAGTTGTTCTCGTCGAGCGGACTGTGGGGGATCACCGTGCCGCGCGAATACGGCGGCGCGGAAGTGTCGAACGTCACGCTCGCGGAAGTGATTGCGATCGTCTCGCAGGCGGACCCGTCGATCGGGCAGATTCCGCAGAATCACTACTGCCTGATCGAGGATATTCGTCTCGAAGGCAACGATGCGCAAAAACGCTTCTTCTTCGATCTCGTGCTGAAGGGCGCGCGCTACGGCAACGCGTTTTCGGAAGCGGGCGGCAAGAACGTGCTCGACATCCGGACGCGCGTGCGCCGCGACGGCGACGGATTCGTGCTGAACGGCCGCAAGTTCTACTCGACCGGTACGCTGTTCGCGCACTGGATTCCGGTGCTGGCCCTCGACGAGGCGGACCAGGCGGTACTTGCATTCGTGCGGCAGGGCGCGCCGGGGCTTACCGTGGTCGACGACTGGAGCGGCTTCGGCCAGCGCACCACCGCGAGCGGCACGGTGATCGCCGAGAACGTGCGCGTGAGCGCGTTCGAGATCTTCCATACGCAGCGTTCGTACGATCGTCCGACCTTCGCGGGCCCGTTCGCGCAGATCACGACGGCCGCGATCGATCTCGGCATCGCGCGCGCCGCGCTGCAGGACACGATCGCATTCGTGCAGCAGCATGCGCGGCCCTGGATCGACAGCGGCGTCGAACGCGCAAGCGAGGACCCGCTGACGATCGCGCAGATCGGCGACATCGCGTACCGCGTGCATGCGGCCGAAGCGCTGCTCGCGCGCGCGGGGCGCTTCGTCGACGTCGCGAAGCGCGAGCCTGACGAGGACACGGTCGCGCAGGCCGCGATCGCCGTCGGCGAGGCGAAGATCGCGACGACCGAGGTATCGCTGCTCGCGGCGAGCAAGCTGTTCGAACTGGGCGGCAGCAAGTCGACGCTCGCGAAATACAACTTCGACCGCCACTGGCGCAACGCGCGCGTGCATACGCTGCACGATCCCGTGCGCTGGAAATACCACGCGGTCGGCAACTACTACCTCAACGGCGTGAAGCCCGCGCGCCATTCGTGGAACTGACGAACCCGCGCCGGCGTCGTCGCCGCGACGTCGTTCCGATGCGCGCCGCGGCGCATTTTCGTACGGGCGCCCGCAGCGGCCCGCGTCGAGGCCATGACACGGACGCGGCACACGCCGCGCCGCCCCAATCATGACAAGGTGAATCGATGAGTCATCCAGCCACACCCGCGCAGGCGCTGCCCGCGCCGGGCACCGCGCCGCAGGCAGGCGGCCTGCGGCGCAATTACCTGAGCCTGCCCGAGCTGATCGCGCAGTCGATCGGCCTCGTCGGCGTGTCGGGCGGGATCGGCGTGCTGATTCCCGCCGTGTTCGCGACGGCCGGCAACGGCACCTGGCTCGCGTACCTGTTCGCGATCGTCGCGCTGCTGTTCTCGTCGTGGAGCATCTCGGTGTTCGCGCGCGATTCGGCGTCGCCGGGCGCGCTGTATGCATACGTGTCGGCCGGCATCGGGCCGACCTGGGGCGCCATCTGCGGCTGGTCGCTGCTGATCGCCTATGCGGTGGCCGCGGCGGGCATCCTGCAGGGCACGATCAACACGTTTCTCGTGCTCGGCCGCGAAACGGGGCTGCTCGGCGGCGCCACGCCGCTCGGCACGGTGCTCGGCCTCACGGTCGTCACCGCGTTTGCCGCGTGGTACATCGCGTTTCGCGACATCCGGCTGTCCACGCGCTTCACGCTGTTCGTCGAGCTCGCGACGCTGCTGCTGATCGCCGCCGTCGTGATCGGAACGATCGCATTCGGCGGTCATCCCGTCGATCGTGCGCAGCTCACGCTCGAAGGCGTGAAGCCGACGCAGCTGCAGCTCGGGATGGTGCTGGCGTTCTTCAGCTTCACCGGGTTCGAGAGCGCGACCGTGCTCGGCGCCGAGGCGCGCGACCCGTTCCGCGCGATTCCGCGTGCGGTGCTGATCAGCGTGGTCGGGCCGGCGCTGCTGTTCGTGGTGGGCGCGTACGGGATGGTCGGCGCGTTCCACGGGCAGACGCCGCCGCTCGATCGCGTCGACGGGCCGCTCGCGGTGCTCGCGCATCGGCTGGGCGCCGGGTGGGTCGGGGTGCTGATCGACGCAGGGGTGGCGCTCAGCTTCTTCGCGGCGTTCTTCTCGTCGATCAACGCGGCGGCGCGCATCGTCTATACGTTCGGGCGGCAGGGCGTGCTGCATGCGTCGACCGGGCGCGCGCACGAGACGAACGCGACGCCGCACGTCGCGGTCGCGCTGATCGCGGTGCTCGCGCTGGCGACGGCGCTGGTGCTGACCGCACGCGGCACGGCGCTGCTCGATTCGTACGGCTATCTCAGCTCGATCGCCACCTACGGCTGGCTGCTCGCCTACGTGCTGGTCGCGATCGGTGCGCCGCTCTATCTGCGTCGGCAACGCAGGCTTCGCGCGCGGCACGTCGCGATCAGCGTCGTCGCGGTCGTGCTGCTCGCGATTCCGCTCGCCGGCAGCGTGTATCCGGTGCCGGACGGCGTCTATGCATGGCTGCCATACGTGTTCGTCGCGTTGCTGGCGGTCGGGCTCGCGTGGTTCGTGGTGCTGCGCGTGCGGTTTCCGGAGCGGCTGCGCGACCTGGAGGCCGAATTGCTGACGAAGTGAACGCGCGGTGGCGCGATGAACATCGGTACGTGCGTCGCGGCCGTCACGCCACACCCGCCATGCTCGACGCCTCGACGAGCATCTGCACGCCGAGGCCGCCGAGCACCGCGCCCATCGCCCAGCGTTGCGCGAGCAGCAGCGCCGGCCGCCCGTGCAGGAACTTCGCGATGCCGCTCGAGCCGATCGCGACCAGTCCGTTCGCCGACACGAACGCCGCGATCAGCAATGAGCCGAGAAAGAGCGACTGGCCGAACACGCTGCCTTGCCGGTAATCGATGAACTGCGGCAGCAGCGACACGAACAGCATCGCGAGCTTCGGATTCAGCACGCTGGTCGTCGCGCCCATCGCGAGCAGCCGCAGCGGCTGCTCGTTCGGCAGCGTCTTCACTTCGAACGGCGAACGGCCGCCGGGCCGGACGGCCTGCCACGCGAGGTAGAGCAGATACGCGGCGCCCACCACGCCGAGCACGGTGCCCGCGTACGGCACGCTCAGGAACAGCGTCGTGATCCCGAACGCGGCGCCGAACATGTAGAACAGATAGCCCACCGTCACGCCGGCCAGCGAAATCAGCCCGGCGGTGCGCCCTTGCGCGATCGAGCGCGACATCACGTAGACCATGTTCGGCCCCGGCGTGATCGCGAGCATGCCGCCGATGACCAGGAATCCGTAGAGCGAGCCGGAGGTATGCATGGTTACAGCTTCCCGCGATGAATGTCGATGACGTCCATTGTCCGGCGTTGGAGGAGGACAGTAAAACGGGATAAACTGAATCGATTGATCAGATTTTCTGAATGACATGAAAAAGCTCGACCTCGATGTGCTGGCGATGGTGGTGGCCGTGGCGGAGTCCGGCTCGTTCGCGCAGGGCGCGCAGACGGTGCACCGGTCGCCGTCGGCGGTGAGCATGCAGATCAAGGCGCTGGAGGATGCACTCGGCAAGCCGCTGTTCATCCGCGACACGCGCAACGTCACGGCCACCGACGACGGCCGCATGCTCGCCGAATACGGCCGCCGGATGCTGGCGCTGCGCGACGAGGCGTGGGCGTCGGTCGTGCGGCCGGAGATCCGCGGGCGCGTGACGATCGGCGTGCCGGACGACTACATCTCGTCGCTGCTGCCGCAGGTGCTCGGCAAGTTCGCCGCGATGCATCCGCGCGTCGAAGTGCGCGTGATCGGCCAGCCGAGCAGCGCGCTGGTGCCGATGCTGAAGGACAACGCCATCGATCTGGCCTGC
This sequence comes from Burkholderia sp. Bp9090, assembly GCF_003857985.1. Taxonomy (NCBI): domain Bacteria; kingdom Pseudomonadati; phylum Pseudomonadota; class Betaproteobacteria; order Burkholderiales; family Burkholderiaceae; genus Burkholderia; species Burkholderia sp. Bp9090. Next base: position 50,601 of record NZ_QTPV01000039.1, read on the forward strand.
CTCACGCGCATCAAGGGCGTGACCGGCGAGCTGGTGCGGCGCGAGCCGATCGTGTGGACCGGCTCGGCGAAACGGAACGTGTGGGAAGAGCGGCCGCTGCCGGTCGCGCTCTTCACGCACGGCAGCATGGCGCGCGATCACGCGCTCAAGGCGCTGAACCGGCAGAAGATTCCGTTCCGGATGTCATACGAAAGCCCGAGCTTCCTCGGCTTGCTCAGCATGGTCGAGGCCGGCCTCGCGATCGCGCCGCTCGCGCGTTGCAGCATTCCCGCGCATCTCGTCCGGCTGTCGCAGAACGAAGGGCTGCCGCCGCTCGACGCGGTCGAGGTCGTGCTCGCGCGCAGCGCGCAATCGGCGCGCCCGCTGTGCGACTACCTCGCCGAACAGATTCTCGACGAATGGCGCGCGTGAGCGCGCCGCGCGGCTGCCTGCACGTCAGCACGATTTCAGCAGCCATTCCCGAAACGCGACCAGCGACGGCAGCGTGTCGTTTTCCGGCGGATACACGAGGTAGTAGCTGCGCTGGCTGGTGATCGCGTCGCCGATCGACACGAGCTCGTTGCGGCTCAGTTCGTCTTCCACCAGCACCTTCGGCACGAGGCCGATCCCCATTCCCGCCCGCACGGCCTGGATCAGGTGCGACGTCAGCTCGAAACTGGGACCGATGCGCATCTCGCGATGATCGAGCCCGAAATGCGAGAACCATTCGGCCCACGCGTGCTGATTGCTCGTCACGCCCAGCAGCGTCTGCCCGGCCGCCCATGCCGGCGCACGCGGAGCCGCCTTGCGGCGCGCGGCTGACTCGGGGCTCGCGATCGCGATCAGGAACTCGTTGTACAGCCGGTGCGCGTGCAGGCCGGGCCAGTCGCCCGCGCCGACGGTGATGGCCGCGTCGAGGTCGTCGGTATGGAAGTCGATGCCGCCGATCCGCGAATGCAGGTGCACGGTCACGCCCGGATGCGCGGCATAGAAATCGTGCAAGTGCGGCAGCAGCCATTTCGAGCCGAAGGTCGGCAAGGTCGCGAGCCGCAGCGTGCCGGCGCCGGCCTGGTGCGACATCGCCTGCAGCGTCGCGCCGCGGATGCGCCCGAGCGCGCCGCTCAGCTCGACGAAGTAGCGCCGGCCGACTTCCGTCAGCTTTACGGAGCGGCCTTCACGCCGGAACAGCGGCACGCCGAGCTGATCCTCGAGCGTCTGGACCTGCCGGCTGATCGCGCTCTGGCTCAGCGACAGCTCGTCGGCCGCACGCGTGTAGCTTTCGTGGCGCGCGGCGGCCTCGAACACCAACAGCAGCGACATGGACGGGGTCAGGCGACGGTAATTCATGAGTTTTATGCAAGTTTTGCCGGGGGAGAATTCGTTTGTTTATCGCGCTGATCCGCACGATACTGGATTTCCGGGCTGCGTGGAATCTTGCTCAAAACTCATGTTTTCGATCGAGGCCGCGCACCGGCTCCCTCCACATTGCGCTTTCATCCCATGCCGATCGCTCCGTTGCCCCGTCCCGCCAGCCCGCCCGAGGCTCGTTACCGCGACTTTCTCGCCGCCCTCCAGGCGGCCGGATTCGCCGGCGAAATCCGCGCGGACCATGCGAACCGGACCGTGCAGGCGACCGACAACTCGATCTACCAGCGCCTGCCGCAGGCGGTGATCTGTCCCGCGCATGCGGACGACGTGCGGCTGCTCGCGCGCCTGCTCGCCGAACCTGCGCACCGCGACGTCGCGGTGGCGGCGCGCGGCGGCGGCACGGGCACCAACGGGCAGTCGCTGACCGACGGCGTGGTCGTGGACCTGTCGCGCAACATGAACCGGATCCTGGAGATCAACGCCGGCGAGCGCTGGGTGCGCGTGCAGGCGGGCGTCGTCAAGGACCAGCTCAACGCCGCGCTGAAGCCACATGGCCTGTTTTTCGCGCCCGAGCTGTCGACGTCGAACCGCGCGACGGTCGGCGGGATGATCAACACCGACGCGAGCGGGCAGGGCAGCTGCACGTACGGCAAGACACGCGACCACGTGCTCGCGCTCGACTTCGTGCTGATGGGCGGCGAGCAACTGCACAGCGACGCGCTCGCGGACGACGAACTGGAACGCCGCTGCGCACGGCAGGACCGGGTCGGCAAGGTCTATCGCACCGCGCGCCGCATCAGCGACGAAAAGGCCGCGCTGATCGACGCGAAGTTTCCGAAGCTCAATCGTTGCCTGACCGGCTACGATCTCGCGCACCTGCGCGAACCGGACGGCCGCTTCAACCTGAACAGCGTGCTGTGCGGCGCCGAAGGCTCGCTCGGTTTCGTGGTCGAGGCGAAGCTGAACGTGCTGCCGATCCCGAAGTATTCGGTGCTGGTCAACGTGCGCTACGCCGGCTTCATGGACGCGCTGCGCGATGCGCGCGCGCTGCTCGAACTCAAGCCGTTGTCGATCGAGACGGTCGACTCGAAGGTGCTGATGCTCGCGATGAAGGACTTCGTGTGGAGCAGCGTGGCCGAGTATTTCCCGCAGGACGATGCGCGTCCGACGCTCGGCATCAACCTGATCGAATTCTGCGGCGACGACGCCGGCGACGTCGATGCGCGCGTGCGTGCGTTCGTCGAGCATTTGCGCACCGACACGCGCGTCGAGCGCCTCGGCCACACGCTCGCGACCGGCGACGACGCGGTGAAGCGCGTGTACGCGATGCGCAAGCGCGCGGTCGGCCTGCTCGGCAACGTGCAGGGCGAGGCGCGCCCGCAGCCGTTTGTCGAGGACACCGCGGTGCCGCCCGAGAATCTCGCCGCGTACATCGCCGAATTCCGCGCGCTGCTCGACGGCCACGGGTTGCAGTACGGGATGTTCGGCCACGTCGACGCGGGCGTGCTGCACGTGCGCCCGGCGCTCGACATGAAGGACCCGAAGCAGGCCGCGCTGGTGCGGCCGGTGTCGGACGCGGTGGCCGAACTCACGCAGCGGCATGGTGGCCTGTTATGGGGCGAGCACGGCAAGGGCGTGCGCTCCGAATATGCGCCGGCGTTCTTCGGCGAGCTGTATCCGTCGCTGCAGCAGCTGAAGGCCGCGTTCGATCCGCACAACCAGTTCAACCCGGGCAAGATCGCGACGCCGCCGGCGCCCACGCTGCGGCTCTTGAAGATCGACGAGGTGCCCACGCGCGGCGATCACGACCGGCAGATCGACGAGCGCGTGTGGCAGAGCTACGGCACGGCGATGCACTGCAACGGCAACGGCGCGTGCTACAACTTCGATCCGGACGACGCGATGTGCCCGTCGTGGAAGGCGACGCGCGAACGCGTGCAGTCGCCGAAGGGACGCGCGTCGCTGATGCGCGAATGGTTGCGTCTGCAAGGACAGGCCGGCGTCGACGTCGTCGCGGCGGCGCGCGCGCGGCAGCCGTTCCTGCGCGGTTTCGCGCAACGCTGGCGCAACAGCCGCGCGGCGCGCAACGGCGAAGCCGACTTTTCGCACGAGGTGTACGACGCGATGGCCGGCTGCCTCGCGTGCAAGTCGTGCGCGGGGCAGTGCCCGGTCAAGGTCAACGTGCCCGAGTTCCGCTCGCGCTTTCTCGAGCTGTATCACCAGCGCTACTTGCGGCCGCTGCGCGACTACCTGATCGGCTCGCTCGAATTCACGATGCCGTGGATGGCGCGCGTGCCCGCGCTGTACAACGGCCTGATGCGCGCCGGCTGGGTGCGCACGCTGCTCGAGCGGCACGTCGGCATGGTCGATAGTCCGCTCCTGAGCCGCTTCGACCTCGCGGCCGTGATCCGGCAATGGAAGGTGCGGCCGGCCGAGCCGCAGGCGCTCGCCGCGTTGAGCGATGCGCAGCGCGCACGCAGCGTCGTCATCGTGCAGGACACGTTCACGCGTTATTTCGACACCGAGCAACTGGCGACGCTGATCGAACTGGCCGCGCGTATCGGCTTCCAGGTGTGGCTCGCGCCGCTCGCGCCAAACGGCAAGGCGCTGCACGTACAGGGCTTTCTTCGCGCGTTCGAGCAGGCGGCGATTCGCAACGCGACGCAACTGGCCGCGCTCGCGCGCTCGGGTGTCGCGCTCGTCGGCCTCGATCCGGCGATGACGCTCACGTATCGGCAGGAATACCTGAAGGTGACGGGGCTCGCCGACGTGCCGAAGGTCGCGCTGCCGCAGGAGTGGTTGCTGGACGCGATGCCGGAGGCCGGGGCGGGCGCGCACGGCGTATCGGCAGCGTACCGGCTGCTGCCGCATTGCACCGAGAAGACCAACGCGCCCGACAGCGGCAGGCAGTGGGCGCAGGTGTTCGCGCGTCGCGGGTTGCGCCTGGCGGTTCAGGCGGCAGGGTGCTGCGGGATGTCGGGGACCTACGGGCACGAGGCGCGCAACCTGCAGACGTCGCGCACGATCTATGCGCAATCGTGGGCCGCGCATGTCGATGCGCCGGAAGTGGAGGGTGAAGCGCTGGCGACCGGGTATTCGTGCCGCAGCCAGGTGAAGCGCATGTCCGCGCGGCAGGTGCGTCATCCGCTGCAGGCGCTGCTCGAGCACGTGCGTGCGGCGGCGTGACGGGCGGGCCGCGAGCGCGGCGCGGCAGCGCGCGTGACGGTGTCGAGCGGCACCGGCGATGCCGCTACCGACCGCTGCGGCTCAGGAGCCGGCTTTCGCGGTCTTTCGCGTGCGCGGCTTGTCCGCCACCGGAAACGCGCCGACGCCGCGCGGCCGTTTCGGCTCGATGCCCGTCTTGCCGATCACGTGCCGGAAATCGATCTCGTGCGCGGCGAGCGCGCCGATGAGTGTCGCGATGACCGCGAGATGGGAAGGGACGGTGCCCTTGCTCGAATAGTTCGTGATGGAACTCTCGTTCATCCGGATCAGCCGGGCGAACTCGCGCGCCGTCAACTGCGCTTTCTTCAACTCCTGTTGAAATTCCGCGTACGCCATTGCACACATGTCGCCTCATCTCCGCAAAACTTGAATCGGCCCCGCGCGACGCCGGCGCAAACGGGTGGCGTTCCCGTCGTGCCGGCGTCGCGAGGCGTTACATCTTCACCTGGTCGAGGAAGGTCTTCTTGCCACTCTTGTAGCCGTAGATCGAGATGATCCCGTGCGTCAGGTCGCCCTTCGCGTCGAACGTCGTCGTGCCGATCACGCCTTCATATTTCGTCGACGGCATCGCGGCGAGGATCTTCGCCGGGTCCGTCGAGTTCGCGCGCTTCATCGCGTCGACCGCGATGTAGACCGCGTCGTACGCGAACGGCGCATCGAACTTGATGCCCTGGTTGAAGCGCTTCTGGTACTTGGCGAGGAACGCCGCGCCGCCCGGCATCTTCTCGAGCGCCGCGCCCGCCTGCGAGCACAGCACGTTGTCGGCGGCCGGGCCGGCCAGCTGGGCGAGCGAGTCGGTGCACACGCCGTCGCCGGACAGGATCTTCGCGCGCAGGCCGAGCTGCTTCGCCTGCTTCGCGAGCGGGCCGCCGGTGGCGTCCATGCCGCCGTACATGATCGCGTCCGGGTTCTCGCCCTTGACCTTGGTGAGAATCGCGCGGAAGTCGACGGCCTTGTCGTTGGTCGCGTCGTGCGACAGCACCTTCAGGCCGAGCGCCTTCGCCTTCTTCTCGAATTCGTTCGCGAGGCCCTGGCCGTATGCGGTCGAATCGTCGATCACCGCGACGCTCTTCACGCCCTTCGACTGCGCGTAGCTCGCGAGTGCCGGACCTTGCTGCGCGTCGGTCGCGACCACGCGATACGTGGTCTTGAAGCCCTGCAGCGTGTAGGTCGGGTTCGTGGCGGACGGCGAGATCTGCACGATGCCCGCGTCGCTGTAGATCTTCGACGCCGGGATCGACGTGCCCGAGTTCAGGTGGCCGATGACGGCGACGACCTTGTCGTCGACGAGCTTCTGCGCGACCTGCGTGGCCTGGCGCGGGTCGGCCGCGTCATCCTGCGCGTCGAGCTGCAGCGTGATCTTCTGGCCGCCGATCGTCAGGCCCTTCGCATTGATTTCCTCGACCGCGAGGCGCGCACCGTTCTCGTTGTCCTTGCCGAGGTGCGAAATGCCGCCCGTCGTCGGTTCGACGCTGCCGATCTTCACGACCTGGTCGGCCATCGCGCCCGACGCGGCCGCAAATGCGGCGGCCGCCAGTGCGACGGTGATCAGGGGTTTGCAGCGCATGCCGACAGTGCTTCGTTCCATCTGCCATCTCCGTTGATTGATATTTCTGGTGCCGTCCGGTTTGCCGCGCGCCCTTGTGAGGTGGTCGGTGTGCCGGACGAATCTCCGTGACCCGTGACGGGCCCGGCTTGCATGTCGCCCGGGGCTCGCACGAGCGAGCGGGCGATTGCGTCCGGCGACACGCAATTCGTATGAATATATCCGAACGCGCTTGCGCCCGCTTCCGCGAATTGCCCGGCCTTGCGCAAATGTGATGCGATGGCGCGGCCGTTTCGCGATGCGTCGCGCAGGTGTGAGCGTCTTGTGCCGTCGATTGCTTCGATTATTCGATCGGGCCGCTCCCGATGACCATGGACAGCGCGATGCAATCAATCCGGCACTGTTCGGTCGATTTGTCTGCACAGTTTCATCGCCGTGGCGCTGCTCGAGATGCCGCGATCCGCTTGTTGCAACTAACGGTCAAGCCCGGCGGCGTCGGCGAATGGCGACGGGCCGTTCGGCGCAGCGTGTACGTCCGGCTTTGCAGATGACGGGGCCGGCTCGTTCGGCTCGGCGTTGCCGTTCGGCGCGGCCGCATCCCTACGTCCGTCCGCGCAAGGCCACGAATATCACGCCGGCAATCGCCAGCAGGCCGCCGCACACCGTTTCGATGCCGGGCCGCTCGCCTGTCAGCGCCATCGACAACACCGTCGCGACGGCCGGTGTCAGGTAGAGGAAATTGGCGGCGCGTGCCGGCCCGAAGTAGCCGAGTGCGAAGGTCCAGGTCGCGTAACCCAGCGCGGCGGGAAAGATGCCGAGCACCAGGACGGCGAGTGCCGTGTCGCGTGACGCGCCGCCGCCGCCGAGCGATGCGAGCGCGCCGGGCAACCAGGGCGTGAGCAGCAGCGCCCCGGCCAGCAGCGTATACGCGGTGCAGGGCAGCGCGCCGTAGACGGGAATCAGCCGCCGCTGCAGCACGAAATAGCTGGCCGAACACAATGCCGCGCCGAGGATCAGCGTGCTGCCGGAGCCGAGCACGAGGCCGCCGGGCTGGCCGTGCGCGATCACGGCGATGCCGGCCAGGCTGACCAGCGAACCGAGCCATCCCCGGCGATTGAAGCGTTCGCGAAGAAACACCGCCGCCAGCAGCGCCGTGAAGATCGGCAGCGTGTTCACGATGAAGCTCGCCGCGCCGGCCGACACGGTCTGCTCGCCGGTATTGAGCAGCGCGTTGTAGAGTGCGATGCCGAGCAGGCCGCAGACGAGAAAGCGCAACGCGTCGCCGCTGGCCGGCATGCGAGGCCGCCGCCATGCGAGCCATGCGATCGCGAGCACCGCCGCGGTCGCGAAGCGCGCGGCCGCGAGTTGCAGCGGAGCCAGCCCGTGCAGGCCGATCCGGATGAACGGGAAGGCGGAGGCCCACGAGACGATCGTGAACGCCACCGCGCCGGCCGCGACGAGCGGCAGTCGCGCGCTGCGCGACGAGGGGGAGGAAAGCGTGTTCATGCGGCAATGGTGTGGCGACGCGAGATGTTAAGCTAGCGCACAGATCAACCAGCGGGTATGAATATGGCTCACAGCTCGGTGCGACGCCGGGCCGATGGCCCGGCGCGCACGCAGCAGCATGCGGCGGACGCGCTGCCGTCGGTCGCGCCGGCACCCGGCCCGCGGCCGCCGCTGGCCAGCCTGGAAACCGTCTGTGCGGTGGCGCGGCTGGGCTCGTTCCTGGCGGCCGCCGACGCGTCCGGCGTCACGCACGGCGCGATCAGCCGGCGCGTGGCGGCCGTCGAGAACTGGCTTGGCATGGCGTTGTTCGAACGTCATGCGCGCGGCGTGCGGCTGACGCCGGACGGCCAGCGTTTCGTCGGCCGGATCGAACAGGCGTTCGCGATCATCGACGGCGCGGCCGACCAGTGGCGCTCGCCGCGTACGCCGCGACTGGTCAGGATGAGCGTGGTGCCGGCATTCGCGCAGCTCTGGCTGCTCGAGCGCCAGCACGCGCTCGAGAGCGAGGCGCCCGCGTTGCGCATCGAGCTCGGCATCGAACTTCGCAATGTGGACATCGCCGCCGGCGAAGCGGATCTGTCGATCCGGTACGGGCGCGGCAACTGGCGTCAGCTCGAAACCAGCGCGTTCATGCCGGAGACGCTCCATCCGGTCGCGCATCCGCGGCTCGCCGCGCAGCTGGCCGCGCGGCGCCGTCGCAACGACGCCGCCGCGCTGCTCGAGATGCCGCTGCTGCACGACTCCGACGTGACCGGCTGGCGCACCTGGTTCGACGCGCTCGGCATACCGTTCAAGCCGCGCGCGCAGGATCGCCGTTTCGAGGACTACAACCTCGTGCTCGCGGCGGCCGAGGCGGGGCTCGGCGTGGCGCTGGCGCGTACGCCGCTCGCGGATGCGTATCTCAGGCGCAGCGCGCTCGTCCGCGTGAGCCGGCATGAGGTCGAGTCGCCGCTCAGGTATCACTTCGTGCATGCGAAGGGCGAGAATCGTCCGGAGGTGCTCGCGCTGATGGAGCGGATGCGGGCCGCGCTGGGATAGGCGGCACGGGCGTCGAGGTGTGCGACGCAGGCGACGCAGGCGGCGCGGACGGCGCCGCCGCTCGACCCGGGCTACCGGATCGTCGACAATGCGACCGCGGAAAATTGCGGGACCCGACAGATTAACGAGAATCGAGCGTGTTGAACCGTTCGAATGCAGAGGGAATGAGGAATGAATAGACCAGACAAGTCGTCGAAAGCGCGTGCGGCGCTCGACCAGCTGTTTTCGGGCATGGCGCCCGCGGACGCGCAGCAGCGCGCGTCGCGCCCGGGCAACCCGTTCGAAGCGGCAGGCGACCCCGCCGGCGCCGACGGCCGCGTCGAAGTCACGCTGTCGACGAGAATCCAGTTGCGCGGCTACCCGGGCGCGGATGCGTTCATGAAGCGCATGGCCGAAGCCTGGGGCCTCGCGTGGGGCCCGTACGACGCCGTGCGGGCGACGGCGACGCTGCCGGCCGGCTGGCGCTCGCGCCGGCTGCCGGAAGTCACGCAGATCGTCGACGAACGCGACGTGCTGCGCGCGGAAAGCAGCCTGCAGGGCGGCGAGATGTCGTATCTGAAAGTGCATCCGCGCTATTACATCGATGCGCGCAAGGGGGTCGGCTGGCGCAAGTCGTCGAAGGCGTCCGACGATCCGGATCTCGACGGCCCCGACTGGAACTGCTACGTGATGGATCGGGAAAAATCCGCCGAGGTGCACGAGCTGACGACGTCGTCGTCGAAGGCCGATCTGGACAACGCGCGTGCGACGTTGCTGAAATGGCTCGACGAGCACTACCCGAAGCATCGTGATCCGTTCGCATACTGGACGGATTGCGAACGTCCGCTGTAAGTCCGCACGGCGCGCGGCCATCGCGGAGCACCATTGAAACAGGACGGCCCGGTCCCGATTCTCTGGGCAGCGTTCGGCGCGGCGGTCGGCTCGACCGTCATCGAGCTGCTGCTCTGGCCGATCGCCGGAGAAGACCCCTTTCACAACCTGCTGAGCGACGCGCGCCTGACGGCCGCCCTCGTGATGGGGCGAGCCGTGCTCGGCGCGTCCCCGGGCTTCGATCCGACGATCATGGGCGTGGCGACGCTGGTGCATGCCGCGTTGTCGCTTGCCTATACGGCCGTGCTGGCGAAGATGGTGCGCAACCTGTCGCCCGGCGCCGCGCTGGTGGCGGGCGGCGCGTTCGGACTGGTGCTCTACGGTATCAACCTGCACGCGTTCACCGCGATCTTCCCGTGGTTCGTTCCGGTGCGCGGCGCGATCACGCTGGTCGCCCATGTGGTCTTCGGCGTGATGGCGGCGGGCGTCTACTGCATCGTCCGGCGTTCGGCGCGCGCATGATCGTCGGCGGTTCGTGCATCACGCATGCGTATCCCGACCCCAGGAATAATCGGCCATGCCACATCGTCTAATGGTCGGGTGACCCTATACGAAGCCGCGCGTCGTCCGTGACGCCAAGGCTCGGGTGGTCGGGGGCAACAATGCAGGAGCCGATCATGTGCAACTTGTTTCGGGTCGGGATGGGCGTCGTCTGTCTCGGCTGCTCCATGTGCGTGCTTGCGCAAACCTATGACGACTCGCCGGACGAAGGCGCCCGCTGCCGTGCGGTCGTCATGCAAGCGGAAATCGACGGCACGGAACAGCAGATCGTCGGGCGCGCGTGCCGGCAAGGCGACGGCACCTGGCAGATGATGCAGAGCACGGACGGCAGCATCGTGTGGTATCCGGATACCGCCTATCCGTACGCCGACCCGTGGTACTGGGGGCCGGCGGTGTTCGTCGGCACGGGCGTCAGCTTCGTCTTCATCGACCGTTTCCATCATCGCCATCACTTCGACCACTTCGGTCACGCCGGCCACTTCGACGGGGGCATGCGTGGTCGTGTCGGCGTTCCGATGGGCACCGGCTTTCACCGTGGCCCGGTGTTCGTCGGCGGTGAGCACGGGTTCGGGGGAATGAGGCGGCATTGAGCCGGCGTACATGGCGCGGCGGACGCCCACCGCAGTGTGCGTGCGCCGCGTCGTTGCGATCTCGCATTACGCGCGCGCGAGCGGCTCGCTTACTTCAACGCCCCTTCGGCCACCAGCACTTCATGTGCAGCCTTGAACGCGCCGAGCCCGTGCGGGATCCCGGAATACGCGGTGGCATGCAGCAGCGTCGCCTTGATTTCATCGACGCTCACGCCGTTGTTGAGCGCGCCTTTCACGTGCAGCTTGAGCTCGTTCGTATGACCGGCGGCGGTCAGCATCGCGAGATTGAGCAGGCTGCGCGTCTTGCGGTCGAGTGTTTCATCGCCCCATGCCCAGCCCCACGCCCATGCCGTGGTTGCGCGCTGGAACGCCATCATGAAGGCGTCGGCCTTTTCCATCGACGCATCGACATATTCCGGGCCGAGCACTTCCCGGCGGATCGGCAAGCCCTTCTGAAACAGCGCATCATCTTCGTTCATGATCGATTTCCCCGGTTATTCCAAAGCCCCGGCGCCCGCCGGGCACCGTCCGCGCGAACGCGAACCGTCCTTCGACGCGAACAGGTAGCAGACCGTCGCGGTGACGACGAGGCCCACCATCCACGATACGTCGGCGCCGCCGAGAACCGATGCCCACGCGCCGTGGAAGAAGCTCTCCTCCATGAACGGCACCTGGACCGCAATCCCGAACGCGTAGATCGCGATGGCCCTGACGTTGAACGCCCCGTACACGCCACCGCTGCTGCTGATGATTTCCGTGACCCGGTAGCGGCGGTTGTTGACCAGGTAGAAGTCGATCAGGTTGATCGCGATCCACGGTGCCAGCACGATGCGCAGCGCGAAGATCGCGTTGAGGAAGATCGAGATGAAGTTGCTCGACGCCCACAGTGCAGCCGCGGTCGACGCCACCAGCAGGACCGCCGACACGACGACGCGCACGTTGCGGCCGGGCACCCAGTGCGGCCGGAACGTCTGCGCGGCGGTGATGAACGACAGCACCGCGCCATACAGGTTCATCCCGTTGTGGCCGATGATGTTGACCAGAAACAGGAAGATCAGCACGTAGCCGAACGCGCCGGTCTGCTCGCGGATCGCCTGCATCGCGTCCGTCGAATGCCCGGTGCTGACGGCGAGCACGCCGAACAGGAATGCGAAGATCGTCCCCAGTGACGTGCCGAGGTACGTGTACGCAAAGGTCTTTCCGAATCCGGCGGAAGCCGGCAGATAGCGCGAATAGTCGGACGTATAGGGCGCGAAGCTGATCTGCCAGACCGCACACAAGCCGAACATCGCGAACCAGTTGGCGAGATCGAAATGACCCTGCTGGAACATCCGCGCATCGAGGCCCGGCACCATCAGCGCGATGCCGATCAGCAGTGCGCCACCCATGAACCACGCGCCGATCTTGTTGAAGCGATGAATGAAGTGGCAGCCGATCACACCGACCAGCGTCGCGAGCACCGCGCCGATGACGGTTGCGATCGGCACCGGCACTGCGGGCGCCGCCGTGTGGAGCGTCTTGCCCGCGAGAATGATGTTCGACACGAAGAAGCCGAGATAGATCAGCGTGGTGAAGCACACGACCAGCAGCGATCCGTAGCGGCCGAATTGCGCGCGGCTCTGGATCATCTGCGGCGCGCCGACCAGTGGCCCCTGCGCGGAAGTGAGCGCATGAAAGATCGCGCCGAAGAACTGCCCGGCCGCGATCGCGACAATCGCGCTCATGAGGTCGAGGTGGAACACCAGTACCGACGTCGCACCGGAAATCACGGCCAGCGGGGCGACGTTCGTGCAGAACCACAGGGTGAAGAGGTCGGCCGGCTTGCCGTGCCGCGCCTCCGGCGGAACATATTCGATCGAGTTGCTTTCGATGGCGAGAACGCTGCCGTCGCTTTCCTGCTTTGTCATGCTGTCTCCATCTTTATTGCCGGGGCCATGCGTCGCCGCATGCGCCTGATGACGCGCGCGGCGCGGCATGGCCCTTGCGGCCTTGAGTCGATACTGCCGGCGAAAGCGTAGCCGCTCAGCGCATCACGAACGGGTCGCCGATCGGATCGTCCGACGTGCGCAGCCACACGGACTTCGTGGTCGTGTATTCGAGCGCGGCGCTCAGGCCGCCTTCACGTCCATGCCCGGACAGCCCGAAGCCGCCGAACGGCACGAGCGGCGACACGGCCCGATAGGTGTTGATCCACACGATGCCGGAGCGCACGCGCTTCGACACGCGGTGCGCACGCGTCAGGTTGGTCGTGAAGATGCCGGCCGCGAGGCCGTAGGCGGTGCCGTTTGCCTTCTCGATCGCTTCCTGTTCGGATTCGAACGTGTCGACCGACAACACCGGGCCGAACAATTCGGTCGTGATGCTGTCGGCTTGCGCAACGCCGGTGCAGTCGAGGATCGTCGGTGCGTAGTAATACCCGTCGCGCTCCAGCCTCTTTCCGCCTGCGAGCACCTTGGCACCCTGGCGCGCCGAGTTCTCGACGACCGTCTCGATGTTGCGAAGCTGCCGTTCCGTACACAGCGGGCCGTACTCGGTTTCCCGCTCGTTGGGTGAACCCACGCGAATCCGCGACACACGCTCGACCAGCAGCGCAAGGAACTGCTCCTTGACGGAAGCCTCGATCAGCAGGCGCGACCCCGCGACGCAACTCTGGCCGCTCGCCGCGAAGATCGCGGCGACCTGCGCATTCACCGCGCTCTGGATATCGGTATCGGCGAACACGATGAACGGCGACTTGCCGCCGAGTTCGAGCGACACCTTCGCGAGGTTGTTGGCCGTGTTTCGCACGATGTGGCGCGCGGTCTCGGGGCCGCCGGTGAACGCGACCTTGTCCACGCCCGGGTGGCTGCTCAGCACCGCGCCGCATTCCGGGCCGAAGCCGGTAATGACGTTGACGACGCCCGGCGGGAATCCTGCCTCGTGCACGATGCGCGCGAACTCGAGCAACGGTCCCGGTGCTTCCTCGGACGCCTTCAGCACCACCGTGCAGCCGGCCGCGAGCGCCGGGCCGATCTTCACCGCGGACAGGAACAGCTGGCTGTTCCAGGGCACGATCGCGGCGACCACGCCGACCGGCTGCCGCTCGAGCCACACCTGCATGTCCGGCTTGTCGACGGGGATGCTGCTGCCTTCGAGCTTGTCGGCGATGCCCGCGTAGTAGCGGTAATACTCGGCGACGTACGCGATCTGGCTCGACGTTTCCCGGATGATCTTGCCGGTGTCGTTCGTTTCGATTTCGGCGAGCCGCGGTGCAGCTTTTTCGACCAGATCGGCGAGCCTGTACAGCAGCTTGCCGCGCGCGGACGCGGAAAGCCCCGCCCAGGCGGGATCGGTCAGCGCGCGACCGGCCGCCGCTACCGCGCGGTTCACCTCGTCGGTGCGGGCTTCCGGCATCTGCGCCCACACGGCGCCGGTCGCCGGATTGATGCTGCCGAACGTGGCGACACCGGGTCCGAACTGCCCGTCGATATACAGCTGAAATTGCACATTCATGGCATCGCCCCCTTACTGGAACGCCGGCATCACGTCGCGGATCATCCGCTCGAGCGACGCCTTCTTGCGCTCGAAGCTCATGCCGGTATCGATCCAGAACGAGTACTCGTCGAAGCCGAGCTCTTCATAGGCCTTCAGGCGCCCGATCACTTCCGCGGGCGTGCCGATCACGTTGTTCTTGCGCATCGCTTCCGGCGTGTAGAAGGGGTGCGCCGCGATTTCGTCGCGGCTCAGCGGCTTGATCATCCCGCGGCTGACCGGACGCTCGTTCTTGAACCACGCGCCGAAGTAGTTGTAGAACACGTTGACTTCGTCGGCGGCCAGCTGTGCGTCGTCCTCGCTGCTTGCCACATAGGTGTGACGCAGCAGCATGATCTGCGGGCGCGGCACGTCGCTGAACTTCGCGCACGCGGCGTTGAAGTGGCCGACGAGCTTCTCGACTTCCTCGTCACCGAGGTGCAGCGGCGTGACCTGCACGTTGCAGCCGTTGGCCACCGCGAACTCGTGGCTGTTCGGATCGCGCGCGGCCACCCAGATCGGCGGATGCGGCTGCTGCAGCGGCAGCGGTGACGACGTCGTCGACGGGAATTGCCAGAACTCGCCGCCGTGCGCGTAATCGCCTTCCCACAGCTTCTTTACGGCCGGAATGAGTTCGCGCAAGCGCTGGCCTGCGCCCCACGCGTCGAGGCCCGGCATCAGGCGCTCGTATTCGAACGAGTACGCGCCGCGCGCGATCCCGAGCTCCAGGCGGCCGCCCGTGATGATGTCCGTCATCGCGGCTTCGCCGGCGAGCTTGATCGGATGCCAGAACGGCGCGACGACCGTGCCCGTGCCGAGCCGCACGCGCTTCGTCTTGTTCGCTAGGTCGACGAGGTTGATGAACGGGTTCGGCGCGATCGTGAAGTCCATGCCGTGGTGCTCGCCGGTCCAGACGGCATGCATGCCGCCGCGGTCGGCGATCTGGCACAGCTCGACCATCTCGTCGTACAGCTGCTTTTGGCTGGTCTGGTCGGAGACGCGCTCCATGTGGACGAAAAGCGAAAAACGCATGATGTGACCTTTCAGGAAAGAAGCGGGCGGATGGTGCCGGTGCTGTGATCGCCGAAGTACAGGCCGTAACTCTTCAACTGACTCTCTTTGCGATAGCGCTCGAGCATGCTGGCGAGCGCGCTGTCCTGGAACGCGTCGGCGTCGAGGTCGTCGAGGCTCACGAATTCGCCGGCGACCGCCGCTTCGTCCGGTGCGCTGCAGAGGAACGAGATGTACTGGTAGTGCGTCTCGGTATTGTTGTAGACCGAATAGATGAAGCTTGCCGATGCGTCCGGCTGGTATTGCCGGAACAGTTCGGCGAGCGCCTTGTCGGCGCCTGCGTTGCCGATTTCCCGGGTGGGCAGCGCCCACTTGCGATCGGCCGTCTTCACCATCAGGACCTTGTCGTCGCGCGTGATGATCGCGCTGACGATGACCTTCGGTCCGGCGATGACTTCGGCCGACAGCTTCGCCGGCGTGAAGTAGCCGCCGCGGTAGTAGCCGAGCCCCGCGTAGCCGGCGGAATGGAACGCCTCGATCTTGCCGATGATGAGCGCGTGATCGCCCGCGTCGATCACCGCGTGCGTCGTGCAGTCGAACCACGCGCTGACGTCGTCGATCAGCGGGTTGCGATGCGCGCTCAGGTGCCAGCCGACGTTCGCGAAGCGATCGTCGCTCGGTCGCGCGAAGGTGTTGGAGAGGTCCTTTTGCCCTTCGGCGAGGATGTTGATCGCGAAGTGGCCGATCGTGGAAAACGTCTGGAAATTGCTCGACGTCTTCGCGATGCTGACGAGCAGCAGCGCCGGATCGAGCGACACCGACGAGAACGAGTTCGCGGTGAAGCCGAGCGGCTGGCCGTCGTCGCGCGCGGTGGTGACGATCGTCACGCCGGTCATGAATGCGCCGAACGCGTCGCGCAGCTCCCGCGAGTTGATGATCGGCGTTTCCTGGCTGATTGCTTGGCTCATGTCACACTTCCGATTTCAGGGTTTCCGCCTGCGGCACGGTGTGCAGCCACGCACGCAGCGCGCGATTGACGGCGTCGGGCGCGGTCAGGTTCACCATGTGGCGCTCGTTCTCGATCACGACAGCCTTGCCGTCTTGCGCGGCCTGCGCCATTTGCCGGGCCATCTCGGGCGTCGAATTCGGGTCGTCCGACCCGGTGAGCACGAGGGCAGGGCACGCGATCCGGTGCCAGCCGTCCGCGTATATGTCGTCACCGTTCGCGAACGCGGTGTACGCGGTCGCGTAGCCGGCCAGATCGACCGACTGCAGCCACGCTTCCACCTTCCGCGCGGCGGCCTGCTGCGCGTCTTCCGCGTTGAACCAGCGCCGCAGCGGCGTATCGATGTCGATGGTGCCCGAGCGCAGTTCGGCGGCACGTTGCAGCACGGCCTCGCGCGCCTGTTCGGTGCGGCGGTACACGCCGTTCAGGACTGCCACGCGCTTGACCAGATCGGGCCGCGTCACGGCGACGCCGGCGGCGATCAGCGAACCCATCGAGTGGCCGGCAAGGTTGACGGGGCCGACCTTCAGCGCCTCGATGAACCCGACGGCCCACTGGACGAACTGCTGCAGGTCGGCGTCGGTGTCGAGCGCATCGCTCATCCCGTGGCCCGGCATGTCGACGGAGATCACGCGGAAATCGCGCGACAGGTCGTCGATCTGCGGATACCACGCGCCCGCCTGCATGCCGACCCCATGAATCAGCACCAGCGGTTCGCCGGTGCCCTGGTCGAGATAGTGGGCGACGCGTTTATTTGACAGCAGCAGGGTTCTTGACGTCATTTCCGAGCTCTGCGAGATCTTTGTAGCGGTCGCCGATGCGGTGATGCGGACGGCCGGCGGTCGCGGCGCCGATGGCGATGACCAGTTCGTCGGCGGCCGGTGCATCCGGGATCGAGAACTGGAGCGTCAGGTAGTGCGAACGGCGGCCTTCGTCATTCTTGTCCATCATCGGGATCAGCAGCGGCGCATTGGCCGGGCCGCGCGTATTGTTGAACGCGAGGTACGACTTCGCGCCGACGGCCGTGCGATAGATGTTGCCGAAGTGCAGCGTATGGATCAGCGCGGATGCATGCTCGATTTCGCCGTCGAGGCCGACGATCGCGCTCTTGCCGAACGCTTCGACCGCGTCGCCCGAACCGGCCTCGTCGAGGATCAGTTTGGTCAGGTGTTCGCCGAGCTGCGGGGCGATCGCGCGAATCTCCGGCGACAGGTCCTCGACGTACCCGCGGCCTGCCCACGGGTTCTTGATGACGGCGACGGCGCCGATCATCTTCAGTGGCTTGGCAGCGACCTTGTCGCCATCCACGTAGAGCGTCTCGACATGGAGGACGGATTTCCGAATCAGGCTCATGGCACCTTCCTTTCGTGCGTTGATTGTGCGATTCATTGTGGTATACCATGTTACGGCATGCCATGCGTGTAAACCCGTAGCAGGAATTTCCCAAGAGAGGTGACAAATGAGTGCGTACTGGATTGCCCACGTGCAGGTGCTGGATCCCGTGAAGTACAAGGACTACACGGACATCGCGCCGCAGGCGTTCAAGAAATTCGGTGCCGTGTTCCTGGCGCGTGGCGGCGCGTCGCAGACGCTGGAGGGCGATGCGTTCGAGCGCCACGTCGTGATCCGCTTTCCCGACATGGAAACGGCGCTTGCGTGTTATCACTCGCCGGAGTACCAGGCGGCGAAGGCGAAGCGGGATGGATATTGCCGGGCGCAGATCGCGATCGTCGAGGGGCTCGGGGGCTGATCGCCTGGTCGGGCGCGGGCGCAGGCCGGGCGGGATGGAAGACGCTGGCAGTTAGGTCATAATATGGCATTCCATGTTTGCGCCCGGCTCGCGGCCGGCTGCAGGCCCATACCCGTTTCCAGAGTGCCGCTCATGCAAGACCTGAAAATCGACCGCAATGCCAAGACCCTGCGCGAACTGACGCTCGACAAGCTGCGTGGCGCGATCGTGCAGGGCTATTTCCGGCCGGGTGCCCGGCTCGTCGAGCGCACGCTGTGCGATGAGCTCGGCGTCAGCCGCACGGTGGTGCGCGAGGTGCTGCGGCATCTCGAGACCGAAGGGCTGGTCGAGACCGTGTCGCGGCAAGGGCCGGTGGTCGCGCGGCTCGATCCGGCGCAAGTCGGCGAGATCTACGAACTGCGCGGCCTGCTCGAAGCCAATGCCGCGCGTGCCTGCGCAGAGCGCGCGACGCCCGAAGTCGTGCGGCAGTTGCGAGAAATTCGGGCAACGATCGAGGATGCGTTCGAGAAGCAGGAATTGCCACGTGTGCTCGAATTCACCGAGCGCTTCTACGAAACCCTGTTCGAAGCCGCAGGAAAGCAGGTGTCGCTGACGGTGGTCAAGACGCTGAACGCGCGCATCAACCGGTTGCGCGCGCTGACCATCGCGATGCCGGGGCGCGGCGGCGATTCCAACACCGAGATGAACCGCCTGCTCGAAGCGATCGAGCAGCGCGACGGCAACGCGGCATCGGCCGCGTCGGCTGCGCACATCAAGCGGGTTTCCGAGCTGGCGCTGTCTGCGCTCGCGCAACAGCAGGACGAGGCATCCAGCGATAGTTGATGCAGCCCGAGCGCGAGCATCCAGACGCGCGAATTGACCCGGAAGGCCGCCGGCGTGCTACGCCGGCGGCCTTTTGTTTTGGCTATCGAATACGTGGCGATCCGCGGATGCATCATGGTTTTCCATGATTTTTGACACGTTGTTGTCGACCATAAGATGGCATACCATAATCTCATCGAGTAGCGCAGTAATCACGGGAGCACGCCATGACTGAGTCGATGACCGGGTCCACCGCGCAGCAGGCATTCGACACGCTCGGATTCCGCCGCGCCCTCGGCGCATTCGTCACCGGCGTGACGGTCGTCACGACGATCCAGCCCGACGGGTCGCCGCGCGGTTTCACCGCGAACTCGTTCACGTCGGTGTCGCTCGATCCGCCGCTGATCCTCGTGTGCATCGCGAAGACGGCATCGAGCCATGCGGTGTTCTCGGCTACGCAGCGTTTTGCCGTCAGCGTGCTGGCGGAAAACCAGACCAACGTGTCCGGCGTGTTCGCATCGAAGGCGCAGGACAAGTTCGCGCAAGTGCCATGGGACACGCGCAAGACGGGCGCACCGGTGATCCGGGATGCGGCGGCGAGCTTCGACTGCGTGACCCACGACGTGGTCGATGCAGGCGACCACGTCATTCTGATCGGGCGCGTGGTCGATTTCGCGCAGACGAGCGCGTCGCCGCTCGGCTATTGCCGCGGCGCTTACGTGAACTTCACGCTGTCGCAGGACGCGTTGTCCGCGGCAGGCGGGCATGCCGAGGTGGGTGCGATTCTCGAACATCGCGACGGGCTGGTGCTCGTCGATACGCCGCACGGGCTGCGCTTGCCGACCGGCACCCGGCTCGATCCGGCCAGTGACCCCGCGAGCCTGCGCGGCGTGCTCGCGAAGCTCGGGCTCAACGCGCATCTCGACTTCCTGTTCGCAGTTTTCGAATCGGCCGGCGGGCGCGAGGCTGGCGTCCATATCTATTACCGCGGCCGTGTTATGCCTACCGGTTCGCCGTGGTTCGACAGCAGCACCCGTATCGTGCCGCTCTGGCAAGTGCCGTGGGACGAGATCGCCGACCCCGCCGTGCGCTCGATGCTCGAACGCTACGTGCGTGAACGCCGGCAGGACGCGTACGGCATCTATGTCGGCGATACGGAGGCTGGCACCGTGCAGACACTTGCAGTCGCGCATTGAAGCGACTTGCCGCAATCAGGCGTGGCGAAGACACAAGAATCAGGATCATGATGCCGGCGAGGTTTGCGCCGCCGGTCTGAAGGCGCGTATTCGAATGGCTGCCATCCCGGCGGTCGCGACGCGCGGCGTTTCCCCTTGGAGAGAGAGACCATGAGCAGCAGAAGCATCCCGCGTTTCGCAGCGTCGCGCCTGGCATGCATTGCACCGTTGGCCGCCCTGTGCGCCGCGCCGGCACTGGCCGCCGATCCGATCGTGTTCACCAGCTGGGGCGGCACGACCCAGTCGTCGCAACAGAAGGACTGGGCGCAGCCGTTCACGCAGGCGAGCGGCATCAACGTGCTGATGGACGGGCCGACCGACTACGGCAAGCTCAAGGCGATGGTCGACAGCGGCAACGTCAGCTGGGACGTGGTCGACGTCGAGGGTGACTTCGCGTATGCGGCGGAAAAGGCAGGGCTGATCGAGCCGATCGACTATTCGGTGGTGAACAAGGCCGAACTCGACCCGCGCTTCGCGACGCCGTCTGCGGTGGGCAGCTTCTATTATTCGTTCGTGCTCGGCTACTACAAGGCGAAATACACGAGCGCGCAGCCGCAGAACTGGGCGGACCTGTTCGATACCAGGCGCTTCCCTGGCAAGCGCACCTTCTACAAGTGGTCGGCGCCGGGCGTGCTCGAGATCGCGTTGCTCGCCGACGGCGTCGCGCCCAACAAGTTGTATCCGCTCGACCTCGACCGCGCATTCAAGAAGCTCGATTCCATCAAGGGTGACATCGTCTGGTGGAGCGGCGGTGCGCAGTCGCAGCAGTTGCTCGCGTCGGGCGAAGCGCCGATCGGCATGTTCTGGAACGGCCGCCTGCATGCGCTCGCGCAGACAGGCGTGCCGGTCGGCATGTCATGGAACCAGAACCTGACCGCTGCCGACATGCTCGTGATCCCGAAGGGCGCGAAGCATCGCGACGCGGCGATGAAGTTCCTCGCCGCCGCGACGGGTGCGCAGGCTCAGGCGAAATTCGCGGCCGACACCGGTTATGCGCCGATCAACGTGAAGTCGGCGGCGCTGATGCAACCGGCAATCGCGAAAACGCTCCCGGACCAGTACAAGGCCACGCAGATCAACCTCGACATGAAGTACTGGGCCGAGAATCGCGACGCGATCGCGAAGCGCTGGTACGCGTGGCAGTCGAAGTAAGCCGGCGTGGCCAGTCGTATGGATCTGAATTCTGTTAAGGAGGCCGAACCGGATCGAGCCGGCGCGGATGAGCAACGAACCTGCTTGGGGCCAGCGGTAACAGGCACTCAAGTGCTGGCGCTGGCCGACCAAGGAGCCACCATGCCAAACGTATTGAGTACCGTCGCGCATCCGAGCGCGACGCCGCCGCGCAAGCGGCGCGACTGGCGCAGCATGCGGCTGCTGATGCCCGCAGTGCTGCTGCTCGTGATCTTCTTCCTGCTGCCGGTGCTGTCACTGCTGTTGCGCAGCGTGCTCGAACCGATGCCCGGGTTGCACAACTACGAGCAGCTGCTCGGCTCGACGACGTACGTGCGCGTGTTCGGCAATACGTTTCTTGTTGCGACGGTCGTCACGCTCGTCACGCTGATCGTCGGCTTTCCGATGGCATGGCTGCTCGCGATCGCGCCGCGCCGGCTCAGTTCGGTGCTGTTCGCGATCCTGCTGCTGTCGATGTGGACGAACCTGCTCGCACGGACGTTCGCATGGATGGTGCTGCTGCAGGGAACGGGGCCGATCAACCGCGCGCTGATGGCGCTCGGCGTGATTCACGAGCCGCTGTCGCTGGTGAACAACCTGACCGGCGTGACGATCGGCATGACCTACATCATGCTGCCGTTCCTCGTGATGCCGCTGCATGCAACGCTGCGCGGCATCGACCCGTCGACACTGCGCGCGGCCGCGGTGTGCGGCGCGAGCCGCTGGCAGGCGTTCTGGCGCATCCTCGTGCCGCTCGCGATGCCGGGCGTGGCCTCCGGCGTCCTGATGGTGTTCGTGATGGCGCTCGGTTACTTCGTCACGCCGACGCTGCTCGGCGGCCCGTCGTACATGATGTTGGCGGAACTGATCGCGCAGCTCGTGCAGGAACTGCTGAACTGGGGCCTCGCCGGCGCCGCGGCCTTCGTGCTGCTCGCCGTGACGCTAGCCCTCTATGCGTTGCAGCTGCGCTTCACCGGCAGCGCGCACGCCACCACCGGAGGCCGCTGAGATGAAACAACCCCGAAGCTCACTACGTTCGCTGCTCCCGGAGGGGGCGCCAGCCTCCCTTGGGGCGGCCCGGCGGGAGGACTGACATGTTGCTCGATTTCGATCGCCTGGGCGCGCTGCGCTGGATCCTCGTGGCCGTGGGCGCGGCTGTTGCGTTGTTTCTGCTGTTGCCGATCGTCTTTATCGTCGCGCTGTCGTTCGGCGATTCGCAGTGGCTCATCTTCCCGCCGCCGGGCTGGACCCTCGAATGGTACCGGCAGCTTTTCACCGACGCGGGCTGGATCGACTCGCTGCTGACCAGCGCGAAACTGGCGGTGATCGTCACGATGCTGTCCGTCGCGATCGGGTTTCTCGCGTCGCTGGCGCTCGTGCGCGGCAAGTTCCGCGGCCGCGAGGCCGTGCGGGGCTTCTTCCTCACACCGATGGTGCTGCCTGTCGTCGTGCTCGCCGTCGCGCTGTACGGGTTCTTCCTGCGCATCGGCCTGAACGGCACGATGACCGGCTTCGTCATCGGCCACCTGATCATCGCGCTGCCGTTCTCGATCATCTCGATCAGCAATTCGCTCGTGAGCTTCGACACGGCGCTCGAAGACGCGGCGCTGATCTGCGGCGCGTCGCCGCTTACCGTGAAGCTGCGCGTCACGCTGCCTGCCATCCGGCTCGGCCTCTTCGCCGCCGCGATCTTCGCGTTCCTCGCATCGTGGGACGAAGTCGTCGTGTCGATCTTCATGTCGAGCCCGACGCTGCAAACGCTGCCCGTGCGGATCTGGGCGACGCTGCGGCAAGACCTGACGCCGGTCGTCGCGGCCGCTTCGTCGCTGCTCGTCGGACTCACGACCGTATTGATGCTGGCGGGCGCCGTGGTGCGCCGCGCACGCGCTCACTGAGGTAACACGCCATGACTGCATTCCTGCAAATCCAGCGCCTGCGCAAGACCTACGACGACGTCGTCGCGATCGACCAGGTATCGCTCGACGTGCGCAAGGGCGAATTCATGACCTTCCTCGGGCCGTCGGGTTCGGGAAAGAGCACCACGCTCTACATCGTCGCGGGCTTCCAGGAGCCGACCGACGGTCGCGTGCTGCTCGACGGCAAGCCGCTGCTGTCGGTCGCGCCGAACCGGCGCAATATCGGGATGGTGTTCCAGCGCTATACGCTGTTCCCGCATCTCACCGTCGGCGAGAACGTCGCGTTCCCGCTGCGCGTGCGCCGCCGGCCCGACGCCGAAGTGCGCGCGAAGGTCGAGCAGATGCTGAAGCTCGTGCATCTGTCCGAGTGCCGCGACCGGATGCCCGCGCAACTCTCCGGCGGCCAGCAGCAGCGCGTCGCGATCGCGCGTGCGCTGGCATATGATCCGCCCGTGCTGTTGATGGACGAGCCGCTCTCTGCGCTCGACAAGAAGCTGCGCGAGGAAATCCAGCTCGAATTGCGCCGCATTCACCAGGAAACCGGCGTGACGATTCTCTATGTCACGCACGACCAGGAGGAGGCGCTGCGCCTGTCGGACCGCATCGCCGTGTTCAACCAGGGGCGCATCGAGCAGGTCGGCACCGGCGAGGAGCTTTACGCGAACCCGGCATCGCGCTTCGTCGCGAGCTTCATCGGGAACTCGAATTTCCTGCCGGTCAAGGTGATGAAGCACGGCGACGGCCGCATCGGCGGTGTGTTGCCCAACGGCCTCGAAATGGCGTCGGACATGTTCCACCCGACGCTCGCCGCCGGCGACGAAGGCACGCTGATGATCCGCCCTGAACAGATGCGTATCAGTTCGCTGCAGCGCGCGAGCGGCACGAATGGTTTGAGCGCCGCGTCGGCCTTGCCCGTGACCGTGCGCGACGTCACCTATCTCGGCGATGCGATGCATTACGCGGTCGCGACGCCGTGGCAGCAGGAAATCTCGATCCGCACGCCGGCTGCGCATCGGCACGACAACGGCATCGTGATCGGCGCGCAGGCACTCGTCGACTGGGACGCACGCGACGCGCGCCTCTTTGCGCAAGCCTGACGGCGGCAATCATGAGTCCTGCTCCGCCGTCCCTGAAAGTCCAGCGGCCGACCGCCACGCTGCGCGAGCTCGCGCTCGAGAAGATGCGCACCGCGATCCTCGATGCGCATTTCCAGCCCGGCGAGCGGCTGGTCGAGCGCTCGCTGTGCGAGATCCTCGGCGTGAGTCGAACCGTCGTGCGCGAGGTCCTGCGGCATCTGGAAACGGAAGGTCTCGTCGCCTCGATTCCGAACCAGGGGCCGATCGTCGCGGTCCTCGATTTCGACACGGCCGCCGAGATCTACGAAATACGCGCGTTGCTGGAGGGCGAGGCGGCGATGGCCTGTGCGCAGCATGCGGACGAATCGCTCGTCGCCGAGCTGGGTGCGTGTATCGACGCGATCCGGCAAGCGTTCGATGCGCAGGATCATCAGGCGGTGAAGGTGCTCACGTCGGCATTCTACGAACGCATGTTCATCGCCGGGCAAAAGCACGTCGCATGGGAAATCGTTCAGACGCTGATCGCGCGTATCAACCGGCTGCGTGCGCTGACGATCGCGTCCGACGATCGCGGGCACCGGGCGGTCGAGGAGATGCGCGCGATTCTCGCGGCCATCGCGGCGGGCAACGGCGTGGCGGCGCGCGAAGCGGCCATCGCGCACGTGCACCGGGTGGCCGAGATCGCACGCGGGCTGCTCACGCACGGTCACGAGAGTGCATCGTGGCGTCAGGCGGGGTAGCGCGTCTGGCTTCGTGATGCAGTGCCTGGCGCCCTCCGTCATTTGAAATTCTCCGTATTCGCGGCTCGAGTCGTGCTCGGGTCGCCTCCTGCATTTTTATCCCCGGAAGGACCGATCGTGGAATTGAACACGCTGTTGAAGGCCCCGGCGCTGTTGCGTCAGCAGGCTTATGTCGACGGGCAATGGTGCGACGCCGACTCGGGCGAGCGCCTCGGCGTGCTCGGCCCGGCGACGGGCGCAACACTCGGCACCGTACCGAGCTCGGGCTCGCCGCCTACCTCTTCAGCCGCGACATCGGGCGTGTGTGGCGGGTGGCCGAGCAGCTCGAATACGGGATGGTCGGCATCAATACGGGCCTCATTTCCAACGAGGTCGGGCCGTTCGGCGGCGTGAAGCAGTCGGGAGTCGGCCGCGAAGGGTCCCGCTACGGCATCGACGATTATCTGGTCATCAAGTATCTGTGCATGGCGGTCTGATCGCCGGTTCGTTTGACTGAAAGAGGGCGCGCCGACATGGATACGTGGTCGTCCAGAAACGCCGGACTCGCGCGCGATCGCATGGGACACACGCATCGTCGATGCGGGCGAACTCGCCGGCACGCGATACCCGCCCGGGTAACGCTGCACGTCGTTGCGATTTGCCTCGCGATGAAGACGATGGCGAACGAATGACGCTGTCGTGGAGGCTGCCCGCGCTGGCGAGCAGGGGCGCGGATTCGCCGTGGTGGCGAGCGAAGTGCACGGTCCGGCACAGTCCTCGGCTTCGGCTCCGAAAGAAATCGAGGAACTGGTCAGCACTTCTGTTGCCCTGATCCTGGACGGCGCGACGCAGGCGACGGACGTCGGCGCGACGATGGGACGCGTCAAGCAGGCGATCAGGCCGGTGTCCGATATCGTCGGCGAGATCGCCGCTGTGTCGGACGAGCCGAGCCGCGGGATCGAACCAGTCGATCAGGCCGTCGCGCGGCAGAATGGGGCTCTTGGCGAACAGTCGGCGGCAGCGGCACGTTTGCTGGAAGAGCAGGCAATGACTCCGGGCAAGGCTGGCTCGGTATTCAAGGCCTCGGAGAGCGAAATGTCTGCATGAAAGCGGGCGTTCTCAACGTTACATGCTTGGGTAATTCGGCCCGCCGCTGCCTTCCGGCGTGACCCACACGATGTTCTGCGTCGGGTCCTTGATGTCGCAGGTCTTGCAGTGCACGCAGTTCTGCG
>NZ_QTPV01000040.1:0-75585 GCF_003857985.1 Burkholderia sp. Bp9090
CAAGTCCTGCGCCACGCCGCGCGGACGAACCGCCTCCACATGCACGATCCTGGGGAAGGTACGCTCGACCTCCACCTTATCGGTCGCGCCCCATATCCAAGGATCTGGGGCGCAGGCCTTAGCTGGGACTGATGAGGTGGACAGGTTTCGGTCGGGATTTGGTGCAGATTTGATCGACGGCATTCACCGCTCGGTTCCAACGGAATGCGCGAACGCAGGCAACCGATGCTTCCAAGGACAACTTTTCTGAGAATTTCCGTGCCCAAGGACACCCTTTCTGAGACGGTGAGCATGTGATCGTCTCAAAAAAGATGTCCAAGCCATTGATTTATATAGGGTGCCAATGACATCTTTTCTGAGAGCCCACACCGGCGCGCGACTCGGCTTTCGACCGCGAGCCTGTGTCGCGGCTGCCCCGTCAGCACCGCACGCGCCGCATCCGGAGCGTGGCCGACGGCGATTCCCCGAACGCGCGCTTGTAGTCGATCGCGAACCGTCCGAGGTGCGCGAAGCCCCATTTCAGCGCGATGTCCGTCACCGACGCGAGCCCCGGTGTCGCATCGTCGAGCAGTTCGTCGCGCACACGTTGCATCCGCAACTGGCGCACGAATGCCATCGGCGTGATGCCGTGGCGATTGCGGAACCCGGCGAACAGCGTGCTCGGGCTGACGCCCGCGAGTTCGGCGAGCCGTTCGATCGTCAGCGGCTCGTCGAGATGCGCGCGGATGTATTCCTCGACGCGCCGCACGTAGAACGGCGCGAGCGGCGCCGGCGCGTGGCGCGTGCCGTTGCGCGCGGTGTTCGGGTGGCCGTACAGCAACAGGTTGAGCAGCGTCGATTCGAGTTGCTCGAACGCGAGCGGATGGCGCAGCGGATGCCCGTCCGTCGCGATCGCGTCGGCCAGCATCGGCAGCATCTGTGCGAGGCACGCGCCCTGCTGCGACGACAGGCTGAATTCCGGCTCGAACTCCACCGGCGCGCGCCGCTCGTCGCCGAAATGCCGCTGCGCATGCCGCTCCATCACCTCGCGCTCGATCCGCAGGATCACTTGCGGGCACGCCTCGCCCCACCGCATCCTGAGCGACAGCGTCGGCGACAGCAGCGACGCGGTGTCGGGCGACGACACGAAGCGCGTCGCGCCGCACTCGATCTCGGCGTCGCCGCGCAGCGGCATCTGCAACAGATAGAAGTGCTCGAGCGGCCCCGGTTCGATGGACACCTCGCCACCGTAGTCGAGCAGATTCAGCGACAGGTTGCCCCAGCGAGCATGGTGCATGCGGCTGTGCAGCGCGCGCGAATCGCCGGTCGGTGTGAGCCGGTGCGGCTTGAACACGTCCGCTACCCGCGCGCGCACCTCGTCGACGTCATCCGACTGCAGCAGCAGCGTGTCGTGATTGAAACAGGCGGCGTCACCCAGCCAGCCCGCTCCGGAAAATTGCCCCATCGAAGTTCTCCCGTCGTGCTCGATCGCACTTGCGCTGTGCACGCGTTCCCGATTCCGGGGAATCCCGTCGCACGATCCGGATAGCGGCCGGAGTATCCGGACAGTCCGCCTCGCTACACTACGCAAGCCCTGCGCACCCGATGCAAGAAGCGGACCGTTCGCGCATCGTAGAAAACTGTGCGGCGCTTCCGCATCCGCACAAACCCGCAGAGCGCCGTGCCCGGCCCCGCTGCGGCGGGCCGGTCCGCAGGTTTCCGGAATTCGCGGATACCGGCCGAAGAAAGCGGATAGAAGCGCGCGTTTCGTCCGCCAATACTGGGCCCATGCCAGTCACGAACAGAATGGAGAGACACATGCAAGGACGACACATCGAGATCCCGTCGCCGGACGGCGGCGCGTTTCGCGCGTACCTGAGCACGCCGGCCGGCGGCACGGGGCCCGGCATCGTGCTGTGCCACGAAATCTTCGGCGCGAACGCGACGATGCGCGACGTGGCCGATTACTACGCCGAAGAAGGCTACACGGTGCTCGTGCCGGACCTGTTCTGGCGCCAGGCGCCCGGCATCGAACTCGGTTACACCGCCGCCGACTTCGAGCGCGCGATGGCGCTGTACCGCGAATACGACGAAAACAAGGGCGTCGAGGACATCGCCGCCGCGCTGGCCGTGCTCACGCAACGGCCGGAATGCACGGGCCAGGCCGGCGTGCTCGGCTACTGCCTCGGCGGCAAGCTCGCGTATCTCGCCGCGTGCCGCTTGTCGGACGTGGCCGCCGCGGTCAGCTATTACGGCGTGGGCATCGAGCATGCGCTCGACGAGGCCGCTCATCTGCGCGGCCGGCTCGTGCTGCAGATCCCCGCGCAGGACCGCTTCTGTCCGCCCGACGCGCAGCAACGCATCGCCGCGGCGCTCGCGGGGCGCGACGGCGTGGAAGTGTACGTCTACCCTGGCGTCGATCATGCGTTCGCACGCGTCGGCGGCGATCATTTCGACAAGGCGGCCGCGGTGATGGCGCATCAGCGCGCGATCGCCGCGTTCCGCGCGGCGCTCGGCCCGCGCTACGACCTGTCCGCGCTGTGGGAAGAACATCTCCGGCACGAATTCGACACGCGCAACGTCGACGCGACGATGGACACGATGGTCGCGCAACCTTACGTGAACCATATTCCGACACTGACGGGCGGCGTCGGCTACGACGAACTCAAGCGCTTCTACACGCATCACTTCGTGCATGCGAACCCGCCAGACACCACGATCACGCCGATCTCGCGCACGATCGGCGCGAGCCAGATCGTCGACGAACTGCTGTTCTGCTTCACGCACACGACCGAGATCGACTGGATGCTGCCCGGCGTCGCGCCGACCGGCAAGCGCGTCGAGATCCCGCTCGTCGCGATCGTCAAGTTCCGCGGCGACAAGCTGTATCACGAGCACATCTATTGGGACCAGGCGAGCGTGCTCGTGCAGGTCGGCCTGCTCGACGCGGCCGGGCTGCCCGTCGCCGGTGTCGAAACGGCGCGCAAGCTGCTCGACGAAACCGTGCCGTCCAACGGCCTGATGCAGCGCTGGCGCGACAGCGCGTAATCGACGGATACCCGGGCGGCACGTCGAACGCGCGCCGCCTGCGCTCAATCATTCCAGGAGACTCCCCATGACTGCCCTTGCTGGCAAAGTCGCGATCGTCACCGGCGGCGCCACGCTGATCGGCGCCGCCGTCGCACAGGACCTGAGCCGCGCCGGCGCGTGCGTCGCGATCCTCGATCTCGACGCGGAGAACGGCGCGCGCGTCGCCGCTACGCTCGGCGAACGCGGCACGTTCATCGCGACCGACATCACCGACGACCGCGCGATCGAGCGCGCGGTATCGGCCGTCGCCGAACGCTTCGGCTCGATCGACCTGCTGATCAACCTCGCGTGCAGCTACGTCGACAACGGCATCCAGGCCACGCGCAACGACTGGCTCGCGGCGATGGACGTCAACGTCGTCTCGGCCGCGATGCTCGTGAAGGTCGTTCATCCCTACCTGACCCGGCGCGGCGGCGGCGCGATCGTGAACTTCAGCTCGATTTCCGCGCAATGCGCGCAGACCGGCCGCTGGCTCTATCCCACATCCAAGGCCGCGATGCGCCAGCTCACGCGCAGCATGGCGATGGATCTCGCCGCCGACCGGATTCGCGTCAACTCGGTGTCGCCGGGCTGGACGTGGTCGCGCGTGATGGACGAGCTCACGCACGGCGACCGCGCGAAGACCGATCGCGTGGCCGCGCCATTTCATCTGCTCGGGCGCGTGGGCGATCCGTCGGAAGTCGCGCAGGTCGTCACGTTCCTGTGCAGCGATGCGGCAAGCTTCGTGACGGGCGCCGACTACGCGGTGGACGGCGGCTACTCCGCGATGGGCCCCGAGCAGGCGGTACCGGCGATTCCGCGGCTGGCCGAATAACCGCCGGCCGTTCCTTCCCGCCCAGATTTCATTCCATTTAATTCGTCATGCAAAGGATTGCATCATGAAACGCATCGCTATCGTCGGCGCCGGCCAGTCCGGCCTGCAACTCGCCTTCACGCTGCTCGACCAGGGTTATCACGTCACGCTCGCGACCAATCGCGACGCGCAACAGATTCGCGCCGGCAAGGTCATGTCGAGCCAGTGCATGTTCCATACCGCACTTCAGATCGAACGCGATCTCGGCCTGAACGCCTGGGAAGAAGCGTGCCCGTCCATCGACGGCATCGGCATCGCGGTGCCGCATCCGCAAGGCAACGGCCGCAAGGCGATCGACTGGTCGTCGCGGCTGACCCGCTACGCGCAATCGGTCGACCAGCGCGTGAAGATGGCCGACTGGCTCGACGCGATCCGGCGCCGCGGTGCCGATGTGCGCATCTGCGACGTCGGCGTGCCGGAGCTCGAGGCGCTCGCACGCAGCCACGATCTCGTGCTGCTCGCGGCCGGCAAGGGCGAAATCGTGAACCTGCTCGGCCGCGACGACGCACGCAGCGCGTTCGAGCGCCCGCAACGCGCGCTGGCCCTCACCTACGTGACGGGCATGACGCCTAGCGAGCCGTATTCGCGCGTGCGCTTCAACCTGCTGCCCGGGATCGGCGAATACTTCGTGTTTCCGGCGCTGACCACGACGGGCCCGTGCGAAATCATGGTGTTCGAAGGGATCCCCGGCGGCCCGCTCGACTGCTGGGCCGACGTGAAGACGCCCGAGCAGCATCTCGACCGCAGCCTGTCGTTCCTGCAGCAGTACGTGCCGTGGGAATTCGAGCGCTGCCGCGACGTTGCGCTGACCGATCCGAACGGCACGCTGTCCGGGCGCTTCACGCCGACCGTGCGCAAGCCGTTCTTCCGCCTGCCGTCGGGCCGCACCGTGTTCGGCATGGCCGACGCGGTGGTCGTCAACGATCCGATCACCGGTCAGGGTTCGAACAATGCGGCGAAATGCGCGAAGGTGTACGGCGACGCGATCCTCGCACGCGAAGCCGAGCCGTTCGACGAAGCCTGGATGCACGACACGTTCGAACGCTACTGGGCCTACGCACAGCACGTCGTGCGCTGGACCAACTCGCTGCTCACGCCGCCGCCGCCGCACATCCTCGAGCTGCTCGGCGCCGCCGGCCAGCTGCCGTCGCTCGCCGCGACGATCGTCGACGGCTTCGACGATCCGCGCCGGTTCGCGCCGTGGTGGTTCGAGCCGGCGGCCTGCGCCGCGCTGATCCGCGAACACGCCGCCCGTTCGGAGTAAGCGACATGAACGCCACCGCTTCCGGCAATCCGGGCCTCGACCCGCAGCAATTGCGCGCCGCGTTCGGGCAGTTTCCGACCGGCGTCACCGTGATCACCACGCGCGCGCCGGACGGGCGCAAGGTCGGCCTCACCGCCAATTCGTTCTCGTCGCTGTCGCTCGATCCGCCGCTCGTGCTGTGGAGCCTGCGCAAGGTCGCGCCGAGCCGTCCGGATTTCGTCGCGGCCACGCACTTCGCGATCAATATCCTCGCGCACGACCAGATCGAACTGTCGCGCCGTTTCGCGACGCCGAGCGCCGACAAGTTCGACGGCGTGCCGCACGTGGATGCCGATGCGGGCGGCGTGCCCTGTCTCGACGGCGCAAGCGCGCGTTTCGTGTGCCGCCATGTCGGCCATTACGAAGGCGGCGACCACCTGCTGTTCATCGGCCAGATCGAGGCATTCGATGCGTTCGGCCATGCACCGCTCGTGTTCCATGCGGGCCAGTATCGC
Organism: Burkholderia sp. Bp9090; assembly: GCF_003857985.1. Lineage (NCBI taxonomy): Bacteria > Pseudomonadati > Pseudomonadota > Betaproteobacteria > Burkholderiales > Burkholderiaceae > Burkholderia > Burkholderia sp. Bp9090. The sequence goes on from NZ_QTPV01000040.1 coordinate 5,681, forward strand.
GCGATCTCGGCACACCCCGATCTTTCTCGTGCCGATTGATTAGTTATACAAAAAAATATTCAGGAGGTGGTGATGATGAAATGCGGCTCTCGCCTGCTTGCGATCGCAGGCCTCGTGTGCTTCGGCCTGACCGGGCACGTGCCGGCGCATGCGACCGACCTGCCATCGGTCAACCTGGGGATGACCAGCTTCCTCGACGGGATGCCGCCGGCCGGCGCCGGCTGGTACGGCACGCAGTATCTCGAGTACTACACGGCCGAACGCGTCAACGACAATGCCGGCAACAAGGTCGGGCTGCCGAAGCAGGACATCGACCTGTTCGCGGGGCTGAGCCAGCTCGTCTACCAGTCGCCGCTGGCGTTCGGCGGCATGCATCCGGGGCTCGACGTGATCCTGCCGTGGGTGGCGTCCGTGCACACGAACGACGGAATCGGCAACGTCGCGCTGAATTCGCGGGCCGGGTTCGGCGACCTGCTGATCGGCCCGTTCATCCAGTTCGATCCGGTGATGGGCCCGCAGGGGCCGCGCTTCGCGCAGCGGGTGGAATTCCAGTTCATCGCGCCGACCGGCGCATACGACCCGGCGCGGGCGATCAATCCGGGCAGCCATTTCTGGTCGTTCGATCCGTACTGGGCCGCGACGTTCTGGGTCACGCCGAAGTGGACCGTGTCGTGGCGCCTGCACTATCTGTGGAATGCGACCAATCACGAGCCGGCGACCGCGCTCGGCCCCGACGTGACGTCGACGCAGGCCGGCCAGGCCGTTCATGCGAACTTCGCGACCGAGTACGAAGTGCGGCCCGGACTACGTTTGGGGCTCAACGGCTACTGGCTGCGCCAGACCACCGACATGAAAGTGAACGGGCAGGACGTGTCCGGCACACGGGAAGCCGTGCTCGCGATCGGGCCCGGCGCGATGGTCAGTTTCTCGCCGCAGGATCACCTGATGTTCAACGCGTACTTCGAGGTCCTTGCGCGCAATCGGCCGCAAGGTTCGCGGATGGTATTGCGGTACGTGCATCATTTTCAGTGACGCGCAAACCAGGCCGGCCTTGCCGGCCGATATCGTATGACGAATGCATCGCGCACCTTCGGAGCCCGGTTGCGTGTCCTATAGTTTCGGGGATGGCAAGGAGACCACTGAAACACAACAAGGAAGGGAATACGCGATGGCGACCTCTGCTCCTCCCCGGCTTTACCCGCGCGCCGCGCAGCGGCTGGTGCATCACCTGGCGACGGTTGCACCGGCGCTGGCCGTCGGCATCGCCGTTTCCGCCTGCGGCGGCGACAGCTCGCTGAACAGCGACGAGCCTGCCTACGCCACCCAGGCACGCCCGCAGATCAATGCGCTGCTCGCGAGCACGATGACGCCCGGCGCGGTCGTCTACGTGCAGTCGCCGCAAGGCAACTGGCTCGCGTCGTTCGGCACGGCCGTGCGCGGCACGAACTCGCCGATCCCGACGAACGCGCACTTTCGCATCGGCAGCGTGACGAAGACGTGGACGGGCACCGTGATCCTGCAACTCGTGCAGGAAGGCAGGCTGCGCCTGACCGATCATGTCAGCCAGTACGTCGCGAACGTGCCGAACGGCGACACGATCACGATCGAGCAGTTGCTGACGATGCGCAGCGGTCTCTACAACTACTCGACCAGCCTTGCGTTCAACCAGTCGCTCGACACGCAGCCGGACAAGGTGTGGACCGTCGACGAACTGCTGGGTATCGCGGAGAACCAGCCCGTCTATTTCGCGCCGGGCGCGGATTTTCGCTACTCGAACACGAATACGGTGCTGCTCGGCCTGATCATCGAGCAGCGCACCGGCATGAGCGCCGCCGATGCGATCCGGACGCGGCTGTTCGCGCCGCTCGGGCTGACCGAGACATCGCTGCCGCCGCAGGACAACACGGCGCTGCCCGCGCCGGCGCCGCGCGGTTATCAATGGGGCACCAACGTGGAGACGATCGACGGCGACGCGCTGTCTCCCGCGCGCCAGGCCGCCGCGAAGAACGGCACGCTGCAGCCGGCCGACGTGACGACGGTCAATACGTCGTGGGCATGGACGGCCGGCTCCGGCATCTCGACCGCGGCCGAACTGGGTGCGTACGTGCAGCGGATGGTCGGCGGCGGCTACCTGAATGCGGACCTGCAGGCGCAACGCCTCGCGAGCTGCACGCCGATCGATCCGTCGAATCCGGCGTCGGCGAGCTACTGCATGGGGCTCGCGAAGTTCGGCACGTTCTACGGGCACACCGGGGAAATACCGGGTTTCAATACGTTCGCGGGCTACGATCCGGCAACGAAGACGACGATCGTCACGTGGGCGAACACGGCGTCCGGCCCGGACGGACGCGCACCGGCCAACGAGATCGCACGGATCATCATGGGCGAGCTCAGCAAGGCGGCCGATGTGCCGAGCGAGGGGCGGCCTTGAGGGGAAGCCGTAGGGGGCCACCCGCGCGGGCAGTGGACTACGGCTGCGTCCATGGCCGACCATGGGTCCGGGTTGCGTTGACGCCGCTATGATCGACCTGTCTCGCGGCGCCGCCCGGGGGGAGAAGGAGCCTCCCATGAAGACGGTGACCGTGCCGGCCGACGATGCCGGGCCGGCACGCACATCCGGTTCGCGCGGCCCCCGCCGCCGCTTACTGCCCGATGCTGGTGAAGGTCGGCAGCAGCACGCGATACACGTGAATCATTGCCGGCCCGAGCAACACGCACATCAGCGCCGGGAAGATGCAGAAGATCAGCGGGAACAGTAGCTTCAGCGCGATCTTCGCGGCCCGCTCCTCCGCGCGCATCCGCCGCCGCGTGCGCAGCATGTCCGAAAGCACGCGCAGCGATTCCGCGATGCTCGTGCCGAAGCGATCGGCCTGGATCAGCATCGCGCAGAACGATTCGATGTCCTCGACGCCGGTCCGCAGCGCCAGGTTGCGCAGCGCGGTATCCTTCGTGAACCCGGAACGCATCTCGAGCAGCAGCAAGTCGAGTTCGCCCGCGACCACTTCGCTGCGAAAGCGCAGCTCCTCGCTCACCCTCATCAGCGCTGCATCGAGCCCGAGCCCTGCTTCGACGCATACGGTCAGCAAGTCGAGCGCATCCGGGAAGTCCTCGAAGATCACCTGCTGACGCTTCGCGATCCGGCGCCGGAGGATCACGTTCGGCACGTAGTAGCCGATCCCGGCGAGCGCCACGAGGAGGAACGACAGCAGCATGCGTTGACCCGCGAGGCGGGTCGTGGCGAGCGCCAGCAGCGCAGCGCCCGGCAGCGCCAGCGCGAGTACCGTCTTCGCCGCGAAGTAAAGCGCGCCCGCGTTCGCATCGCGCCAGCCGGCATTCATCAGCCGGATCCGCAGCGGCGAGTTCTCCCAGCCCTCCTGCGGCAGCGACAGCCGGGAAATCGGTTTCGACAGTTCGACGAGTTTCGCGACCCAGTGCGATGTTTGCCCGCCGCCGTCGTTCGCACCGGTGCCGATGCCCACGCTCGCTCCGCTCGCCTGCTGGATCCGGCGCTCCATGTTGCGCGGCGCGAACAGCAGCATCGCGACCAGCACGCCGCCGGCGACGAAAAGGAACAAGCCGGCCAGCATCACGGTATGTACTACGCTCAGGTTTTGCATGACAGCCTCGATTCGGTTCGTGAAGCCCGGGACACGCGTCAGACGCGAATGCGGATGATGCGGCGAATCCACAGCAGGCCGAATGCCATCGACCCGAGCATCACGCCAACCATCTTGATGCCGGCCGGATCCTCCCAGAGCACCGACAGGAACTCGCGGTTCAACACCGCCATCATGCCCGCGGTACCGAACGGCAGCAGGCCGAGGATCCAGGCCGACAACCGCCCTTCCGCGGACAGCACGCGGACCTTGTCGAACAGCTTGAAGCGTTCGCGCACCAGCGACGCGATGCTGTCGAGCAGTTCGGCCAGGTTGCCGCCGGTCTCGCGCTGGATCAGCACCGCGATCACGAAGTAGCGCAGGTCATGGGCCGGCACGCGCGTGGCGAGGTTCACCAGCGCATCGTGCAGCGATACGCCGTAATTGATCTCGTCGAACGTGATCCTGAATTCACTGCCCATCGGATCGGGAAACTCCTCGCCGACCATCCCGAGCGCGCTCGTAAACGAGTGGCCGGAGCGTAGCGCGCGCGCGATCATGTCGCAGACATCCGGCAGCTGGCGCTCGAGCTTGAGCATCCGCCGGTTGCGGTGCCGCATCACGTACATTGCCGGGATGCATGCGGTCAGCAGCGCAATCGGCACCACGACGATCAGCGGCAACACGGTCAGGGTCAGGGCCAGCATCGTCGCCACCGGGAACGCGGCGCAGAGCGTGACCAGTTTCGCGACCGTCCAGTCGAGCCCGGACTGCTGCAGCAGGAGGTCCAGCGACTGCACGCGCGGCATGCGCAACAACAGCCGGTCGAACGGCTTCGACTCGTCGAGCATCCGCTTCTTGAGAATCGACAGCCGCTCCTGCTGCACGCTGCCGCCGGCCGACATCGCGCGCAGGCGCGATTCTATCCGGCGCGCCGCGGCACCGTGGCGCGTGTTCCACCATTGATAGACGCCCTCGATCGCGAGCACGACCGCGACGAAGGTGAGAATCACAAAACCGTAAAAGATCGAGTCCATGAGGCCTCCCCGGAATCAGACGACCGCGCGTCGTCACTTCGTCTCGTAACGCTGCGCCGGGTCGTACAGCGAATCCGGCAGGTTGATGCCGAACGCCTGCAGCCGCTCGGCGAACTTCGGCCGCACGCCGGTCGCGCAGAAGTGTCCGCGCACCGTGCCGTCGCGATCCATGCCGGTGCGCTTGAACGTGAAGATCTCCTGCATGTTGATGATGTCGCCCTCCATCCCGGTCAGCTCCTGGATGCTGACGATCTTGCGCTTGCCGTCGGTGAGCCGGGTGGCCTGAACCACCACCGAGATCGCCGACGCGATCTGCTGGCGCATCGTCTTCGGCGGCAGCGTCAGGCCGCCGACGCTGATCATGTTCTCGAGCCGCGTGAGCGCATCGCGCGGCGTGTTCGCGTGGATCGTCGCGAGCGAGCCTTCGTGGCCGGTGTTCATCGCATTGAGCATGTCGAGCGCTTCCGCGCCGCGCACTTCGCCGAGAATGATCCGGTCCGGCCGCATCCGCAGCGCATTGCGCACGAGCGTGCGTTGCGTGATCTCGCCCTTGCCCTCGATGTTCGGCGGCCGCGTTTCGAGCCGCAGCACGTGCGGCTGCTGCAGTTGCAGCTCGGCCGCATCCTCGATCGTCACGATCCGTTCCGAACGCGGAATGAAGCCCGACAGGATGTTGAGCAGCGTCGTCTTGCCGCTGCCGGTGCCGCCCGACACGAGCACGTTCACTTTCGCCTGGGCCAGCGCATCGAGCAGTTCCGCCATCGGCGGCGTGAGGCTCTGGTAACTCACGAGGTCGTCCATCTTCAGCGGGTTGACCGCGAAGCGCCGGATCGACATCAGCGGCCCGTCGATCGCCGACGGCGGAATGATCGCGTTCACGCGCGAGCCGTCCGGCAGACGCGCATCGACCATCGGAGTCGATTCGTCGATGCGGCGCCCGACCCGCGACACGATCTTCTCGATCACCTTCATCAGGTGCGCGTCGTCGTAGAACGTCACGTCGGTCAGCTCGAGCTGGCCGGCACGCTCGACGTAGACCTGCCGGTACGTGTTCACGAGGATGTCGGAGATGCCGGGGTCGCGCAGCAGCGCCTCGAGCGGGCCGAAACCGAACATCTCGTCGTACACGTCGATCGCGAGCTGGCGCCGCTCGATGTCGTTCGCGGGCAGGCGCTCCTCGTCAAGGATGCGCGAGATCAGCGCCGAGATTTCCTGCCGGACCTGTTCCTGCGGCAGGCGCGACAGACGCTCCAGCTCGACGCGTTCGAGCACCGCCAGGTGAATTTCGCGGCGCAGCTTCTGGTAGGCGTTGCGTACCGACGAATGCGTCGCACCTGCCGGTTCGGTGCCCGCCGCCTGCGGCTGCGTCCGGTACAAGGACATCTGTTCGCGCAATGACATGATGGTTTCCCCGCAAGATTCACATGGACTTGAGCTTCGGCGTGGCCTTGCGGCCGAACAGCCGGGACATCAACGGTTCGCTGCTGGACGTGCCGTGCCTGGTCCGCACGTCCCCTTCGACGATCTGCTTCGCACAGGCCTGCAACGCACGCGTGACCGCCGCGCCGCGCGCGACGCGCGAGGCCGGATGCCCCTGGTCGAGCGCTTCGCGCACGGTGTCGGCGTCGTCGGGTATCGTGCTGCTGGCGTGCAGCCCGAGCACTTCCTCGAGCGCGGCACGAGACCGCTCGCTCGCTCGCGTCATCCGGTTCACCACCAGCCGCAACTGGTCGGTCGGGTAGCCGAGCGACACGAGAATCTCCAGCAACCGGCGGCCCGCGCGCACGTGCGGCATCGTGGGCTGCAGCACGAGCTGGATCTGGTCGCTGCGATCCAGCGCGATCATCGACAGCGGATTGATGCTGACCCCGATGTCGAAGATCACGAAGTCGTAACGCGGCGCCGCGACGCCGAGGATCCATTCGAGCGCGTCCTCGCGCATCTCCGCGGCCTTGACCGGGTCGCCCGCGCCGGCGAGCACGTGAAACGTCGACGTCACGTGCGCGACGCTCGCGTCGAGAAACGCGCCGTCGAGCCGTTCGATCTGCGCGCACAGCTGCGGCAGCGTCGACGGCGGCGTCTCGTCGCTGACGAGGAACGCGGCATCCGCGAACTGCTGGTTCAGATCGACCAGCAGCACGCGGCGCTTGTGGCCTTCGGCGATCTCGTACGCGACGTTGCTCGCGGCGAAGCTCGTACCCGCGCCGCCCTTGCACGACATGAACGACACGAAGCGCGTATCGTCGCTGTCGCGCCGCGTGCTTTGCGCGGCCGCGCGTTCGAGCGCGCGGGCGAGCGCCGCGGGGTCGATCGGCCACTGCAGCACGTCGCGCGCGCCGGCGCGCATCGCGTCCAGCAGCACGTGCGGCGCCGCATCCGCGGTCACCAGGATACCGGTCAGGCCCGGGTGCAGCCGGCAGATTCGCTCGAGCGCCGACAGCTCGGCCGCGTCGGTCGTCGCGCCGTCGATCAGCAGGATGTCGAACGAATCGAGCCCGTCGGTTCGATGCTCGATCTGGGACGGCCGTCCGTGCGCGCGCGTCACGCGATAGTGTCCGCTCTCGGTGACCAGGCGCGCGATCTGCGTGAGCCTGGCGGTATCGTCGGCAGCTACGAGGATATTGATCATGACTGTGCCTCGTCGGTTCGATTATTGACAGGCCGTGCCGCCCGTCGACGAATTCAGGCTTTCCCGCGACAGCGTCGTGGTGAACGACGGCATCGTGATCGAGACGTTCGCGATCGGAATCATCGTCCTGACCGTCACGTTGGTGATGCTGACCGTCACGAACGAGCAGGAGCTCACGTCGCAGCCCGACGGCGTGTAGCTCACCGACACGTTCGCGTTCGACAGCATCGGCATCAGCGACTTCACGCGCTTCACGACGCCGGCGGCGTTCACGTCGCAGACGATCGCCGTGCGTGCGCCGAGCCGGATCGCCTCGGTCGCGGTGTTCCAGTAGAACAGCACGCGCCCGAATTCGAACACGCCGATCAGCAGCATGATCAGGATCGATGCGATCAGCGCGAACTCGACGATCGTCGCGCCGCGTTGAGTGCGCCGGCGCAACAGCGGAAAGGGGCGTGCGTTCATGACACCTGCCTCATCACGGTGACGATGTTGCCGAAGGTGATCGAGGACAGCCCCGGGTAGGCCGGAATCGGCTGGTACTGGTAGCCCTTCACCTTCACCTCGACGACGTTGATGCTGCCGGTGGCCGTGCCGCTTGCCGCGTTGTTGGTCGAGTCGTACGTCGGCAGGTTCGCGAACTGCGGCGGGTCGGACGCATCGGCGCAATCGGTCGAATGCGCGGCGTCGCAGACGATCACCATCGACGTCGTGAGCCCCGGCACCAGCTCGGTGCCGGCGGAGCCGCACGTGGTGCTGCCGTACACGACCAGGCACTGCGCCTCCGCGAGCGGATACGCGCTGTCGGTCGGCAGAAAGACCGACAGGTAGCGCGCCGCGTTGCGCGTCGCCTTGGTGAGGGTCTCGTACTGGTAGATCGCGCGGCCGAACTCGGCCACGCCGGTCGCGAGCACGATCATCGGCATCAGCACGAGCGCGAATTCGACCGCGGCGACACCGCGCATGCGTGACCGGCGAATCGGGAGCCTTTTCATGATCGCGTCTCCACTATTGAACGAGCATCGGCACCTTGATGCCGGCCGAACTTCCGGTACCCGGCAAGCCGTGCGTCGCGCAGGGCGTCGTGCCGGATGCCGTCGTGCCGAGGTATTCGAGGTGCGCCGTCACCCCGCCGGCGCCCGGGCTGAACGGCAGCGGATCGAGCATCAGCACGCAGTCCCACTGCGTGACGTGAAGCTTGCTGCTGCTGCCCGACAACGTCGAGCAGTCGCCTTCCGGTGCGAGCGCGAGCCGGCGGTCGCCGCCGAACGTCTGGTAATTGCTCGCCGTCGCCGTCCCGTTGGTCGAGATGCCGCTGCCGGTGGGCGGTGCGCCGTCGCCCTGGTAGGACTTGAAGCTGGCGCGGTCGAGCACGAACTGCGTGTATGCGTCGCCGACGATGCCCGCGGTTCCCGGCGGCCCGTAGTTGGGGCCGACGTACGCGTAGCCGGTGAAGTCCGGCTGGCCGCTCGAGCCGTTGGCGCCGTTCGTGTAGATCCCGAAGCGGGTGTTCCAGGCACGCAGCGACGCGGACTTCAGGCCCGTCGACCCGAGGTCGGGCGGCGACGTGATGTTGCAGCTATTGCCGGACAGTTCGCTGGCGATGGTCGTCTCGTTCGTCGAACCGTCGAGCGCCGCCCAGCCGAAGTTGCCGGGCCCGTAAGTCGACGACGAGCCGGACGGCGACGAGATCCAGTCGCCGACCTTGTAGGGCGCGGCGGCAGCCGCACGGCACACGAACACCGGAATCGCGCAGGCCGTCTGCCCGGCGCCGACCGTCGCGATCGCGCTCGCCGCGACCTGGGCCGCGTTCGCGACCCGCACGCCGGGAATCGTGTTGAGCACCTCGATGAACCAGTGCGCGATATTGCTCAACTGCGCGGTGCACTTCACGTACTTGATGTTCGCCGGCGTCGTAACCGCCGTCTTGGTCAGGAACGGATTGGTCAGCGAATCGCTGAACGTGACGTTCGAATCCGTCTGCATCTGTACCGCGTTCTGCTGAAAGAACGCGAAATTCGAGTGGCCGGCTGCGATGCCGTCCGCTTCCGAGACCTGCAGGCTGATGGCCGATGTAAGGTCGCGCGCAGCGGACAGCGCGCATGCGTCGGCGCTGTTCTGCAGTTCGCTGCGCGTGACGTACAGCTTGCCGAGGTCCAGCGCGAGACCGACGAACCCGATCATCACCGCCAGTGCGAGACCGACGATGATCGCGACGGCGCCTTGCTGGCGATGCATACCGCGACGCGTGAGTTTCGGATGACGAGCTGCGCTGGACATGGCGTTCTCCCTGAGCTTGCCTGTGTGTTACTGCGCCGACTTGCCGATCCCGATTACGAAGGCATTGGCTTTCGGCTCGGGCTGCTTGAACGACTTGTCGTAGTTGTCGAGTGCGGACGCGGCGGCGCTGCCGTTGACCCCCGGGTTCGATGCCGCGTGTTCGGCGGCATGCGGATCGATGATCTGGGCTTGCGTGACGGCGCGGACCGAATCGCCGAAGCGGGTGTCCCACACCGGCGTCGACGACATGCAGCCGGCGAGCGCGAACGCGAGCGGGATGGCGAGCGCCGCGCGGCGCACGAATACGAGGTAGGCGGATTTCATGAGCTTCCCCTTGAATGGCTTCAACGATCGGTGGACTGGGGTTCCGTGCCCGCCCGCGCGATCTGCGCGTGCGCGGCGGCCGGCAAGCCGTGCTTCGAACGCGGCGCGGGTTTTGCCGGCGCGGCGGAGCCGGCGGCCGCGAGACGCGCGGCAGCCGCTTCGATGCGCGCGATCCGCGCCGCGGTAGCCGCGGTGGCCGCTTCGGCCTGCGGCTGCGACTGCTGTTGCGGCTGCGACTGCGGTTGCTCTTGCGGCTGCGCGGCCGGCGCCGGTTCGGCGCTCACCGTCCCAGCCGCGTCGGCAGCCGCGGCCTTCTGCGGCTCCGCCGGCACCGGCGCCGGTGCATCGGCGGGCTGCGGCGCACGCGGTGCGGGCAGTGCGGCGGCCGGTGCGGCCGGCTCAGCCGATTGCGGCGCCGGAGCAGGTGCGGGAGCCGGCGTCTGCGGTGCATCCATCGCGCCGCTCGCCGGTTGTGCGCCCGCCCGGCGGACACCCTTGCGGCCTTCCATGTTGCCGGTCGCATACACGTCGGCCTCGTTCGGCTTCGAGAAGCTGTCGGTCGGCAGCGGCACGTCGGCGGTCTGCAGCGGCCTCACCAGGTGCGGCGTGATCACGAAGATCAGCTCGGTGCGATCCTGCTGGAACGACGTGCTGCGGAACAACGCGCCGAGCACCGGTACTTCACCGACACCCGGGATCGCCTTCAGCGCACCGGTCCCGTTGTCCTTGATCAGCCCGCCGATCGCGAACGACTCGCCGTCGCCCATCTGGACCGTCGTCGACGCGCGCCGCGTCGTGATCAGCGGCAGGATCGACGTGCCGCCGATGTTGGACGCGCTCAGCGTCACGCCCGTCTGCGACAGTTCGGACACTTCCGGTGCGACCTTCAGGCTGATCCGGCCGTTCCCGAGCACCGTCGGCGTGAACTTCAGCGCGACGCCGAATTCCTCCTCCTGCAGCGTGATCGACGACGTGCCATTGCCGCTGCTTTGCGGCACCGGGATGAAGATCCTGCCGCCGGCGAGGAACGTCGCCTCCTGGCCGCTGATCGTCACGAGATTCGGCTCCGCGAGGATCTTGACGAGGTTGTCGGTATTCTGCACATCGGCCGCGATGCTGAACGGCCTGTTGTTCGCCTTGTTGAACACCGCGCCGCTTGCGACGCCCGCGAGCAGGTTGCTGACGAGCGCGCCGCTCCACGAGCCGAAGCCGCCCTGGATGTTGAACGCGCTGCCCATCTGGTTGATCAGCGTCTTCGACACTTCGGCGACCTTCACCTCGAGCATCACCTGCTGCGGCGACGTGACGGCCAGCATGTTCAGCACGCCGGCGCCCTTGCCGCCGCCGTCGCCGGCGCTGTCGCTGTACGCACGGGCGATCTGCACCGCCTGCTGCGCGGCCTGCGAGTTCGATACGTTGCCTGCCAGCACGATCGTGCCGGCGGCGGTCGATACGTGAATGTCGTGTTCGTTCGGCATCAGCTGCATCAGCGACGCCTGCAGGCCGCCGGCGTCCGCGCCGACCGCCACGTCGATCACGCGGCACGCACCGCTGCGCCCCTGCACGATCATGTTGGTCGTGCCGACCGACAGCCCGAGGATGTACAGCGTCTGCGGCGACACCATCGTCGCCTGCGCGACGGCCGGGTTGCCGATGGTCCGGTTGCGGACCGGCTCCGGCATCGGCACCAGCAGCGACTTGCCGAGCGGCACGCTGACGCTGGTCGACTCGCGTACCGCGCCCACGCAGTTCGGCCCGCGCAGCGGCCCCGGCGCCGCGGCGGGCGCGGCGGCCGGAGTCGGCGTCATGCTGATCGTCATCTGCATCGGCCCCTTGGCGGCCGCCGCCGGCGCGGCTGCACCGCCCTTCATCAGCGCGGCCGATTCGGCGGCTTCCTGGGCCAGTGCGCTGTATACGGTCAGCGTTCCGGCACAGAGGATCGCGGCCATCATCGCGCCCCGTGCGATACGCGTGCGCACCGGGCCGGTACCTGAATGTTGCGGATTGATCTTCATTTCGTCTGATCCCCCGAGTGACCGGCGAGGCGCCGGTTGTCGACTTTCAAGGCCGCCGTGCCCTGACGGCGGCCGATCTGGTTAATGTGGTTATCTGGATGTGTTCTACGAATTCAGAAACATTCGACGCTGCCGTGTACCCCGGTCAGCACGCCGACGCAATCGCGGCGTGCTCCCGGTGCCGCATGGGATGCGACACGCACGCGCACGGTCTTCACCGGCGCGGGTGCGGGCGCTTCGGGTACCGGTGCCTTGCCGAGCAGCGTGAGCTTGGTCGCGCCGTCGGTGGTCAGCGTCTTCTGGTCGACCTGGTTGCGCAGCACGAGCGACAGCGTGCCGACGCTACGCGCGAGGTCGAGGCGCTCGGCCTGGTCGGGCGTGACTTCGAGCGTCACCGCGTTGACGACCTTCGGTGCGGTGTCGTCGCGGCTGACCTGCTGCGCGACGGCCAGCACGAGGATGTGCTCGAGCACGATCTTGGAGATGCTCTGCCCGTCGGTCTTGCCTTGCTGTTCCTGCGTGTTGACGATCACGTCGACGTAGTTGCCCGGCAGCGCGAAGCCCGCGACGCCGACCACGTCGTTCACCCGCACGGTAATCGCGCGGCTGCCGTCGGCGATCACCGCGGACAGCCCGCCCTTCGTGCCGACCGGCGCGAGCTTCGACTCGATCACCGGCTCGCCGCGGGCGAGGCTCGTGCGCACGACGCGCCCTTCGAGTTCCTTCGTGTCGGTGAACGCGCCGGTCGGCACGCTGCCCGACGGCCAGCTCACCATGTGGATCTGGTTCGGCCCGAGCGGCTCGCCCAGGTTCAGGTCGGTGGTCGCCACCGCGACCGACGTGATCGAGCTGCTGGAGGTATTCATCAACCAGCGGGACGCGAACACGACCGCGGCAAGCCCCGCGACCATCGCGACGATCAGCATCATGAGCGCTCGACTGTTTTTCATGGCAATGCTCCTCAACGAATCGTGAAAGAAACGGCTCAACCGGTTACGTGCGTGCGACCGCCGTGGTCGGCAGGCGGCAGATACACGCCGTCGCGCTCGGGCGCCGTGCCGAAATAGCTGGCCCATGCGTCGTGCAGCGCGTCGTGCGTCACTTCGAGCGGATCGCCGCGATACCGCGCGCCGGCGGCGACGAGGCGCAGCAGATCCATCGGGAAGCATGCGAGATAGGCCTTGCCGGTCGGCAGGTGCAGCCGGTGCAGCAGATAGTCGAATGCGTCCTGCGTCGATACCAGGCCGAGCGACGCACATGCGGCGTCGAACACCGCGCGATAGTGGTCGATCGACAACGCGCCGACGTGAAGCTTGGAACCGAGCCGGCGCAGGAATGCATCGTCGGCGAACTGCTCCGGCGCCAGGTTGCTCGAGAACACCGGCCAGACGTCGAACGGCAGCACGAAGCGGTTGCCGGACTCGAGCGTCAGGAAATCGACGCCGCGATCGAGCGGGCGCAGCCAGCGGTTGAGCAGGTCGCGCGGCTCGACACGCTGGCGGCCGAGATCGTCGACGATGTACATGCCCATGTTCGCCTTCATGTGCGGCGGCGCCTGGTAGAAGCCCGCCGCGTCATCGCGGCGCAGGTCGAGCTCGTCGAGCGTCAGCTCGCCGCCGGACATCACGACCGGCCGCTCGCACAGGCGCCAGCGGCGATCGACCGATTGGCCGTCCGCTTGCGCTGCCGCATCGACATGCACGAGCGGGTCGTAGATCTGGATCACTTCGCCGGCGGCGCAAATGGCGTACGGCACCGGCACGTGGCCGCCCATCAGCGCGCCGAGCCGCTCCGCGAGGAACGTCTTGCCGCTGCCGGCCGGGCCGTAGATCAGAAGCGGACGGCCGGAGTTCAGCGCGGCGGCCGCCGAATCGAGGATCGCCGTATCCATGACGACGCCGTCGAAGACGGCCCACACGTCGTTCTGGGCCACGCGCAGCTTGCGCACCGAATGGGTGGACACGCAGTCGAGATACGCGTCGAGCGTCACCGGCGCAGGGCCGCTGTAGCTGCTGCGCGCGCGCTCTTCGAGCGCGGCCAGGCGGCCTGCCTCGGTCAGGCGGAACGTCACGTCGAGGTCCGTCTTGCCGCGATGGGTCAGTTCGACCAGATGCTCGCGCACCAGGAACGCGAAGATGTCGTCGAGCACGGCGAGCGGGAGACAGTGACGCTCGATCAGGTCGCCGTAGGACGGGCGGCCGAGCACCAGCGTCGACTTCAGCACGAGCCCTGCGATGAACGCCTGGCTCAGTCCGGTTTCCTCGAGCGAGCGCGGCGCCGCCGGCAGTTGCGCGCCCGGCTTCGCGTGCGCCTCCCGCATGGGCGACGGAAGCGGCAGGTGTGCAACCTGCGCGTCGCGTCTCGGTTCGGTGGGGTTCGTGTTCATGTTCGGTCCATCCTCGTTGCAGGTTCGGCGCGCTACGCGCACGATACGAACAGCATGCCCAGCGTGCCGGCGGCAATCGCCACGCCATACGGCAACGCACCGACCGACGCGAACTCCACGGGGCCGTCGGTTGCCCCTGCACGCGCCCCGGACGCGCGACGCGCGATCAGCGCCACGACGTTCGCCCACATCTGGCGCACGCGTCCGCGCAGCAGCGCGAAACCGATCGCGCCGATCCCGCCGGCCAGAAAGGCGGCCAGCACGATGTAGAACGTCATCTGGGCGCCGACCCACGCGCCGATCGCGAGCATCAGCTTCACGTCGCCTGCGGCCATCCCGCGCAGCAGATAGAACGGCAGCAGCAGGCCGAAGCCGGTCGCGGCGCCGGCAAGCCATGCGAGCGCACCCGCCTGGACGCCGTGCAGCGCGCACTGGGCAACCAGCGCACCGGCCAGCCCGATCACGACGAGCCGGTTCGGGATGCGTCGGCTCGTGATGTCCGTGCTGGCCGCGACGACGACGAGCAGCGTCACGCACAACGGGACCGGGTAAGGCAGCGCAGCAGGCAACATGGCGAACCTCGACGGGATGTAATGATCAGGATCACTGACCCAGTGCGGTATTGACCGCATCGGTCACGATCGACGCGATCGCGTTGTACATGTCTTCAAGCGAACCCTTCAGTACGACCACGCTTCCCAGCACGATGGTGGCGAATACTGCCGCGATCAGCGCATATTCGATCGACGTCACCCCCTGCTCGTCGGCGATCCATCGCGATACCGCTACCGCACATCCCCTGGTCCGCATGACGACCTCCGATTCGGTTGATCAAGAGAGCGGGGGAGACTCGAGCAGTGCACCGGCCGAGTCATCCGCCGTTCGGTTCATTCGACATCCGTTGGTTGGGTGTCCGGCCCTGATCGAGCGACGGGATGACGACGAACGGGCCGGACTCACCGTTCGCCGCCCCGCCATTCAGATGGCCGCGTTGAGGTCGTCTGCGATCGTGTTGAACACGGTCTTGAGATCGTTTCCGACCAGCGTCAATGCTGCAACGAGGCCGACTGCGATCAGCGCGGCGATCAGGCCGTATTCGATGGCCGTCACACCTTGCTCGTCTTGGACGAAACCGCGGACTTTCTGGATGAACGTGGACATGGCTAATCTCCTTTCGCACTACTATTGAAATCCCGTTGTCGGGTATCGACGCGGGGAGCTGGCACTACCGGCACAACGGCACAACAAATGGATTCGGATGCGGCGCTCAGCGACGGACACGGCAGGGTACGAGCCTGGCCGGGCGAACGATTGTCGGTGGGCTGATGCGTGCGATATCCATGCGCGCTGCGATCTGGCGAATGGCGCGATCGAGCAGAGCGAGAACGGCGCAACGACCGCCCCGTGCATGGATACGGATTGAACGGATGACGCAAGCGCGTCGATGCTGCTGCGGATATGCTTCGCGGCATGCGAGCCGCGACGTGCTCTGGTCTTTCATTTTTATTCCCCAAATGCTGTCATGTGATTCTTGTTGCGCGGACGATGCCGTCGCCTATTCGCTCGGTCGACGTTTCCGGCGGTTTTCACGGCCTGAGCGGCGTATTCCCCGACGCGCCCTCGATCCGTTGCTTTCCGCAGGTGATTGAGTCCGGTCTTGTCAGCCTGTTGCTTCAACCGGTCGTTCATCACGTCGTCGACTTTCGTGCGGACCTTGACGCAAAGAGCAGGCCAGCCAGAAGGAAATCCAGACGCAGCAAGGGTTCCGGCGATCCCCCCGTCAGTCGTGTTTCGGCGCGCTGCACAAAATGTTTCAGATTTGATATACGCATGCAGGCCGGCCCGGGATGCCGGCGGGGCGCCGCCGTGCTGTGCAAGGGCACCCAAAAATTTTCTCGGGATTTTCCCGAATCCATGCAGGCCGTCGCCGGACACGAATTCCGCACACCGCCGGACCGGCGAAAAACCCGGAATGTTTCAAGCGAGAAACATCATTTGCGCCACTACGGTTTTCTCAGACGTGAAAACCCGGTTTTCCGCGCTGTCGCTGCCGAATCGATATCTCGCGATTCAGCCCGCGGTTTGCGTCACGCGATTTTTTCTCCAACAATGCATTCACCGGACAGCGCCATCGAACGCGATTCGATCCGGATACACAGCAACACAAAAAGGCTGCGGCAGAGAAGCAGCCTTCACCGCAAACGGGGCATCATGTACACAGCCAATCGTGGAGTGCGCTATCGCGCCAAACGCTGTGCTCAATGGCTGACAGCCGACCGGATCATTCCGTACAGCTGCATCATGCTGATGCTGTGTGTTGGATTCCTGATCACCTGGGGCTTCGTGACGGATGCCTTCACGTCACAGACCACCGCACGGCCGGGTGTCGACTTCTCCGTCTTCTGGACCGCGTCGCAGCTCGTGCTGCAAGGCCATGCCGCCGCGATCTACGATCCGGTCCTCTTCTCCCATGCCGAGGTCGCGCAATTCGGTGCCTACATTGGCCACCAGTCGCTGCCATGGCTTTATCCGCCGACGATGCTGCTGTTCATCGCGCCGGTCGCCCTCGTGCCTTTCCTGCCCGCGTATTTCCTCTTTTTTGCGGGCAGTCTTTTATGCTATGCGTACGCAGTCCTGCGACTGTCGGGTCTGCGTGCGCACCTGCCCGCTCCGCGCGCCGCCGCGCTCGTCGTGCTCGCCTACTCGGGCGTGTTCGCGTCCGTCCTGTACGGGCAGAACAGCATCCTGACCGCCGGCATCGCCGCATTCGCGCTGCATTTCCTCGGCCGACGCCCGATCGTCGCCGGCGTGCTGATCGGGCTGCTCGCCATCAAGCCGCAGCTTGCGGTGGTGTTTCCGTTCGTGCTGGTCGCGACCCGCTCGTGGCGCACCTTCGCGTCGGCAGCGATCACCACGGTGCTGTTCACCCTGGCCGGCATTGCGCTGACCGGCACCAGTTCCCTGCACGGCCTGGCTCAGGCAATGTCGATCGTGCGCGGCATGCATTTCACCCTTCCTGCCTACTGGTTCGTTTCGCCCACGACGTTCGCGGCGCTGCGGCTTGCGGGCGCATCGATTCCGGTCTCGCTCGCCGCCCAGGCCGCCGTCGGGCTGCTCGCAATCGCCGCCGCCGTCCAGGTGTGGCGTCGCACGGCCGACATTCGGCTGCGCGGCGCGGCGCTGGTGATCGCCACGCTGTTGACGACCCCCTATCTTTGGCATTACGAACTCGCGTGGCTCGGCATCGCGTTCATCTGCGTGATCGCCCACGGGCTCGACGAAGGCTGGCTGCCGGGCGACCAGATCGTGATCGTGCTCGCGTGGCTGCTGCCCATATTCGAGATATTCAACCGGATCACGAAGCTGCCGCAGATCGGCCCGGTCGTGCTGCTCGCCGTCCTGTTCGTCGTCGTGCGGCGCTCGACGCTTGCATCGGGGAATGCGTGATGAGATCGCCGCGCTCCCTTCTGCACGGCGATTCGGTGCTCGACGCACACCCGGAACTGCCGATCGCCGGCCCGCGCCGGTTCCCGCACTGGCTCAATCGCGATCGGGTACGCCTCTATGCGGCAGCGGTACTGCTGACCGAGTTGCTGTTCCTCTGCGTGTACCTCGCACGCGTGCACGGGTCGCATACGTCCGTGCCCGGGCCGCTCGCGCAGGATCTCGCGCCGATCTGGAGCGCTGCACGGCTCGCCGCGCACGGCCACGCGATCGACGCGTGGCATTTCCCGTCGCTCTTCGCGATCGAGAAACTCGCGATTCCGACGATGAATGCCGCGGACGGCTCGCTGCCGTGGCTCTACCCGCCCACCATGCTGCTGTTCGTGCTACCGCTCGGCTGGCTGCCGTACATGTTCGCGCTCGTGCTGTGGATCGGCGTCACCTACGTGCTGTTCGCGGTGACGATCCGCGCGACCGTGCAGCGCGATGCGGCGCTGCTCTGCGCGCTCGCCTTCCCCGGCGCGTTTCTCACGGTGATCGTCGGGCAGACGAGCCTCCTGAGCGCGACGCTCGCCGGTTGCGGGCTGCTGATGCTGAATCGTCGTCCCGTCATCGCCGGCATCTGCTTCGGATTGCTGACGATGAAGCCGCAAATGGCGATCCTGTTCCCGCTCGCGCTGCTGTGCGCCGCTCAATGGCGCGCGCTGGCAGCGTGGGGGGCAACGATCGCCGGCGGCTTCGTGCTGTCTACGCTCGCGTTCGGCCTCGGCGCGTGGTTCGCATTCGCACACGGAATTCACGACGCGGCGCAGCTCGTCGGCGCCGGCCACGCACGGCTCGCGCGCATGCCGACCGTCTTCGCGCTCGCCACCCTCGCCGGCTGGCCCGCCTACGTCGCGCGCGGCCTGCAGCTGCTGTCGGCCGCGGCCGCCGCGATCGCCGTGCTGTACGCATGGCGCGGCGCGTGTTCGTACGCGCTGCGTGCCGCGACGCTCGCCTGCGCGTGCCTGATCGTCAGCCCCTATCTGTACGACTACGACCTGACCTGGTACGGGCTCGTGATCGCATGGTACGCACGCTATGCGTGGACGCACGGCTGGCGGCGCTTCGATCGCGAATGGCTGCTGCTGATGTGGGTGATGCCGCTCGCCGGCCTCGTGCTGGTGCCGCATCTGTCGTTCCAGTTCATGCCGCTGGTCACGCTGGCTTCGCTGGCACTGCTCGTCAGCCGGATTGCACAAGAAAGGCACGACGTGCCGTCGATGCCCGACGCACGCGACAACTCGACCGAGACCGGCTTCCCGCATCCGGTCCGCTCACACCACCGCCCGGCGCACGGACTGCGCCGCAGCGGCCGCCCGACCTTCGGCGTCGGCCGCTGACACGTCATCACAGGGGACCCATCATGCGCGAACCGCTCTACACACCGCTCGTCTCGCTGGTCGTACCGTTCTACAACGAAGGCGAAGCCGTCGAACGCTTCTTCGACGTCGTAATCCCGCTGATGGCCAGCCTCGACGCGATCCGCTTCGAGATCGTCTGCGTGAACGACGGCAGCCGCGACGACACGCTCGAGCGCCTGATCCGGGTCAGTATGGGCGACCGCCGCGTGCGCGTGATCGATCTCACGCGCAACTTCGGCAAGGAAGCGGCGCTGACCGCCGGCCTCGACGAAGCGGCCGGCGACGCGGTGATCCCGCTCGACGCCGACCTGCAGGATCCGCCGAGCCTGATTCCGGTGATGCTCGAGCACTGGCGCGACGGCGCGGAAGTCGTCGCCGCGAAGCGCAGCAACCGCGCGTGCGATTCGTTCGCGAAGCGCACCGCCGCCGCGATCTACTATCGCGTGCACAACGTGCTGTCGGACGTGAAGCTGCCGGAGAACGTCGGCGACTTCCGGCTGATGGACCGCAAGGTCGTGAACGCGCTGCGCAGCCTGCCCGAGCGCCATCGCTTCATGAAGGGGCTGTTCGCATGGGTCGGCTACCGGACCGTGATCGTCGAGTACCAGCGCGACGCGCGCAGCGCCGGGCATTCGAAGTTCTCCGGATGGAAGCTGTGGAATTTCGCGATCGAAGGGATCACGAGCTTCAGCACCGTGCCGCTGCGCAGCTGGACCTATATCGGCGTCGGCATCGCCGCGCTCGCGTTCCTGTACGGCGCGTTCATCGTGGGGCGCACGCTGCTGTTCGGCAATCCGGTGCACGGCTACGCGTCGCTGCTGTCGGTCGTGCTGTTCATCGGCGGCATCGAGCTCATCGGCATCGGCGTGGTCGGCGAATATATCGGACGCATCTACGACGAATCGAAGCAGCGTCCCGTCTATCTGATCCGCCGCCGCTACCAGACGCAAGGCAAGGTGGTCGAGCTGCCGGTCGCGCGCGATACGCGCCGCGCGGCCGCACGCCGCCGCGTCCAGCCGGCCCGCATGCGGGTCGGCGCCCGCTGAGTCGGTGCAGCCGGCGATGTTCGCACTGCTCTACGCCGAGCGCGTGCGGCTGGCGCGCTTCGGCCTGTCCGGGCTCTGCTCGACCGCGCTGCACGTGCTGATCGCGTCCGCGCTGTACGCGCTGTTCGATGCGACGCAAGTGATCGCGAACGCCGTCGCGTTCGTCGGCGCGACGGCGTTCTCGTATCTCGCGAATACGCTGTGGAGCTTCTCGTCGACGGTGCACTCGCGCAACCTGGTGCGCTATCTGACCGTTGCGCTGGCCGGCTTCGCCGAAACGATGGCGCTCGCGCGCGCCGCCGAACTGCTCGACGTACCGCGCGGTTGGGCCATCGTCGCGATCGCGCTGCTGATCCCGCCGACGATGTTCGTGCTGCACCGGGTGTGGACGTATCGGTGAATCCTTGGCACGCCGGCATCGCGACATGCGATTCCGGCGATGGCATACAAGCAATCGATACAAGGTCCGCTGGCGCGGCTGGCGGCATGCCGTCGTGGCATCGCCGAGCCATTCCACGCATCGCGACGAACGCATCCGCATCGGATTGCGTCGTCGGGGAGCAGGCCCGGTTCATCGCGAAGCCGGTCGCCGAATGCACATGGACGATGTCGAGCATCGCGTTCGGGACGGCCCGCGGTAGGGTCGAAGCATTCATCGATCCGTCACGGAACCATCGCCCCGAGACGCGCGATGCCTGCTAGCATGGCGCGTGGCCTGTCCGAATCGCGAGGCTGCCGGCAACATGTCGCGCGGCGCGGGTCGCGCCGTCGCCTCCGTGCCGGTCATGCCGCGGCACGTCGACGCGGACGCTTTCCCGCGGCACGCATCGTGCGCCGCCATCATTCGCCTTCCACCCGACGGCCGGCTTCGCCGCATGCTGTCGCGCGCGCCGCCGGCACGAGATCCGTCCATGCCCAGGAAAAAATCCAGCCTCTGGCTACGGCCTTTCGACCTGTTGACCGCCGCGACGCGCGCGCGGCCCAAAAGGAAGACCGCCAAGCCGGCGCCATCGGCGAAGCGCCCCGCCACCGCACGAACCACGCGTCCCGCCCGCGCACAGGCGCCCGCCGCCCGCACATCGCCGCGCCAGGCACCCGGCACGTGGCTGCGCTCGTTTCATTCCGCGCGCCCCGCCGCCGGCCAGCTCGTCAACCATCTTGCGTACGCGCTGTACCTGCCCGCCGCACCGGCGACGACCGACGGCCTGCCCGTCGTCGTCATGCTGCACGGCTGCAAGCAGACCGCCGAGTCGTTCGCCGCTGGCACCCGTATTTGCCGTGTCGCCGAGCGCGCCGGATTTGCCGTGCTGTTTCCCGAACAGGCGAAGACCGCCCACGCCCATCGCTGCTGGAACTGGCATGGCGATGCGTCGCAGTCGGAGGCCCCGGCGATCGCATCGCTCGTCGACGCGATCGTGCGGGAGCGCGGGTTCGATCGCGACCGTGTCTATCTGGCCGGCATCTCGGCCGGCGCCGGGCTGGCCGCGCGTCTGGCGCTCGACTTTCCCGATCGCTTCGCGGCCGTCGGCCTGCACTCCGGGCCGGCCATCGCGCCGCCGTTGTCGACGATGGCCGCGATGAGCCTGATGCGCCGCGGTCTGCGCGACGATCCGATACGGGTCGTCGATGCCTGCGTCGACGGGCGCGCTTATCCGGGCATGCCGGCACTCGTCGTGCACGGCGGACTCGATACGGTCGTCGCCGAGCAGAATGCGCTGCAGCTGGGAGTCGCGTTCGCGCGGATCAATCGGCTCGTCGACGCACAGGGTGAACTGCGCGTCGGCGAGCAACATACGTACGCGCACGACGATGCGGATTACACCGACTATCTGCGCGGCGGCACGCTGATCGTGCGGGTCTGCATCGTGCGCCGCCTGGCGCACGCGTGGAGCGGCGGCGATCCGCGCGAAGCATTCCACTCCGCGACCGGGCCGGACGCGACCGCGATGTTCTGGAATTTCTTTCGAAGGCGGCGGCGCAAGCGGTAGCGGAGCGACGCGTCACCTGTCATTCACACGCGTTGCCCGACTGCCGCCGCCGCGCCCGCGTGGCCCTGCGCGCGCCGGATCGGCAGTCGAACGCGGAACGTCGTGCCGCGCCCCGGCTCGCTCGTCACGTCGATTGTGCCGCGATGACGCTCGACGATCCCGTGCGACACCGACAACCCGAGCCCCGTTCCCTGCCCGACCGGCTTCGTCGTGAAGAACGGATCGAAGATCCGCCGGACGATATCGGGCGTCATGCCGGTTCCGGTATCGCTGATCGCGATCGACACCTGCTCGCCGTCGCTTGACGTGCGGATCGTGATCACGCCGCGCGTCGGCATCGCGTGTGCCGCGTTGACGAGCAGGTTCATGAACACCTGGTTCAGCTGCGACGGAAGACATTCGACCTGCGGCAGGTCGCCGTACTCGCGCACGATGTCGGCCTTGTACTTGAGTTCGTTGTGGACGACGTTGAGCGTGCTCTCGAGGCCCGCGTGGATATCGGCCACGCTCCACTCGCCGCTGCCCGGCCGCGAGAAATCGCGCAAGTCCTGCACGATCCGGCGCACGCGCACCGCGCCGTCGATCGATTCGTCGATCAGCGTCACGATCTCGTCGCGCACGTAGTCGAGATCGGCCGCGCCGCGCAGCGCCGTCAGCGCGTCGCGCGCCGCGGGTTCGAGCTGCGGCAGCGCGGCTTCGTGCGCGGCGATCACGTCCAGCAGACTGCGCACCCACGTCCTCAGCGTATTGAGGTTCGCGCTGATGAAGCCGATCGGATTGTTGATTTCGTGCGCGACGCCGGCCGCGAGCTGGCCGATCGATGCGAGTTTTTCCGATTGAAGCAACTGCACGTGGGTTTCCTCGAGCGCGCGCAGCAGGCGCCGCTGTTCGTCCTTCTCCTGTTCGAGCCGACTCTGCGCCGCGCGGCGCTCGTCGATCTCGCTCGCCATGTTCTCGCGCGTGCGTTGCAGCATCGCCGTCGTCTGCTCGTAGCGCCGCAACGCCGTTTCGAGTTCGGCGGTACGCAATCGCACCAGCCGTTCGAGCGTGTCCGTCATGCCGCGCAGAAAGGTTGTGCGCGCATCGAAGCGGCAGACGAGCAGCGTGACGATCAGCGTCGCAGTCGTGAACAGCGCGATGGTCGTCGCGAGCCACGGCCCGTCGATGCCGTTCGCGGCGCCGCAGCGCGCGTCCGGCGCGAAATGCGCGGCCGCCATCGCCGTGTAGTGCATGCCCGTGATCGCGATGCCCATGATCAGCGCGGCGCCGATGCGTTGCGCGGTCGCATGGCGCGCCTGTTGCGCGCGCAACGTCTGCGCCATCCAGAGCGCGGCGGTCGATGCGATCACGGCCACGCCGATCGATGCCGCGAACAGCGCGGGTTCGTAGCGAATGCCCGGCGCCATGCGCATCGCGGCCATGCCCGTGTAATGCATCCCGACGATCCCGGCGCCCATCAGCGCGCCGCCCGCGAGCAGGTGCCGGCGGCTCAGCCGCGCACGCGTGACGACGTTCAGCGCGAAATACGACACGAGCACCGCGATCGCGAGCGACGCGCCGGTATCCGGCAGCGCATAACCGAGCGGAATCGGCAGCGACAGCGCCAGCATCCCGACGAAGTGCATCGACCAGATCCCGGTGCCCATTGCCGCCGCGCCGCCGGCCAGCCATGCGCGCTTGAGCCGCGGGTCGTCGAGCAGCGAGATGAACGCCGCCAGGTCGAGCGCCGTATAGGAGGCCAGCGTCGCGATGACGAGCGACAGCAGGACCAGCAGCAGATTATAGGTGCCATGCATGATCGGCGTCCCGGTCGAAATGAACGCGGTGCTGCGGCGCGCGGTCGCGCGCCCGCCGCGGCGGTGCGGCCCCGCGCAGCGTCACGCGGGCGGCGCGGCGGCGCTCGCCTGCGTCGACGCGGCCGCGCCGGTCTGCACGAGAATGTCGAACGACGTGCCCTCGCGTGCTTCGAAGCGCCGCACGAGCTCGATCTGGTGCGCCGACATCACGCTGCCCTTCGTCATCAGCAGCACGCCGCGATGCGTGCGCAGATCGTCGGCGAGCTGCATCCCTTCGCGCAGTTGTTCGGACCGGATCTCCGCGACGGACGCGGCGATGCGCAGGCTCGCCGGATCCCGCACCAGCTCGATGAAGCGCGCGACGAGCAGCGGGTCGTAACGCACGCCGGCCTGCGAATGCAGCACGTCGATCGCCTGTTCGACCGAATGCGGCGAGCCGATCTCGCCGTTTCGCAACCCCTCGAAATCGCGCGCGATCGCGACGATCCGCGAGCCGAGCGGGATCGCGTCGCCCGCCAGCCCGTCGGGCGTGCCGCGGCCGTTGAAGCGCTCGTACTGGTGCAGCACGATCGATGCGACCTTGTGCAACTGCGCGACCGGCGTGAGCACCATCTGCGCGCGCAGCGGATGCTGCTGGAACAGGCTGTGTTCGTCGGTCGTCATCTTGACGAGCGGCTTGTGCAGCAGTTCGTCGGGCAGCGACAGCTTGCCGATGCCGTGCAGCAGTCCCGCGTAATACACGTCCTGCGCGTGCAGGCTGCTCATCCCGGCCGACAGCGCGAGACGGCGCGCGATCTCGCCCACGCGCATCGCATGGCCGCTCGCGGTCCCGCAGCGCATTTCGATCATGCTCGCGCACACCTGGACCATCGCGGTGAAACTGCTTTTCAGGTCGTGCTGTGCGGCTTCGAGAAACAGCACCGTTTGGCCGAGTTCCTCGGTGCGCGCGCGCACCTGCGTTTCGAGTTCCGTATTGAAGCGGCGCAGCACTTCGTTCTGCGCTTCGGTCAGTGCTGCCAGTCGCGCTGCTTCGCCGCGCAGGCGCCGCTGCTCGAGCGCCTGCTCGAGAGTCATCAGCAGGTCGTGATCGTCCCACGGCTTGTTCAGGTAGCGATACACGCCGCCTTCGTTGACGGCCGCCACGATCGATGCGATGTCGGAATAACCGGTCAGCAGGATGCGCATCGTGTCCGGATACAGCGCGCGGGCGCGGGCGAGAAACGCCGCGCCGCTCATGGTCGGCATGCGCATGTCGGACACGATCAGGTCGACTTCGGTCGACGCAAGGATCTCGAGCGCGGCTTCGCCGCTTTCGGCGGTCAGGACCTCGTAGTGCGCGGGCCGCAGCACGCGCCGCAGCGCGGACAGCACGCTCGGCTCGTCATCGACCAGCAGGATCGACGGGGCGGCGGCGGGGGTGTCGGATGCGGCGTCGGCGATCGATTCGGGTGGTGTAACGTTCGTTCCGTTTGTCGCGGATGTCGTCATGGCAGGCCTCGGATTGTTTATCTTCACCACCTCTGTGACATCGGCGCGTGCCGCGTATTCCGTATTGGGGAAAACGCTGATTCGTATGAACCGAAGCGGAATGCGACGCACGACCGGCAGCGCGCGAGCCGGTCATCCGGAACGCGTGATGCCGACTTCCGGTATCGTTGCGGGACGCGTCGATCGCGGCGCCCCGTCGCATCGCGATCCGTTCGCCTCATTCACCCCACAGGAGCATTCATGATTCTGGAAATGGCATCGCTCGAAATCGATCCGTCGCAGGCCGAGCCATTCGAGGCGGCGGTTCGCCAGGCCCTCCCGCTGTTCGCCCGCGCGCGCGGTTGCGGCGGCGCCGAGCTGCATCGCGTGATCGAGCGCAGCGGCGGCTACCTGCTCGTCGTCAAGTGGGACAGCGTCGACGATCACATGGTGCATTTCCGGCAATCGGACGACTTCCAGGCGTGGCGTCAGCTGGCGGGCCCGTTCTTCAAGAGCCCGCCGCAGGTCGTGCATACGGAAGTTGCGGTGAAGTAAGCGCGGTGAAGCAACCGCCGCAACGAGCCAACCGATCCATCGCGGATGACGCTGCGTTGGCGCCCTGACCGTCCGCCGCGCCAGCGCACCCGCCTTCCCAACGAGCCCTTTCATGACCGTCGACCCTTCCGTCCTCTCCGCGTTCACGCCGACCGGCAAGCTGCGCGCGTCGATCAATCTCGGCAACCCGATCCTCGCGAACCGCGACCCGGCGACGGGCGAGCCGTTCGGCGTGTCGATCGACCTCGCGCGCGCGTTCGCCAAGCGGCTGTCGGCCGAGCTCGAACTCGTCGTGTTCGATACGGCCGCCAAGTCGGTGCAGGCGCTGACCGAGGAGCGCGCCGATTTCGGCTTCTTCGCGGTCGATCCGCTGCGTGGCGAAACGGTCGCGTTCACCGAGCCCTATGTGCTGATCGAAGGCTTCTATCTCGTGCGCGACGCTTCGCCGATCCGCGGCAACGCAGACGTCGACCAGCCGCACAACCGCGTGGCGGTCGGCAAGGGCAGCGCGTACGACCTGTTCCTCACGCGTGAGCTGAAGGCCGCGCAGATCGTGCGTGCGCCGACGTCGCAGGCCGTCGTGCCGACCTTCGTCGAGCAGCAGCTCGAAGTCGCGGCCGGCGTGAAGCAGCAGCTCGAGGCCGATGCGGCGAAGACGCCGGGCCTGCGCCTGCTCGGCGAGCGTTTCATGGTGATCCGCCAGGCGATGGGCGTGCCGAGGAGCCGCGGCGAAGCGGCCGCGACGGTGCTCGGCGAATTCGTCGAGGCGATGAAGGCGACGGGCTTCGTCGCGGAGTCACTGCGGCGGCATGGCATCGTCGGGGCGTCGGTCGCACCGCTGGCCTGATTCGCACACCCGTCAAGTGTTTCCGACGACGCCGTCGTGCCAGGTCGGCGCGGGCCGTCGACAACCCGGCGCCACCTGGCGC
This sequence comes from Burkholderia sp. Bp9090, assembly GCF_003857985.1. Taxonomy (NCBI): domain Bacteria; kingdom Pseudomonadati; phylum Pseudomonadota; class Betaproteobacteria; order Burkholderiales; family Burkholderiaceae; genus Burkholderia; species Burkholderia sp. Bp9090. The sequence continues at coordinate 32,576 of NZ_QTPV01000040.1, forward strand.
TCGACACTTCGCTCGCGTGGCTGAACGTCGTCATCGGCGGGATTCGGCGCGGCACGGTGTTTTGCGAACGACTGCCGGTGCGCACGTTCATGATGCGGCGCGATGTCCCGCTGCTGTTGCGCCGGCAGGCGATCGAGGTGCTGCCGTCGCGGGGTGCGCGGGCGACGCGGACGCCGCGGCGCCCGGCCCGGCAGGCGACTGCGGCGCGGAAGCGGAAGCAGGCGCCGGATTCCGCGGCGACGAGGCGGGTTGGCTCGTGCGGGCACTCCCTGCCGAGCCTGACGCCGCTGATCCATAAGCTGCTGGTCCTGAGCCCGCTGATCCCGACGCCGCCGACCCCGAACCTGCTGACCCCGAACCCACTGCCCCTGAACCCGCCGCTCCCGAACCCGCTGCCCCCGAACCCACCGCTCCCGAACCCGCCGCTCCCGAACCCACCGCTCCCGAACCCGCTGCCCCCGAACCCGCCCCGCCCGAACCCGCCGGACCAACAGCCGGCGGCGCACGCAGCCCACCGTCCAGCGCGGTCCTACGAGCGGCCATGTCGGCCTGTTCGGCACTACGCTGGGCGGCGCGATCGGCGGACAGGCGCGCCGCTTCTGAATCCGGATTGATCGTGTTGACGCGGATGCGTTCGACGTCGCCCACACCCGCCAGCCGGTTCAACGGCACGTAATCCGTACGAAACACCAGTTCGACGCCGCTGCTCAGGTTGAGGTCGGCGTGCGAGCTTTCGGTCGTCTGGGTCCGGTCGGTCGACACGTAGCCGATCGTGCTCTGCACATTGGCCTCCGCACCCCAGGGCCCGAAGCGCGCGCCCCCGCTCACGCCCACCGTGTTGCGCGTGTCGAACTGCGAGCCGCGGTCGTTGGCGGCGACGCTGCTCGCGTCGATATGGAAATTCATCGCGGCGTTGAGCCGCCCACTCTCGATGACGATGCGCTGCAAACCCATCTGCACCATCGTCGCGAGCAACTGCTGGCGGTTGCGGGCCAGCACCTGCTGGGCGAGCGGCACCAGGCGCTCGGGATCGGCGGCCGTCACCGCGTCGCCCGGCCCCAATCCCAGCGCGGTGCGCAGCGCCGCTTCCGCCGGCGGGGTCGCGCCCGCGCGCAACGCCAGCCGGGTCGACGCGTCGCGCTCGGCCTGCAGTTCCTGCTGGCGCTGGCGGCGCTCGTCCGGCGGCAGGCCCGCCAGTTCGTCGGCGTCGTCGGCGGCCTCGTCGTCGCCGGTGACCTCGTAGGCGGTGGGGAAATGCTCGGCCAGCCACTGCCGCGCGCCGGCGATGCCGACGTTGCTGTCCGCGAAGCCTTCGGTGGTCTGCGCGACATTGCGGATCAGGTCGACGAACGCGGTCAGCTGCTGCTGGTTCGAATCGTTCATCGCCTTGAAGACGCCCGTGATCAGCTCGGTCACGAAGCGCGGGAACGACACCGCGTTGAGCACGGCCCGGGTGGTGCCGGCCATCCGGTCGATGGCGGTGCCCGAATACGCCGAGCCCGCGTCCTGCGCGACGGCCAGTGCGGTGCCGGGACGCGCCGCGAGCTCGTCATGATCGACCGCGAGCGAGCCGATCCGTGCCAGTCCGGACGCGAGATCGCGGCGCATGGCCGGATCGAGTGCGCCAAAGCCCTGCTGCGCGGACAGCAGTTCGCGGACACGGTGGCGAACGTCGGGCCGCGGCACCGCCGAACGCGCAAGATGGGCGGTTGCCGTCATCTCGGCGGCTCCGCCGCGCATCGCGCGCCCCGCGTCCGGCGACACGTGACACGCGGCCGGACGGGCGACGGCACGTCCGCCGCCGTCGGCACCCGGGTTCTGCCGCCCGTCTCGCGACGGCCTGAGCGACGCGGTTCCATGTCAGCTTCCGAGCGCCGCCCACGGGTTCGACGGCGCGGCCGGGCGCGCGGCCGGCGGCACGGCGCGGCCGTCGTCCGGGACGGAAGACACCTGGCCGTCGGGTTTCTCGCCGAGGCTGAGCGTCGCCTCGATCCAGTCGGCGGCGGAGGCGATCACCGGATTGTCGGTGCGCAGCAGCGGCGACGCGCCGCCCAGCGCATCCGCGACGTCCGCCAGCCATGCGATCACGGTCATCCCGGCTTTGCCGCGCCGGACATAGGCGGCAGGCTGGGCCGGCGGCAGCCGCGAAAGCCGGCCGATGCCGGCCACCACGCCCCAGATGTCGCGCGCGGCGAAGCCGTGACGCAGGTCGGCATGGCCGAGGATCGCGAACGCGTCCCTGAGCATGCCGACGATCTCGCCGGCCATGAACGCGGTCACGCCGGTACAGGCAGCGCCGAGATTCTGCGCGAGCGCGCGCGCGGCGTTGCGGACCCGCGCCTGGCGCCCGGGATCCCCGCCCGGGTCGGCACCGGGCGTCTCGTCGAGCTTGTAGAGCGCCTCGCAAAGCACCAGCATGCATTCCTCGAACTGGACGTTGCGCTCGGCATCCGCGGCGGCCGGGCCGTACGCGGTGCCGAACAACCGTGCATAGAACGCCGCGCGCTCGCCGGCCGCGAGCTTCTCGGCGCGGTGACGCCACCAGTTGGCGACCAGCGGCTCCGCGCCGCCGAGATCGACGCCGACGGCGCCGCTCGCCGACAGGCCGGCGAGCGCCTCGACCGCGGGGATCACGCCCGCGGGCTCGAGGTCGGCCGCCAGATAGAGCGACGCGAGCGCCCGCAGCTGCGCCTTGTCGACGCGCGCGGCCACGGGATCGGGAATCGCGATGTCGCCGAGCTCGTCGAGCGCGAACGCGAGGCCGTGCGCGGTCGCGCGCTCGACGAGCCGCTCCCCCGACCGGATGGCCGCCGCGAGCCCGGCATCCGCCGGCGGGACGATGAGCATGCGCGCCATGATTCAGTGCTGCCCGGCCGGCACGCCGGCGGCAGGGGCCGGCTTGTTGGGGTTGTACGGCGTCGAGTTGCCCTGGATCACCGACATCATCTCGGGCGTCGCCATCTTGTCGAGCGGCAGGTAGTCGCTCTTGAAGTTGACGCGGACCTCGCCCGACAGCTTCGCCTTCACCTCGGCCTTCGATTCGCTCGTGTCGTCGAGCGCCGACCCGACGGTGGCCACGTGTTCCTGCTGCCCCTCGAACGCGGCGTCGGCCGAATACGGCGTGTACCAGCTGCCGTAATGGGCATTGAGCGATTCCTTGTATTTCTGGCTCTCGCGGTCGTGCATCGACGCGGTGTAGGTGCGTTTCGCCGTGTCGCTGGCGCGCATGTCGAACACCACCTTGGCGTTGATCGACCCGTCGGTGACGACGATGCGGTTGATGCCGAGCATGACCATCGACGACAGCAGCTGCTGGCGCTGCTTCGCCATCTGCAGGCGCGCCGCGGTGACGAGGCGCAGTTCCGACTTGTCGTCGGACAGGTCGGTCACGGGCGGATCGAGGTTGTAGTTCCGGCTGATCTCGGCCAGCCGCTGCTGCGCGTTGTCGCCCTGCGCCACCAGCCGCGTCGGGGCCGCCGCCGCGGCCGCGCCGGCGCTGTCCGCGTCGAACGCGTCGGCGCCGTCCTGCGCCTGCACCGACAGCACGTCGGGAAACGAATCGGCGAGATAGTCGCGGCCGGCGCCCTCGCTGATGTTGTCGCTCATGAACTGGGCGGTGGTCTTGGCGACATTGGCGATCAGCTCGCCATACGCGCGCATCTGCTCGATCGAGCTTTCGACGATCGCCTGGAACACGTTCTTGATCAGGCCTCCTACGAATTTCGGAAAATCGACCTTCTGCACCATCTGGCCGAACTGCTCGACGCCCTGCTTCACCGCGCCGGCCTGGAAGTCCTTGCCGGCGAAGCCGGGATCCTGCGCGAGCTGGCGCTTGGTCGCGGTGACGGGATCGTCGGCCAGCGCCGCGGCGGCCGGCGCCGGACGCGTCGGCACGAGCGGGTGCGCGAGGCCGGTGGGCGGCAGTTCGCCGTTCGCCTCGCGCTCGGCGATCTCGGCGTGCACGCCGTTCGGGTCGGCCAGGTAGGCGAGCACCCGCACCGTATCGGCGGCGATGCGGCGGCGCTCGTCGTCGGGCAGGTCGAGGAATGACGGAATCGCGGTCAGCAGGCGGCGCACCTCGGGCCGCGTCGCGTCGAACGCGGCGGCGCTCGTGGGCGGCCGCACCGGGTGGAGCGCGTCGGGGGGAGCGGGCAGGCGCATGGCTCAGTTTCCCCTGGCCGCAGCCGGTGCCGGCGCGGCGGCCGGCGCCGCCGCCGGGGCTGAAGCCGCAGCGGGGGCGGACGCTGCCGGCGGCGTTTTCGGACTCGGCAGCACGTTCGGATCGGCCGGCGTCGCGTTGCCGGTGATGGTGGCGATCATCTGCGGCGTCGCCATCTTGTCGAGCGGCAGGTAGTCGCTCTTGAAATTGACGTCGACCGCGCCGGACAGCTGGATCTTCGTCTGCATCGCCGCGTTGCTGGTTTCCGACGCGGCCGTCGACGCGGTGATGATCGGCTTGTTCTCGTATTCGTAGTCGCCCTTCGCGTAGTAGTCGGCGCTGTACTGGCGGCCGTTGTCCTTGTCGTTGCTGGAGTCGTACTTGCCGCCGCGATCGTAGGTGCCCTTGCCGGCGTAGGTCGACTGGACGTTGCCGTCCTTGTCGCGGGCGAGGTCGACCGCGGTGGCGCTGCGTTGCTTTGAAAGCGTGTCCTGCGCGCGCACGTCGTAGATGATCTTCGCGGAGATCTTGCCGTCGGTGACGACGATGCGGTTGATGCCCATCAGCACGATCGACGCCAGCATCTGCTGGCGCTGCTTGGCGAGCTGCATCTTGAAACGGTTGACGATCGCCAGCTCGGAGGCCTCGTCCGACAGGTCGAAGGTATCGCCGTCGCCCATCTGCAGGCGGGCGCGCACGGTCTTCGACGCTTCGTCCGGGTCGACCCCGTCGCGCACCTGCACGCGCGGGCTCGGCGTGTCGCCGCTGTCGTCCATGCCGATCTCGAACAGGTCGGGAAACTGGCCGACCATATGATCGCGCGCCTGGTTCTCCGTCACATGTTCGTCGGCGAACTGGCCGAGCGATTTCGCCACCTGCGCGATCATTTCCTGATACGCCTTCATCTGCTCGATCGAGCTGTGCGTGATCGACTGGAACACGCCGCTGATCAGGCTCGCGACGAAGGTCGGGAACTTGACCTGGTTCAGCAGCTCGCCCGCGACCGCCGCGCCCTCGTGCGCGGCCGCCGCGGTGAATTTGGACTTGCCGATGCTGTCGACGGCCTGGTTGTGCGTCGAGAAATCCGCCTCGTGCGCGGAATGATCCGTGTTGTCGTCGAGCGCGCGCGCCGGCGCGGTGCCCACCCCGCCCGGAATCTCGTGGCCGGCGAACCCTTCGGGCCGCGCGAGGTAATCGGCGATCAACGCGGTGTTGCGCGCGATGTCGCGGCGATCGGCGTCGGGCATCGCGTTGAACGCCTGCGACCGGGTCAACATCTGCGCGACGCCGTGGCGCACTTCGTCGGCGGGCACCGGCGGCGTGTGCCGCGGAGCGGCCGCCGTGGCGCGCGGCGGCGGCGGCGCGATCGGCGTGGAACGGGCAGCTTGCGGGAACATGGCGACCTCGCGGGTAACGCGTGACGAAGCGATTCGGATTCAGTTGGCCTGGGCGGGCGCGTCCACAGGCAGTTCGAACTCGATGGGGCGCAGGTAGAGACTCACGCGTGCCGGGCAGGCCGCGTCCGTGCGCAGGCTGATGATCGAGAAGCGGCCCGGCCAGTGCGCGTCCTCCGGCGTGAACGCGCCCATCCAGCGCTCGAGCGCCTGCAATCCGCGCGGACGCTCGGCGAGCCCCATCGTCAGCAGGCTGAGGAACGCGGGCGGCACGTCGGGGATCGCCGACAGCAGCACGTAGAGCTCGAAATCCGGCCCGTCCGGGCCGAGCCCGAACGCGAGCAGCGCGCCGTGCGGCGGCAGGTCGAAGCGCCCGCCGAGCACCAGCCCCAGGAGCTGCATGATGCCGGGCAGCCGATGGCCGATGCCGAGCGCATCCATGACCGGCTGCAGATCGGCGAGCCGCAGCGCGCGGGTACACGCGAACGTGAGCCGCTGGCCGCCGAGATCGCGCTGGGCCGCCATCGTGGTGAAGAGCGGCTTGAGCCCCGGCACCATCTGCAGCGCGGCCTGGACGATGCCGGCCAGGTCGCGGGGCAGGTTCTCGATCGTGCCGGCGTCGCCGGGCAGCTCGTAGTACACCTTGGACGCATAGAGCCCGTCGCGGTCGTAGCTGGAGCCGAAGAACGCGCCGTAGTCGAGGTTGCCGCCCGGCCGCGCGAAGCCCCGGAACGGCTCGCTCGCCTGGTCGAACCAGTGCAGCGCCTCGCGGCCGATGAAGTCGCGGATCAGCTTGCGCATTTCGCGGGTCGACTCGTCGCGCCGGTCGATCGCCGACGCCTCCGGCGGCAACGGCTCGATCGTGAACCGCAGCTTGCCCGGCTGGCTTTCCGAGAAGCTGGGCTCGAACGGCACCGCCATCGGCATCAGCGCGTTGTCGCGGAACCGCAGATCGTCGGCGCCGTCGCCGAAGGTGCGCAGGAACAGGTCGCGCGACGGCGCGAATGGATCGGCGGTGCCGAGGCTTCGCGCGGCGCTTTTCAGGCGGCGTTCGACCCGGGCGACGACCGGTTCGCGGATTGAGGTCAGGGGCATGGCTCGGCTCCGGCAGGGTTCGAAAATGGCGCAGCGCACGCGACGCCGCTTCAGTGCGGACGGTTCGAGTAGTAGCTCGCGCCGTTGTGCGTGCCGACACCGTAGCCCGCCTTCACCGGCACGCCCGCGCCGAGGCCGATGCCGGCGCCGATGTCGCCGACGCCGTCCAGCATCTCGCGCGCCATCGCCGGGATCGGCACCGGCTTCGAGGTCATCTGCGGCGCCTCGCGCGGCTGCGAGAACTGCTCGATCTGCGTATCGGTGGTCGCGGTATCGGCCAGCCACAGCTCGCACGCATTGACCAGGTCGTAGTCGGTCGGGTCGACGGTCGACTTGTGGTTCGACGAGACGTCCGGATTGGCGATCTGGTCGATGCTGAGCAGCGGGCCGGTCGCCTTGTTGACGCGATCGACGTTGTTGGCCAGCCACGCGGTGATGATCGTGCCGCAGGTCGCGAGCGTGCGATAGCGCGAGCTGGTGCGCGCGCCGCCCAGGTCGTAGGTCGCGACCTGGTCGATCACCTGCCACATGTCCTTCGCGCCGTAGCAGCCGCGGATCTCGGGGTCCTGCAGCAGGTCGATCATGAACTTGACCTGCGACTGGATCTCGCGCGCGGCGTAATGCGCCATGCCGTAGCCGTGCAGCGACAGGTTGCCGGCGAGATCGCGGGCGGCCTTGCGCACCTGCTGGTGGTTGATCGGGTTCGGCACGCTCGCGCGCAGCAGCGAGTCGACCTCGGTCTGTCGCACGAACGACGACACCGACGACACGAAGCGGATCCACAGGTCGTTGAACTCGCGATTGCCGGCCGTGTTCGGATCGCCGCCCGGCACGCCGAGCGTGATGGCCGCGAAGTTCTTGCGCTCCTGCTCGGAGATGCGGTTCGGCGTTTCGCGCCAGTAGCGATAGAGCAGCTTGCCGGCATTGCCCGGGCCGATCGGCAGCGTGCCGTGCTGGAACTGCTCGACGATGCGGTCGACCACCTGGAACACCTTGAGTTCGTCGAACATCGCGGCGACGATCATCGGGCCCATCACGCGCACGTTGTCGGCGACGATGTTCGCGTCTTCCAGATCCTCGAGGTTCGGCAGGTCGATGCCGAGATCGGCGATCGCGTCCTCGCCGCCGATGTTCTGGACGGTGTTCAGCTCCTCGTTGATGCGGCGGCGCAATTGCGGCTCGTCGGCCTGGATCTTGCGGGCCTGCAGGCCGCGCATCACGCGCGCGAATTCGGTGGTGACCACGCCCGGCTGCTCGCCGCCGCGGCCGTCTGGATCGCCCTCGATGCACAGCAGCGCCAGCACCCGCTGCGCGAGCCCACCGTACGAATTGGCTTCGCCCACCGCCGCGAAGAACTGGCGGGTAAAGGCGTTCATCAGCACGTTGTCGCCGTCCGGCACGGTCTTGCCGCCGTCGACCTTCACGGGCGGCGGCGTGGCCCCGTCCACCGCGAGGATGCCCAGCACCAGCGCGACGAGCGTGATCGACACGGCCTCCGGGTCCGAGCCGTTCGCGCCATTGGCGCCATTGGCACCATTGGCGCCGCTCACGTCGCCCGCGTCGAACACGAGCTGGCCGTTGACCTCGGACAGCAACGGCGGATTCACCAGCGACTTGCTGGCGAGCAGTTCGCGGGTGGCGACGAACAGCGGATCGCATACCTGCGGCACGCCGTCGGACGGCTTCGTGTCGTAGACGACCGCGAGGATGGCCTTGCACAGCGCGAGCTGCTCCCGCTCGGCGGCGACCGGCGGCCGCTTCAGCGACTCGAGCCGGTTGACGATATCGACCAGCCCGTCGCGTGCCCGGGTCTCGAGGTCGACGAGGTCGAGGAAGCGGACTTGATTGTTGACATGAAACATTTAACTTCTCCTTGAAATCCGGTCGGTTCGGGGGAGTGAGCGGGATCCCGTGCGCCAGTCAGCCGTCGTCGGCACGGCCGTCCTTGCCCGTGCAACCGTCGTCGCCCGCCGCTTCGTACGCGTCGATGCGGCCGGACAGCGCCTGCAGCGCCGCCGCCGCGTCGAGAATGCCGGCGCCGCAGCCGTCGGCCGCGCCGGGCGCGAACGGGCGCGCGGTGGCGACGACCAGCTCGCGTACCGTCGCGCCGTCGAGCGGATAGGCGCGGCGCTGCGCGTACGCGACGAGCAGCGCCGCGGCGCCCGCGACGAACGGCGCGGCGAAACTGGTGCCGGTCGCGAGCTGATAGGCCTCGATCGCACTCGTCAGCACCCGTTCGCCCGGGGCGCACAGCGCGACGTGCGGGCCGCGCGTCGAGAACGGGGTCGGCCGGCCGTCGTCGCCGACGGCGCCGACCGCGATCACCTGCGGATAGGCGGCGGGCCAGTAGCGGGTCACGGCGCCGTTGTTGCCGCTCGCGGCCACCAGGATGCAGCCGCGCGCGGCGGCGTACGCGACCGTGTCGGCGTGCGGTTTCGGGCGGTTGGCGGCGATCGTCGCGTCGTCGGTGCCGAAGCTCATGTTGATCACCTTCGCGCCAAGGTCGACCGCGAGCTTGAGCGCGCGATCGAGGTCGGCGATCGCGCCGAGTCCGATCGCATGCGCCTTGCCCGGCAGGCGGGCGGCCGCCAGCGCGCGCATCGGCAGGATGCGGCAATCGCCGCCGAGCCCGCGCGGCATCGCCACGCCTTCGGCGGCGATGATGCCCGCGCAGCCCATGCCGTGACCGACGAAGCGGTCCTCGGGAAAATCGCCGCGATGGCCGTGACCGCTCAGCAGCTGCACGCCGGGCGACAAGTCGCCGGGCTCGAGCCGCACCGTATCGGCGCCCGCGCGGAAGGCATGCGCGAATTCGGGATGCTGGCGCGCGATGCCGCTGTCGATCAGACCGACCGTGACACCGCTGTCGCCCGGCTCGATCGCGTGCGCGTCGGCCATGCGCACCAGCGCGCGCGCATCCTGAGTAACCCGCGCGGCCGGCGGCACCGGTGCGAGGCGGCCGGGTGCGTCCATCGGGACCGTCGCCACGTAGTTGGGCGTCACGCTTTCCACGGTCGCGAGCTGGGCGAGCGAATCGCACAGCGCGCCGATCGGCGTGCCCGCCGGCACGCGCAGCAGCAGCGTGCGGGCCATGCCGGTCGTCTGTTCGATCGCGTCGTAGCCGAGGTGCGCGTGCCCGGGCACCCAGCGCCCGGCCGCCGCGCTGAACGGGCGCACGGCGAGAAAGCGGCCGGCGAACGCAACCAGGATGCGGTCGACCGGGCCGCCGTCGATGCATTGCGCGGCGGCCAGCGCGCCGCGCGTCACGTCGCGGATCGACGGCACGTGCTCGGGCGCTTCGCCGAGCGCCAGCTTGACGAGCAGGCTGGTCGGCAGGCTGAACTGACGCTCGCCGGGCGATGCCCACGGCGTGCCGAGTGCATGGATCGTCATGGCCGCGCCTCCTCCTGGCCGGGCACGGCGGCCAGGGTCATGGGCCTGGCCGCGGGCGCCGGCGGCGGCGCGAATGCGCTCAGGTCGAACGCCAGCGCGGCGGCATGGCGGCTCGTCGGCGAGACGGCGAGTTCGCCGGCCCACTGGTCGCGGCCGGGCGCGAGCAGCAGCTCGTCGTCCGCCGATTGCAGCACGGCGACCGGGCGATTGCCGATCCGCACCAGCGGCGCGTGCGTGCCGTTGACGAGATTGCGCCCGATCACGCGCAGCAGCGGCGCCGCATCGGGCTGCGCGTCGGTGGCGGGCGCCACCGGTTCGATCCGCTCGACGCTCGGCGCGGACGCCCGGTCGAGCGCCCGGCGCAGCCGGTCCACGGACAGGTTGGTGACGCGGCCGATCGCATGCACCATGTCGCGCTGCTCGGCCTGCCGAAATTGCCGGACCGTGCGCACGCCGGCCCATTCCAGACGCTTGCGGTCCTCGGCCGAGAGCTCGTCGCCCAGCGCGTCGAGCGGCTGGTCCTTGCTGTCCTCGGATAGCGCGATCGCGTTCTCCTCGATCGCCGGCCGCGTGATGGTCGTGAAGACGAGATGGAAGGTGCTGCTGTCGGTGTCGCCCGGACCGGCGGGACGAATCCACACCTCGCTTTCGACGAATTCGACATGGGCACGCAGATCGAGGTTGACATCCTTGATCGCGAAGGTCAGCGGCAGGTTGAGGTTGCGCGCCTTGATCGCCATCGCCGCCTGCGCGTTGTCGAGCTGGCTCTGCACGGCCTGGATGAAATCCTCGAGGCGCAGGCTGGCGTTGCTGTTCATCGCACCGCTCCGTCGATCGGCACGGCTTCGAGGACGATCGCGAGCCGCGCCGGCTCCGCATCGAAGGCCGTGCGGGTCAGGAACTGCGGCAGGTCGCCGACCAGCTCGATGCCGTCGGCGCCCCATGCAATGCGCAGGTCGAGCGGCAGTTCCATCGCCATCGAGCGCACCCGCAGCCCTTGCGCCGCGCCCGCGGCCAGCTGTCCGGCAACGTCGGCGAACGCGCCCAGCGTCTCGCCCAGCGGCCGCGGCGCGATCATGTGGGTTCTCCTCGTGCGGATGCGGGTGCGGGTGCCGCCGGCGCCGATGAAGCCGATGAAGCCGACGAAGCCGATGAGGCCGACGCGGCCGACGGGGCGGCGGACGCGGCCGGCAGCGCCGGCACGGCGGCGGGCGCCTGCGTCGCGGCGGGAACGGGCGCCGCGAGCGGCGCCGCAGGCTGGGCGGCCGTCGCCGCCGGCGGCGCGATCCGCGCCGGCGGCCGGCTGTGCCGCTCCAGCAGATTGCGCGACGCCTCGTCGACGAAACGGTCGAGCGGCAGCGTCTCCGATGCGAAATTGATGCTCACCTTTCCGGTCAGCGTCGCCTTGAGATCGGTGTCGGTTTGCGCATTGACCGCAACGGTCGAGACCGTGGTGACGACATCGCCCGACGTTCCCCGTCCGCCCCAGGTCGTCTGCCCCGACGACGGGTCGTTCGACGTCGCATACTGCACGGCGGCGCGGTCGCGCGCCTTGGCCTGGAAATTGAGGCTCGCCGCGATCGTCCCGTCCTTGACCACGACCCGCTGCATGCCCAGCAGCACCATCGTCGACAGCGTCGACAACCGGTGCTGCGCGACGCGCTCGCGGGCGCGGGGCAGCACCACCGATTCGAGCGTCTGGGTATCGAACGCGCTGTCGGCCGCGCCGAAATCGGCGAGCCACGCGGGCGCGGGAGCCGCATCGTCGTCGCCGGGCCGGGCCACCGGCGCGAGACGGTAATCGCCGCCGTCCTGCGTCAGCGTCACGTCGTGCGGATACTGCTCGACCAGCCATGCGCGCGCCTGCCCGTCGGTCACGTTCTCCTGCGTGAACTGGTCCAGCGGCTTGGCCACCGCGCCGACCAGGTCGGCGAAACTCTCCACCTGCTTGATCGAGCTGTCGACGATCGCGTCGTAGGTGCCATGCACGAGGCTCGCGACGAAGGTCGGAAAGTCGATCGCATCGGCCAGCGCCGCCGCACGCCGGCCGATGGCGTCCGTCGCCTTCTCCTTCGGAGGCGCCGACCCGCCCGGGGCCGCGGGCACCGCGCCGTCGGCCGGCATCGCTTGCGGCAATGCGCCGTCCTGCCTGCCCGGGTCGCCCGATCCGGACCCGTCGACGATCTCGCGGCCGAACGCGTCGCGAGCAAGAGCCACCGCGGGCGTGAGCGCGCCGCGGGGTGGCGGAGGGGGAATGTGGCGGGCCATCGCGCGTGTCCCTCGGGGTCAGGCGGGTTGCAGTTCGCGCGGCGCCGGCTGCGTGCCGCTTGCCGGAAGCGGCGGCGCGCCGTCGGCGCCGTGCACGATCTGGAAGCGGCCGTCGCCGTTCAGCGTCACCTCCGTCACGCCAACCTGGTCCTCCTCGCCGGCATGCCGGAACGTGGTGGCGATGCGCAGCTTGACGCTCGCCCGTTCGGGGGTGCCGGAACCGCGGCCGATATCCGCGCGCACGAACGCGCTCCAGCCGTCGAGCATCTGCCCGTGGTCCGCGGCAATCGTCACGTCGCCGACCGCGCCGCCCTGCCACGCCCAGTCGATCGACACCGGCGCCGACGTGCGGCCGCTCGGCCCGTCGATATACGGCCAGTCGTCGAGGGTGATGCGTTGGCCGGCCATGCGCGGCTGCCCGGCGCCGCCCGCCAGCGCGTTGGCGGGCTGGACCAGCCCGGCGAGCTGCGCGAGATCGTAGCTGCGCCCGTCGCGGCTCTCGGTGCGCCGGGTCAGGCTCACGCCGAAGCCGAACTCGCCGCCCGCTGCCGGCGGCTCGACGCCGAGCGCGTAGCCCGCGCCCGCCGCGCTGCCGCGATTGATCGTGTGGCCGAACGTGCCGCCCGAATGCATCAGCTGGATCACGCCGATGCCGGCCGCCGCCTCGTATTCCGACACGAAATCCTCGTAGGTCATGATGTAGCGGCTGCCGGTCGAGTGGGTCGGCGGCACGGTCCGTGCGCCGGGATGGCCCGGCGTGCCGACCACGCGGTCCAGCGGATCGGTGATCCGCACGAAATACGCGTCGCCGCTGCGATACATGCCCGTCACCACCACCGCATGGAAGAAGTTGACCGGCGCGCGCACGACTTCGGCGACCCAGATCGGCCCGTTCGCTTCCAGCAGCCGCCGAAAGCCTTCGGGCGCGAAGCACGCATTGGGTTCGACCGTGAGCGTCGACACCCCGGCGAACCCCGCCACCTCGGCCGGCGCCAGGCCATCGCGCATCTGGCGCTCGAGGCTGATGCAGCGCGCGAGCAGCGTCGGGTCGACGCTCTGGTTGTCGCGCCAGCCGATCACCATCGACGCGGCCGTCGCCCAGCAGCCCATGTCGGTGGGCTGCGGGGTCAGTTGCACCTCGTCCCAGTTCACCGACCAGTCGTCGGCGCCCAGCGCGCGCGCGGCGCCCGCGGCGACCGACAGCGCCTGGCTCGTGCCGAAGAAGCCGCGGCTCGGGATCGGCGCCTTCAGATGGCCGACATACGCGAGCGTTCCGGGGGCCATCGTGCCGGTCGACAGGCTGGCGAGATCGCCCGGCGGCACCCAGTGCGGCGGCACGCTGACGATCGGCCTGCCCGCGTCCTGGAACGACTGGGCGACCAGCTGCGAGCAGAAGAAGTTGTCGGTGTCGGCGCCTTCGCCGAGCTCGATGCGGCCGACGAAGCGGCGGCAGCGCTCCGCCGCGTCGCCCGACAGCAGGTCGCACGCGTGGCGGTCGATCAGGTAGCTGCCGCAGCGGACCAGCCCGACGTAGTTGAAACCGCGATCGAGGTAGCGCGCGGCGGCATCGGCAACCTGCTGCCGCTGCGTATCGGTCAGGCCCGGCACCCGGAACGCGACCGCGAGGCGCGCGTCGGCCAGCGCGTCCGCGAGCGGGCGCAACTGGACCCCGCCGGGAATCGCCTCGATCACCTGCCCGCCCTGGCCGACGTAGAGCATCGCGTGGCTGACCTCCGCCCCCGAGCCGGCACGAATGACGCCGGAGCCGGGATTGCCGGTGGTGCTGAGAATGATGTCGCCGATCTCCAGCGCGTCGGTGCCGATCGACAGGCCGCCGACGCCGGGATCGAGCGGAATGTCGTCGCCGAGGCCGCTCGCGGCGAGCCCCAGCGCCTGGCCGGCCGCCTGCGGCTGGCAGGTACGGCTGGTGACCAGCCGCATGAAGTAGTCCCAGTCCCAGTTGCCGTCGGGGCACGCGGTATGGCCGGTCGAGGTGTCGGCCTCGCGATGGCCCATGATCGTCGTGCGATTGATCGGCAGCTGATACTTGTCGCACAGCGACGCGACCAGCGCCGCCGAGGTTTCGTACTGGAGCTGGGTCGGCGCCAGCGCATCGAAATGCTGGACGGTGCCGTTGCGACGCGGGTAGTCGGCGCCGCCGCGCTTCACCGCGATGTGTTCGATGCCGATGCTGCGCTGGTTCGAGCCCTTGCAGTGCCACGCCGTGTCGGCCTCGGAGACGAACTGGACGACTTCGCCCTCCTGCCCGACCAGGTAATGCGAACTCACCTTCGACGACGCATTGATGAAGGTATTCACCACCTGCTGGACGGTGGGGACGTCGGCGATGTGGATGATGATGCGGTCGATCGTCTTGCTGCCGCGCCCCTCGTCGAAATTCGGGCTGGCCGCGGTACGCGTGACGAGACTGTTCTCGCGCGCGCCCAGCGCCAGCGCGCTGGCCGTCGCGGACGGCTCGGCGGCCGCATCGTCGTCGCTGTACGGCGGCGTATCGATGCCGTAGGCCTCCGGGTCGGCGCTCAGGCCGCGCGACCACGCGAGCGACGACGACGAGGTGGCGATCGTGCCCGCCGCGGCGCGCGAGACGCCGACGAAGACGCTCACCGGGCTGCCGACGCTGACGCCGGCCGACAGCGTGACGCCGACGAATTCGCCGCGGGCGTTGAACAGCGCCGAGATGCCGCCGGCCGGGGCTTCGCCGACCATCACGCCGACCGTCGTGCCGGTGCCCGCGAAATCGTCGATATGGCCGCGCAGCAGGCTGATCTGGCCGGTGAGGCTCGCCGACACGATGTAGCCGAAGTCGAGTTCGCCCGACACGAAGACGCCGATGTCGTCGCCATTGGCGTCGAAGATGAGGCCGACCGCGCCCGCGCCCCCGGATTCCAGGCCGGCGCCCGCACCCGCGCCGATCGAGACCGACAGGCCGTTGCGCATCGCGACCGGCAGCAGCAGCATCAGCGACGCGGTGGCCGGATTCGCGCTCAGAATCGCGCGCAGCGCGGCCCGCTCGACGGTCGAGAGCTTGCGCGGCCGCGGCCAGGTGAAGCCGCGGCGTTCGCCCGCGAGGCGGAACCCGGCATCGTCGCTCATCCCCTGCGACACGGGTGCCGGTGCGATGGCGGGTGCTGATGCGACGGCGGGTGCTGATGCGACGGCGGATGCCGGTGCGATGGCGGGTGCCGGTGCGATGGCGGGTGCCGATGCGACGGCGGGTGCCGGGCGCGCGGCCGGGGTCGACGCCGGGGCCGGCGCGGCGGGCGTCGCGGCGCCCGGCGTTGCGGCATTGAGCGGCGGAAGCGGGCCGAAGCCGTCGTCGTAGTGAACGTCGTGGTGCGGCGCAACGGGCTCGACGGCCGGCTGCGCCGCGGTGGGAGCGGCGCCCGGTGCGCTCGGCGCCGGCACGGCGGTCGCGCCCGGCCGCGTGGCGTCGCCCGCCCAGTTCAGCAGCGGACTCCTGACGGCGGCGGTGCCGCGCGTCGGGAACACGCGAACCCGGCGCAATCCCCGGTCGCTGAGCCCCGACAGCGACACGTACGGACTGTCGGCATTCGGCAGGACGTCGACCGTCCACGCATCGGCAGCGGGCGACGCCGCGGTGGCGAGGCCGAACCACAGCCGGCTCGCGCCCGCGAAGCGCGCCAGCACGGCAGGCGGCACCATGAACACCGCTTCGCCACGCGGGATCGCCAGCAGGCCGTCCTCGCGGCTGGTATAGAACGTCGACGACGTGCGCCCGTCCTTGCGCGTGAACAGCGCGGGATCGGTGGCGATCACCAGTTCCGCGACGCACGGCGCGTGGCCGACGCGAATCGTGAAGCCCAGCATCGGGAAACGGTCGGTCAGGACCATGCGGTTGGGATGGAGTTGCGCTGCCATGTCGTGTCCTCAGCTCTGGTTTTGATCGGGCTCGTCGTGACGGCCGCCGAGCATCGGCTTGCTGCGCGCATCGATCGCGCGCCGTTCGAATTCCTGCGGGGAAAGCATCGCCAGATCCGGTTCCGGGTCGCCGATGTCGGGGATTTCGTGGTGCGTCGCTTCGAACTGGGCGATCGCGCGCGCCAGCAGTTGGGCGAGCAGCTTCGCGTGCACCGGGCTGATCGCGACGCGGCTCATCAACTGGACGTTGCCGGATTGCGGCTCGACCTGCCCGGCATCGATCAGGAACTCGAACGCGTTGTGCCCGACCTCGAAATAGTTCGCATAACTGGCGAGCAGCGGCCGTGGCTGGCCGGCCGGCTGGGCCGGCTCCGGCGGGGCGTCCTGGCTTGGCTCGATGACGTGCACGACGGCCTCCTTGCATGGCGACGGGCGGTCTGTCCGTTCTGCTTCGCAAGGAGCGGGCCAATGCGGGCGGGCCGGCGCAAGCGCATGATTTTCCGTGGAATTTCCCGGCCGGAGCGGGATTCGGGAACGCTGCCGGGCTGTACCATGTGACAGCCCGGCTGTCACACCGATGCAGTGTTGCCGGCGTCCAGGTTGTACTTGGCCAGCTTGCGGTACAGCGTCATGCGCGACCAGTTCATCTGGCGCGCGGCTTCCATCTTGTTCCAGTTGGTCTGGCGCAGTACCGAGACCAGCCGCTCGCGCTCATGCTCGCCGGCCGAAAAATCCTGCAGGAACAGGCGCCGGAATGCCGGCGGCAGGTCGCCCAGCCCGAACGGGCGCCCTTCGGGCGCATCGATGAACAGTGCCTCGACCAGGTTGCGCAACTCGCGCACGTTGCCCGGCCACCGGTAATGCCGCATGCACTCGAGCAGGGCGGGATCGGGCCGCCCCACCCGCATCGCCCGCTGCAGGTTGTGTTCGGCGACGAAGTGATCGACGATCGGCGCGATGTCCTCCGGCCGTTCGCGCAGCGGCGGTATCTCGATGCGCGCGACGTTCAGGCGATAGAACAGGTCGGCACGGAAACGGCGTTCCTCGACCAGGTCCTCCAGGCGTTCGTTGCTCGCCGCCACGATCCGGACGTCGACCGGGCGCCGGCGCTGCGAGCCGACCGGCATCACCGTGCGGTCCTCGAGCAGGCGCAGCAGCTTCGCCTGGACGGCGAGCGGCATCTCGCTGACTTCGTCGAGGAACAGCGTGCCGCCGTCGGCCTCGACGAAGCGGCCGGGAAACGCGTGCTGGGCGCTGGTGAACGCGCCGCGCTCGTGGCCGAACATCTCGGATTCGAACAGGCTGTCGGGCACCGCGGCGCAGTTGACGGCGATGAACGGCTTGTCGGTCCGGGTGCTGAGCCGATGGACGGCGCTGGCGACGCGCTCCTTGCCGGTGCCGGTTTCGCCGGTCACGAGCACCGTCGTATCGGTGCGCGCGACCTTCGCCAGATAGCGGCGCAGGTCGGCCATCGCCGGGCTCGAGCCGTGCAGCCCGAGTGACGTCGCGCCAATGCCTCCGGTCGTGCTCATGCGCGCGCCGCCCGGCTAGCGAACCGTTGACGGATGATGCGCAGCCCCGATGTTCATCGCCACTTCCCCCCCGCTGGATGTTGAGGAACAAGACAACCATCCTCGATGGCGATTGTTGGCACGCGTTTAATTAGTACTGTGATGCGTGTTGAATGGAGAGCCGCGTGTCACGGCGCCGGCCGATAACCAGTGTAGTTTCAATATGGAGATTCGTACAACCTGAGGACGGCCGATGTTTGCACGCAACCGGCCGGCCGCCGGTGCGCGGGCGGATCGATCGACTCGGGCATGCCCGGGCGCAATGGCGAATGTGTCATTTCATGCACGTTCATCGAATCGTCCGCAATCAGCATCACGAACGAATGGCCGGGCGCGGCATTGGAGAATGCGTATCGTTCACGCGGCACGCGCAGGGACTTCGCGAGCGGCGGTCGAGGCGGTCGCGCGCGGGGGGCGAGCGCGGCGATGGGCCGTCCGCGCACCGGCTCGCGGGCTGAGCCCCGCGCGTCACGCGCACCCGCGCATCCCGCGCATCCCGCGCATCCCGCTCATCCCGCTCGTCCCGCGCAATCCGCTCGTCACGCTCGTCACGCTCGTCACGCCCGTCACGCTCGTCACGCTCGTCACGACGGCGCGGATTCGCCCTCGCGCAGCGTGATGCCCGTCCACGCGCCGCTTGCGGCCAGTTCGCCGATCAGCTCGACGATCGTCTGCCGCACGGCGAGCGCGGCGGAATTGACGGGAGACGTGTTCGACCAGCACAGGCTCGCGGGCCGGCGGATCTCCGGCTCGACGATCCGGCGCATCTTCGGCCGGCTGGACGGCTCGCGCGACGCCAGCGCGGACGCCGGCAGGATCGTGCACGCGAGGCCCGACTGCGCGAGCGAGATCATGGTCGGCAGCGAGTCGATATCCGCGATGATGTTGAGCGGCACCTCCTCGCGCGCGAACGTGCGTTCGAGCAGCAGGCGCAGCCCGTTCTGCACGCCCGGCGCGACGAGCGGCACGCCGGCGAG
Organism: Burkholderia sp. Bp9090; assembly: GCF_003857985.1. Lineage (NCBI taxonomy): Bacteria > Pseudomonadati > Pseudomonadota > Betaproteobacteria > Burkholderiales > Burkholderiaceae > Burkholderia > Burkholderia sp. Bp9090. The sequence continues at coordinate 51,333 of NZ_QTPV01000040.1, forward strand.
CGACGTGAGCGGGCAGGTTCGCGCGCGCGACGCCACCGCGCCGCCCGGCTCGCCGAGCAGATACAGCACCTCGTCGAACAGCGGCATCGCGGTGATGCCGGTCGTGTTGGATTCGCGGAACAGGATCGCGAGGTCGAGCCGCCCGTTCGCCAGCAGCTCGTTGATGAAGCCGCTCATGCTCTCGATGTACTGCAGCCGGATGCCCGGATAACGCGCCCTCACGCGCTCGAACAGCGGCACCGCGAGGATCGACGTCATCGTGGTCGGGAAACCCACCGCGACCGTGCCCGACTCGCTGCCCGCGCCTTCCCGCACTTCCTGGCGCAGCTGCTCCATCTGCCGGAGCACGAGCCGCGCATGGCGGTACAGCGCCTGCCCGGCCGCGGTCGGCTTCACGCCCTGCGGGCTGCGCACCAGCAGCGTGACGCCGATGTCGCCCTCGAGCTTCGCGATCTGCTGGCTCAGCGACGGCTGCGCGACGAACAGCTTTTCGGCCGCCTTCCCGAGGCTCCCGTATTCCACGATGCTGACGAAGTAACGGAGCTGGCGGATGTCCATGGCGGTTCGTTCGATGCGAAAGCCATAGGATACCCCTATGACCGGCACATCCAAACGGTATTTCCGCCGCGCCTGCGCTTCACCTAAAGTCACTTCATGCCAAGTCAGAACAGCCGGCCCGCCCGGCGATGGAGGTGACAGTGAACGCTCCCCGGTCGCATGCCAGCGACGATGTCCAACAGGTCGCGACCGACCTGATCAGCGCCGAACGGGCGGTCGCCTTCGCGGCCACGCTCGACCATCCGGTCGTTCCCGCCGTGGGCGACGCGTTGCTGCCCGCCTGGCACTGGCTGTATTTCTGGTCGATCGCGCAGCAGGCCGAACTCGGCCCGGACGGCCATCCGCGCAAGGGCGGCTTCCTGCCGGATCTCGGGCTGCCGCGGCGCATGTGGGCCGGCGGCCGGCTGACGTTCGAACGCCCGCTGACGATCGGCGCGATCGCGACGCGCACGTCGCGCGTGCTGTCCGTCGAACGCAAGGAAGGCCGCACCGGCACGCTCGGCTTCGTGACCGTCGAGCACGTGATCGAATCCGCGGGTGAAGTCGCGATCCGCGAGGAACACGACATCGTCTATCGCGGCGCGGCCGCGCCCGGCGCCGCCACGCCCCCGCCGAAGGCCGCGCCCGACGCCGCGCAATGGCAGCGCGACATCACGCCGGACGAAGTCATGCTGTTCCGCTATTCCGCGCTGACCTTCAACGGCCATCGCATTCACTACGACCGCACCTACGTGCGCGACGTCGAAGGCTATCCGGACCTCGTCGTGCACGGCCCGCTGATCTCGACGCTGCTGCTCGACCTCGTGACGCGCTCGCTGCCCGGCGCGACGATCGTCGAATACGCGTATCGCGCGGTACGGCCGACCTTCCTCGGCAACACCTTCAGCGTGTGCGGCCGCCTCGCCGACGACGGCAAGACCATCGAGCTCTGGGCAAAAGATCACGACGGCTGGCTGACCATGTCCGCAACCGCGACCCTCGCCTGACTATTTCGAGCATTCCCCGATACGAAACATGAATCCTACCGACGCGTACCAAGACATTCGCGAAGCCGTTCGCGACCTGTGCGGCGAATTTTCCGCCGAGTATTTCCGCAAGATCGACGAGGAACGCGGCTATCCCGAAGCGTTCGTCGACGCGCTGACGAAAGCCGGCTGGCTCGCCGCGCTGATTCCGCAGGAATATGGCGGCTCGGGCCTCGGCCTGACCGAGGCGTCGGTGATCATGGAGGAAATCAATCGCGCGGGCGGCAACTCCGGCGCGTGTCACGGCCAGATGTACAACATGGGCACGCTGCTGCGCCATGGCTCCGCCGAGCAGAAACAACGCTATCTGCCGAAGATCGCGAGCGGCGAGTTGCGCCTGCAGTCGATGGGCGTGACCGAACCGACCACCGGCACCGACACGACCAAAATCAAGACGACGGCGGTACGCAAGGGCGATCGCTACGTGATCAACGGCCAGAAGGTGTGGATCTCGCGCGTGCAGCACTCCGACCTGATGATCCTGCTCGCGCGCACCACGCCGCTGTCGGACGTGCAGAAGAAGTCCGAAGGGATGTCGATCTTCATCGTCGACCTGCATCACGCGCTCGGCAACGGGATGACGGTGCGCCCGATCCCGAACATGGTGAACCACGAAACGAACGAGCTGTTCTTCGACAACCTCGAGATTCCCGCGGAGAACCTGATCGGCGAGGAAGGTCGCGGCTTCAAGTACATCCTCGACGGGCTGAACGCCGAGCGCACGCTGATCGCGGCCGAATGCATCGGCGACGGCTACTGGTTCGTCGACAAGGTGTCGCAGTACGTGAAGGATCGTGTCGTGTTCGGCCGCCCGATCGGCCAGAACCAGGGCGTGCAGTTTCCGATCGCCCGCTCGTTCGTCAACGTCGAGGCCGCGAGCCTGATGCGCTTCGAGGCCGCGCGCCGGTTCGACGCGCACGAGCCGTGCGGCGCGCAGGCGAACATGGCGAAGCTGCTCGCGGCCGATGCGTCGTGGGAAGCCGCGAACGCGTGCCTGCAGTTCCATGGCGGCTTCGGCTTCGCGTGCGAATACGACGTCGAACGCAAGTTCCGCGAAACGCGCCTGTACCAGGTCGCGCCGATCTCGACGAACCTGATCCTGTCGTACGTCGCCGAGCACATCCTCGGCCTGCCGCGTTCGTTCTGACGGGAGTGACGAGCATGCGCCCACTGGAAGGCATCAAGGTCGTCACGTTCGAGCATGCGATCGCCGCGCCGTTCTGCACGCGCCAGCTCGCCGATCTCGGCGCGCGCGTGATCAAGGTCGAACGGCCGGGCGTCGGCGATTTCGCGCGCGGCTACGACGAACGCGTGGCGGGGCTCGCGTCGCACTTCGTGTGGACCAACCGCTCGAAGGAAAGCCTCACGCTCGACGTCAAGCAGCCCGCGGCGCTCGACGTCGTACACAAGCTGCTCGCGGATGCCGACGTGTTCGTGCAGAACCTCGCGCCCGGCGCGACCCAGCGGCTGGGGCTCGATTACGACACGCTGCGCGAGCGCTATCCGCGGCTGATCGTCTGCGACATTTCCGGCTACGGGCTCGACGGCCCGTTCCGCGACAAGAAGGCGTACGACCTGCTGATTCAAAGTGAATCCGGATTCCTGAGCATTACCGGATCGAACGGCGAGCCGGCCAAGGCCGGCTGCTCGATCGCCGATATCGCCGCCGGCATGTATGCGTATACGAACATCCTCGCCGCGCTGATCGAGCGCGGGCGCACCGGGCGCGGCCGGCACATCGACGTGTCGATGCTCGAAAGCATGGTCGAGTGGATGAGCTATCCGCTCTACTACGCGATCGACGGCCAGTCGCCGCCGCGGCAGGCCGGCGCGTCGCACGCGACGATCTTTCCGTACGGCCCGTTCAGGGCCGGCGACGGCAACACCGTGATGCTGGGCCTGCAGAACGAGCGCGAATGGAAGCGCTTTTGCGAGACCGTGATCGGCATGCCCGAGCTGGCAGCTGACGAGCGCTTCGGGTCGAACAGCCGCCGCGTCGCGAATCGCGACGCACTCGCGGCCATCATCGTCGATGCGTTCTCGACGCTGACGTCCGCCGACGTGATCGACCGGCTCGAGCAGGCCGGCATCGCGAACGCGCGGATGAACGACATGCACGGCGTCTGGACGCATGCGCAACTCGCCGCGCGGCATCGCTGGACGCGGGTCGACACGCCCGCCGGCGAGATTCCTGCCCTGCTGCCGCCCGGCGTCGCGCCGGGCGACGATCCGCGCATGGACCCGGTGCCGGCGCTCGGCCAGCATACCGATGCCGTGCTGCGCGAGCTCGGCTATGCCGATGAACAGATTCACACGTTGCACGCATCCGGTGCCGTCTGACCGGGCCTTGCCGCGCTGATCGAAGCGCGCCCCTCACCCATGTTTCGAAGCGTCTCCGCGTCCGGTCACGGACGCGAGAGCGCCACATGACTGGAGACATCATGGCGAACACCGTCAATGCCGCCGGCCGGCTCGACCGGCTGCCGATTTCAAGGTTTCACTGGAAGATACTCGGCCTGATCGCCGGCGGCGCGTTCCTCGACGCGTTCGATATCTATCTCGCCAACGGCTCGGTCGCGGCGATGGTCAAGGAGGGATTCACCGACCTGCGGCATGGCGCGATGTTCGTGTCGTCGACGTTCGTCGGAATGATGATCGGGGCGTTCGTCGCGGGTTACGTCGGCGATCGGCTCGGGCGGCGCTATTCGTATCAGCTCAATCTGGCCGTGTTCGGGCTGGCTTCGATCGCCGCGTGTTTCGCGCCCGATATCGCGTGGCTGATCGTGCTGCGTTTCATCATGGGAATCGGGCTGGGCGCGGAACTGGTCGTCGCGGCCGGGACGCTCGCCGAGTTCGTGCCGCCCGAGACGCGCGGCAAGTGGGTGTCGCTGCTCGCGATCATCACCAACAGCGGGCTCTTCGCGGCGCTCGCCGCGGGGTACTGGATCATTCCTTATCTCGGCTGGCGGTACATGTTCGCGCTGGCGGGCGCCGGCGCGCTGGTCGTCTGGTTCATGCGCAAACGGATGCCGGAGTCGCCGCGCTGGCTCGAATCGGTCGGGCGGCTCGACGAGGCCGAGGCGACGCTTGCCGCGATCGAGCAGGAGGTCGGCCGGCAGGTCGGCACGCTGCCGCCCGTGCGGCGCACCGTCGACCTGCATGTCGGCAAGGTGCCGCTCGGCGTGCTGTTTTCGAAGGGGATGCGGGGCCGGACGATCGTCGCGGCGTTGACCGCCATCGGTGTGAACGTCGGGCTCTACGGCTTCATTGCGTGGCTGCCGACGTTCTTCGTCACGGAAGGGTTGTCCGTCGTCAAGTCGCTCGGGTTCGTGTTCCTGATGTCGATCGGCTCGCCGGTCGGCGGGTTGATCGGCTATCTGATCGCGGATCGGATCGGGCGGGCCAAGGGCATCGTGATCGCGTCGATTCTCAGCATCGCGCTCGGCTGGCTGTATGTGTCGCTGCGCGATACCACCGCGATCGTCGTGGTCGGCTTCTGTCTCGTCAGCGCGATCTACACGATCACGACGCTCGGGCTGTTCGGCTACATTCCCGAACTGTTCCCGACCGAAGTGCGGCTGCGCGGCACCGGTGTCGCGGGGATGTGCGGACGGATGTCGTCGATCGGCACGCCTGCGCTGGCCCTGGCGCTTTACCAGGCGTTCGGCGTATCGGGCGTGATCGCGATGGTCAGCGCGACGCTCGGCGTGCTGTGTGTCGCGATCGGGCTGCTGCGCGTCGAAACCGGGGGGCAGGCGCTGGAGGAAGTCGCGCCGGGGATGCAGGACGCGGAAGACGCCGCGGTCCACTCCGGCGTCAGGCAAGCCTGATTGCCGGCGGCGGCGAATATTCGGCGCTCGCTGCCGGGCGCCGGCGGCGAGCGGCGAGCGGCGAGCGGCGAGCGGCGGTGCGGCGGCCCGGACAAACAAGGGTTTCGCGTGGATTTCCTCTGATGTCCGCGTTCGCCCCTTCTTCAAGCGCACCCGCAAGTTGAACGACTGCACTGCCGCGCCAATCGCGCGTCAGACAGCAAGGTTCAAGCTCGACGTGGCGCACGAAGACCGCCCCGTCCATGTGCCTGTGACACACATACGCGCACGTAGCGCGCCGCCGATGCTGACATAAAATAGAAGCTATTCCTGACTGAAAAAAGGGGGCCGACATGAGGCGCCTCTATTTCCTCGTACCCGACACGCAGATGGCGAAGGCGATCGTGGATGACTTGCTGCGCGCTCGCATCATCTGGCGCCATATCCATGTCCTCGCGGATCACAGTGTCACGCTCGAAGAGTTACCCGAAGCGTCCTTGCTGCAAAGCAGCGATGTCGTGCACGCGCTCGAGCGCGGCGTCGCGCTCGGCGGCGCAACGGGCGCGCTCATCGGCCTCGTCGCGCTCGTCTACCCGCCTGCCGAGCTCGTGATCGCGGGCGGCGCCGTCGTCGCATTGACGGTGGCGGGTGCGGGCTTCGGGGCGTGGACGGCCGGGATGATCGGCATCGCCGAACCGAACGCGCGACTCGAGCGATTTCGGGAGGCGATCAAGGAAGGCCAGATTCTGATCATGGCCGACGTGCCGGCATTGCGAGAGCAGGAAATCGAGCAGATGATCGCCCAGCATTTTCCGAAGGCGGATCTGGAGGGCGGCGAGCCTACGTCACCGGTTTTTCCCTGACACGCGGAACCCGGCATGCACGGCGCCTGGGGCCGCCCCGCATCGAGCGGGTCGGCAGCAGGCAAGGGTGAAACCGGCATCCGTCCACGCAGACGATTTGTCGGAGTACTTAATTTACCCCGGCACGCCGGCACGAGGACGATTCCGTGACGGCCCCCTGCCCTTTTGGCGTTGCATCCGGTGAGATGCCCGTGACCGCGCAACGTCACGGCCTCCGTTCCCGTGTCGCGCAGCCGACGCCCGCCGCAAGCCGATCCTGAACAGAACACCGTACTGCCATGCGACGCGCAGGGTTTTTGCACCTTGCGTTGCCCCCCATATCTGCCATTCTGAATCGAATAGCCGACGTATTTTCGACGCGCGAGCCGTCAGCAAGGAGGTCGTATGGAACTGCACATTCAATCGCACCATTGGCAACGGCGCATGCCGGACTGGCTCGCCGCGGCCGTGGCCGGGCTTGCCGGGGGCGCCCTGGTGATCGTGCTCGAATTCTTCTGGTCGACCATGGTGCTCGATGAAAGTCCGTGGCAGCCGACCCACAAGATCGCGGCGATGGTGATGGGCCGTGGCGCGCTCGAACAGATGTCGGTGTTCAGCTTCAGCATCGTGGGAATGGCACTGCTGTTGCACTACGTGCTCGGCGCCATCATGGGGATGATCCTCGCCGCGATCATGGCGCCGTTCCGCTTCGATTCGAGCGTCGGCATGGAGGCCGTCATCGGGCTGGCTTTCGGGATCGTCGCGTACGTATGGAACTTCTACGTGATGACCGCCGTGTTCCCGTGGTTCATCTCGGAGCGGGGATCCGGACCGTTGCTGGCCAACCTGCTGTTCGGCGTGGTCACCGCCGTCGTCTACGGCATGCTCGAACGGCGCAAGCAGAACGCGATGCACTGACATGCCGTTGCTTCGCGCCGCGCGGGACGGCCGCCTCGACAACTCACGCCGGAGGCGGCCGTTTTGCATGTTGTCGCGGCAGGTGACGCCGTCCGTGGTGCGACGCGGGTATGGGGTGCTTCCCTCCTTCCTCTTGCGCTGCCTTGCGCGATGCAAGGCAGCAGACTACCTTTTTCTTTAGAGCCGCCGACGCCGCCTGGCGAATCGGTCCTGGTGGATTGCCGGCAAACAATCGTACGAAATTCGGCAAGGCGGCACGACGATGCCCGGAGCGCCGGTTGGCGGCTCCGGCGAGTGACGCGCGGCGAGGCGGCCCATGGTGCTTGCGATTGCCCTGATCGTGATCATCGCGTTGGCGGTGGGGTTTCACTTTGCCAGTCCCTGGTGGATCACGCCGATCGCGTCGAACTGGGTGCGCATGGACGACATGCTGACGATCACGCTCGTCATCACCGGCGCGTTCTTCATCGCCATCAACCTGTTCATCGCGATCGCGCTGATGCGCTACCGCCACCGCGGCGGGCATCGCGCGGCCTACGAGCCGCACAACAGGCGGCTGGAATGGTGGCTGATCGGCCTGACCGCCGTCGGCGTCGCGGCGTTGCTGGCGCCCGGTCTGTTCGTCTATGCCGACTACATCCGGCCGCCGCGCAACGTGCTGCAGATGGAGGTGCTCGGCCGGCAATGGCAATGGCGCTTCCGCTTCGCCGGCCCCGGCGGCAAGCTGGGCACGACGGATGTGCGCTATATCGGCAGCGACAATCCCTTCGGCCTGAACCCCGCCGACCCCAACGGCCGCGACAACTACCTGATCGAGACGCCCGAGGTCCATCTGCCGCTGAACCGGCCGATCCAGGTCCTGACACGGTCGCTCGACGTGCTGCACGACTTCTATGTCCCGCCGTTTCGTGCGCGCATGAACATGGTGCCCGGCATGGTGACGACCTTCTGGTTCACGCCGACCAAGGCAGGCCGTTACGACATCCTGTGCGCGCAGCTTTGCGGTGTCGGGCACGCGGGCATGCGCGGCGTGGTGGTGGTGGAAGACGATGCAGCGTTCTCGCGCTGGCTCGCGCAGCAGACCACCTTCGCGCAGCGGCAGCAGGCCAAGGTTCAGGCCGCGGCGGCAACGCCAGGCGGCAGCGCGCAGGCGCTTGCCGACCAGGGCAAGGCGCTCGCCGCGGCCAAGGGCTGTTTCGCCTGCCATACCGTGGACGGCAGCCCGCGCGTGGGTCCGACCTGGAAGGGCCTGTACGGCAAGACCGAAACGATGGCCGACGGCAGCACCGCGAAGGTGGACGACGCCTATCTGCGCGCCTTCATCCGCGATCCGGCGGCCCGCGTCGTGAAGGGCTATTCACCCATCATGCCGCATTTCGACCTGAGCGATCAGGAGCTGACCGCGCTGGTGACCTACATCGAATCGCAAGGCGGCCCGGCTGCCGGCAGCACGGCTGCCGGCAGCACGGCCAACCGCCAGCCCTAGCGGAGCAGACGCAATGCCCTACGCGCACCTCGACCACGCCCCGAAAAGCTTCTGGACCCGCTATGTCTGGAGCCAGGACCACAAGGTCATCGCCGTGCAGTATGCGCTGACGGCCATCGCCATCGGCCTGGTCGGCCTCGTCCTGTCGGACCTGATGCGGTTGCAGCTCGGCTTTCCCGGCAAGTTCAGCTTCATCGATGCCAACCACTACTACCAGTTCGTCACCATGCACGGGATGATCATGGTGATCTACCTGCTGACCGCGCTGTTCCTCGGCGGCTTCGGCAACTACCTGATCCCGCTGATGCTGGGCGCGCGCGACATGGTGTTCCCGTTTCTCAACATGCTGAGCTTCTGGGTCTACCTGCTCGCCGTGCTGGTGCTGGTGGCGAGCTTCTTCGTGCCGGGCGGGCCGACCGGCGCGGGCTGGACGCTGTATCCGCCCCAGGCCATCCTGCCCGGCACGCCGGGCGTCGAATGGGGCATCGTGCTGATGCTCGTGTCGCTGGCGATCTTCATCGTCGCGGCAACCATGGGCGGCCTGAACTACGTCACCACGACGCTGCAGGCGCGCACGCGCGGCATGACGCTGATGCGCATGCCGCTCACGGTGTGGGGCATCTTCATCGCGACCATCATGGCGCTGCTGGCGTTTCCGGCGCTGTTCGTGTCGGCCGTGATGATGCTGCTCGACCGGACGCTCGGCACCAGTTTCTTCATACCGGCCGTGGTGTCGATGGGGCAGTCGCTCAAGCATGCCGGCGGCAGCCCGCTGCTGTTCCAGCACCTGTTCTGGTTCTTCGGGCATCCGGAGGTCTACATCGTCGCACTGCCGGCCTTCGGCATCGCGTCGGACCTCATCAGCACCCACGCGCGCAAGAGCATCTTCGGCTACCGGATGATGGTGTGGGCCATCGTCGTCATCGGCGCACTGAGCTTCGTGGTGTGGGCGCACCACATGTTCGTCGCCGGCATGGATCCGTACTTCGGTTTCTTCTTTGCCACCACCACGCTCATCATCGCCATCCCGACCGCCCTCAAGGTCTACAACTGGGTGCTGACGCTGTGGCGCGGCGATATCCACCTGACCGTGCCGATGCTGTTTGCCATCGGCTTCATCAGCACCTTCGTGCTGGGCGGGCTGACCGGGCTCTACCTCGGCAACGTGAGCGTGGACATTCCGCTGTCGAACACGTACTTCGTGGTCGCGCACTTCCATATGGTGATGGCCGTGTCGCCGATCCTGGTGGTGTTCGGCGGCCTCTACCACTGGTATCCGAAGGTGACGGGCCGCATGCTCGACGACAGGCTCGGGCGCGCGCACTTCTGGATCACCTTCCTCGGCACGTACGCGATCTACTTCCCGATGCACTATCTCGGCATCCTCGGCATGCCGCGGCGGTATTACGCGTACGAGGGCTACAGCTTCATTCCGCATTCGGCGCAGACGCTCAACACGTTCATCACCGTCGCCGCGCTGATCGTGGGGGTCGCACAGTTGCTGTTCCTGTACAACCTGGCGTGGAGCCTCGTACGCGGCAAGCGTGCCGACGGCAATCCGTGGCGGGCCACCACGCTGGAATGGCAGACGCCGCAAACGCCGCCGGTGCACGGCAACTGGGGCGCCGCGCTGCCGGTCGTCTACCGTTGGGCGTACGAATACAGCCCGCCAGGACAAGCGGAAGACTTCGTCCCCCAAAACCAGCCGCCTGCAACGGCGCCGGAGCCGGAACCGGCCCGCCCGACGGTTCAACCCGGCGAGGCACGCAAATGACCACGCTGCCGCGCCCCTTCGTTCCCGACACGCCGCCGCCCGTCCTGCCGAATGCGAGCCGCGTCGGCCTGATCGTGTTCATGGCCGTGGCGACGGCCTTGTTTTCATTGCTGCTGCTCGCCTACGGCATGCGCATGCGCGAGCCCGACTGGCAGCCGATCCCGCATCCGGCGCTGCTGTGGTGGAACACCGGCGCGCTCGCGCTGGCCAGCGTCGCCATGCAGCGTGCCCGGCAGCTGACCGGGCATCGCGTGGCGTGGCTGGTGGCCGGCGGCGTGCTGGCCGCCGTGTTCGTGATCGGGCAACTGATCGCCTGGCGCATGCTGTCGGCGGCCGGGCAAACCGTCGTCGCCAATCCTTCCAACAGCTTCCTCTACCTGCTCACCGGCCTGCACGGACTGCACGTGCTGGGCGGGCTGGCGGCCTGGGCCGTGACGATCGCGCAGCGCCGGCGTGCGGATCCGTTCCGCGCCCAGCGCGCCATTTCGCTGTGCGCGCTCTACTGGCATTTCCTGCTGGCGGTCTGGCTCGTGCTGCTGGCGGCAATGTGGTGGCTCACCCCCGCGGTTGTCGCCGCCATCTGCGGACCGCTGTATGGAGCCGCGCCATGACCTCGCCTCCGCTCCCGCCCGAATCCGCCGCCACCCCGCCCGCCGACGCCGGGCCCGACGGCTGGCGCGGCATCGTCACGGACTGGTCGGCCGACCGCGAAGCCTTCAAGGTGCCGTGGGGCAAGGCGATGATGTGGATCTTCCTGCTGTCGGACACCTTCGTGTTCAGCAGCTTCCTGATCGGCTACATGTCGGTGCGCATGTCGACCACGGCGCCGTGGCCCGACCCGTCGAAGGTGTTCGGGCTCACCGTGGCCGGCGTCGAGGTGCCCTTGCTGCTGATCGCGATCATGACGTTCACGCTGATCACCAGCAGCGGCACCATGGCGATGGCCGTGAATTTCGGCTATCGGCGCAATGCCCGGCGCGCCGCCGCGTTGTTGCTGGCGACCGCGCTGCTCGGCGTGACCTTCGTGTCGATGCAGGCCTTCGAATGGACCAAGCTGATCGTCCATGAAGGCATCCGCCCGTGGGGCAACCCGCTGGGCGCCACGCAGTTCGGCGCATGCTTCTTCATGATCACCGGGTTCCACGGCTTTCACGTGACCTGCGGCGTGATCTACCTGCTGCTGATCGCACGCAAGATCCTGCAGCCGGGGTTCACCGAGCACGGCAACTTCCAGATCGTCGAGATCGCCGGCCTGTACTGGCACTTCGTCGACCTGGTGTGGGTGTTCATCTTCGCGCTGTTCTATTTGTGGTGAGGCAGGCCATGGACCACACCGATCCCGCCGATCGACCCGACGCCGCGCACGGCCAGCAGCACCCGATCGGCATCTACCTGAAAATCTGGGGCCTGCTGTTCGTCCTGAGCACGTTGTCGTACCTGGTCGACTACTTCAAGGTGCAAGGCGTGGTGCGCTGGGTGCTGATCGTCGTGCTCATGATCGCCAAGGCCGGGCTGATCGTGTCGATCTTCATGCACATGATGTGGGAGCGGCTGGCGCTGGTGTACGCGATCCTGATACCGCCGCTGTGCCTGCTGGTGCTCATGGTGCTGATGGCGGCCGAGGCGCATCACACGTTCGGCATGCGGGCGCTCTTCTTTCATTGATCGCGTCGCCGGTTCGTTCTTCCGGCGGCGAACGCTTCGGATCACGTACGATCTGGCTCTGCGCGAGGAGGGGGATGGGGACAACGCGCGCCTGGCGCGTGCCCGCGTGCAGCCGAACGTTTGGAATTGGACGCTGGCCAGCACGCAGGCATGTGTGACGAGAGGATGCGCACTGCCGCGAGCAGCGCGCATCCCCCGGAGGGCGGCGATCAGTAGGCCGCCACCTTTTCGGTATTGCGTCGTTCCACGGACGTCCTGGATTTCGCCACTGCCGTGATGAACAACATGGTGGCGATGCCGCCGGCGATCAGTGCCGGGTAAGCGGCCAGAATCTGGACCAGGGAATACTTCCAGCTCAACGGGCGCCCGACGCCAAGCATTGCCGCATAGAACCACGAGACGGCGGAAATCACGCCCGCGAAAATGGCAACCATGCGCCGTTCGAACGAAAGCTTCAGCAAGGATCCCGCTTTCCGCAATGCCGGCAGGACCGCGGAGTGCAGTGCGATACCGTTGAAGGTCAGCAACGCGACGATGCCGATCTTGGCCTGCAGCTTGGGATTGCCGAGATACCGGAGACCCTGGGTCCGCATGTCGAACGCAATGATCGCGATGCCGGTGATCCAGAGAATCGTCAGCGCCAACGTGACGGTGCGCTGCAGGCTGGCCAGATGAACCTGGGCAGGATCGGTAGGCGCGTCTGTATCCAGCAGTTGCCTGACCATGGCAATGTCGCTGGTCAGCACGAGACCAATCGCGACACAGCAGGCAATGAGATGAACATAGACGATTCCCATTCGTACGAATTCCATTTTCTGTCCTTTATCGGCGCGGTGCGCAAAGTTAAGTTGTACCGTCGTGAATCTGGGCGAATTCCGTCGATACATATTTAGGATTGCGACGCAAACATCAAAATTCGATCATGGATTCCGCTATCAAGCTGGCTCCAGTTCGGCATGACATGAACAACGTGGTGAGCCCATTCCGGTGCGTCTGGTCGCAACGGGCTGAATGCAGTCGAACCGACACCCATCGCGAGTTCGACCACTTGATCAAGCCCGCACGGCGTGCAGACTTGTAGTGTCGGATGGCTGGCCATCCGGGTATCCGGCATGCGTGACTTGCAGATTGAAAAGTCGCCCGAGTGCCGGATGCTGCTGGGCGACGGGCAAAATTTAAAACAGCGAGCCCTGACGAATCAACCCGAGTTGTTACGAAATGCAAAGGACGTAACGAGCGCTGAATGCGCCGAGAGAAGGGTCGGACCGGGCGCAATTTCTGCTGATACGGAGTATGCGGAATTGTTCTGACCTGGATTCCGGCACTGATTGATGGGTCACGTCTTTTTACATTTGAGCGGTAAATAGTAAAGGGGTCGCAGTTCGGAGTGCATATTGCGAAACTTTCATATGTTGAATAGGGAAATTCTCGGTCATTCGGGATATTGTCGAGCATTGATTTTCTCAGACGAAACGCCAACGGCATCGGGCGTTGATGCACCGATCAGTGCCTGAAAATCTGCGCGGTTTGCCGAGAGATCTCCCGTCTCTTCCTTCGCATTACGCCGTCTGGCGGGGCTGAGCGTCAAACCGGCAGTGACGGCGGAGACACCGACCAGGTCGACATGACCAAAATCGGATGGCCCGAATTTTTTAGGGTATGGTTCCGCAATAAATCGAAGCAGATCGCGCGATCGGCCGAAAGAATATTTTTGACGACTGGCAGGAAGTAAAAATCGCGGACGTCAAAAATCAAAAATACCCTGATTACCCGAAATCAAAACCATGCCTTGCAAATAACTTTCGATCAAGGCCGGGAAATCCCGCCGGATCGAGATTCGTCGATGGCGGCTGAGGAAGTCGAGCCTCATTCGCAAAGCGCCGCTCGTGCGTCGGTTTGAGCGTTCACCAAACGCCGCTGCAACGTGCTCGTGCGCGTCGAGCGCGGTCGCCCCTCGGATTGCCTTCTCCCGGCAGTCCCCGTCGAATCCGGGAATAACCGTCGTGTGCTCACGGTATTGCAGGAAACACGAACCGGGTGACCCCTATGGACATCATCGACACGGCCCATGCAACGGATACCAAACAGGAATCGCCCGCGGTGCGCACACCGCACCGTGAATCGAAAGTCCGGATGCAATCCGTGCTGCGCGGTTTCCAGCTCGGATCGGGCGTGGTGCTGCTGACCTATCTCTTTCTGCACCTGATCAATCACGCACTCGGAATCTGGTCCCTCGAACTCGCCGGACGCGGTCTCGTGCTGGCGTTGCGGCTCTGGCGCAGCGCACCGGGGACGTTCGTGCTGTACGGCGCGGCTTCGCTTCATTTTGCGCTGGCGTTGCACACGATATACGGGCGCCGCCACTGGACCCTGCCGCCCGCCGAATGGCTCCGCCTCTGGGCAGGCCTCAGCCTGCCGCTGCTGCTGATCCGCCACGCGGTGACAACCCGGCTCGCGTCCTCGCTCTACGGCTTCGAGCCGGACTACGAGCGTGTCGTCACCGTGCTGCTCACCAGCGGCACGCAGGGCCTGCAACTGGCACTGCTCGCGCCCGGCTGGATACACGGATGTCTCGGACTGTGGTTCCGGTTGCGCCATCATCCGTGGGCGTGCCGCGCCAAACCCGCGCTGCTGGCATTCGTCGCCCTGCTGCCGTTGCTCTCCGCGGGCGGCTTTGTTCATATGATGCGCGTCGTCGAGGCGAAGGGCTCGCTGTATCTGCCCCCCGATCCGAAACTGGTTTCACACCAGTTCGCCCTTGACGCGTGGCGTCACTATCTCGTCACCCTCTACGTGTGCCTGATCATCGGCGCGTTGATCGCGGGCCTGTTGCGCAACCGCCTTGAACGTCGACGATTGCAGAACGCGTGACGAAGATCGGGAAGCTCCGGCCGAGCGGCGGCGGCCGGCACGCCTCATCCCCGTCGATCAGGGTTGACGTTTGCCGCGACCACCGGCGGGTTTCCCGGCCGGCTTGCGTGAACCCGCAGCCGCCTTGCCGGCGGGTTTGCCGCGCGGCTTTTGCACGCTGAACGGACTGCCGCTCAACACGCTTGCCGCCTTACCCGCGGCGCCGGCACGCTGCCCCTCGGCCTTGCGCTTGCCGTCCCCACCTTGCGGCTTCGGCTTCTTGCCGGCCGCCGGCATGGCACCCGCCCCACCTTGCGGCACCTTGGGCTTCTTCGGCTTTTTGGGCTTCTTGATGATCTGCCCCGTCGCGCTGGTTTCCGGCACGCGGTGTTCGGCTTCGAAACCCGGCTCCTCTTCACGGCGCAGCGTCTGCCGGATCAGCGCTTCGATCGCGGCCAGCTGCGGCGCTTCATCGGCACACACCAGCGACACCGCCACGCCGCTGGCGCCCGCGCGGCCGGTACGGCCAATACGGTGCACATAGTCTTGCGCGACGATCGGCAGATCCACGTTGATCACCAGCGGCAGGTCGTCGATATCCAGCCCGCGCGCCGCCACATCCGTCGCGACCAGCATCTGCACTTCGCGCGTCTTGAAGCGCTCCAGCGCACGCAGGCGCGCGGGCTGCGGCTTGTCGCCGTGGATGGTGTCGACCGCATAGCCGGCTTCATCCAGCATCGCCGCCAGGTAGTCCACGCCATTGCGGGTCTTGACGAACACCAGCGCGTGGTCCCAGTTGTTCTCGGCCACCAGGTGCATGAAGAGGTCGGGCTTGTTGCGCTTGTCCACCGGCACGACCCACTGCTTGATCTTGCTGGCCGTGACGTTGGGCGGGCTGACGCTGATATCGACCGGGCTGTGCAGAATGGTCGCCGCCATCGCGCGAATATCGTCGGTAAACGTGGCGGAGAACAGCAGCGTCTGGCGCCGGGCGGGCAACGCAGCAAAGACGGCGTTGAGTTCGCGCGCAAAACCCAGATCGAGCATCCGGTCGGCTTCGTCCAGCACCAGCGCCTGCACCTGATCGAACTGCACCGCGTTCTGCCGGTTGAGGTCCAGCAGACGGCCCGGCGTGGCAACGAGCACATCCACGCCCTTGCGCAGCTTCATCATCTGCGGGTTGATGCTCACACCGCCGTAGGCGGCCAGGAACCGCAGGTCGAGGCCCTTGCCGTACGCGACGAAGCTCTGCAGCACCTGTTCGGCCAGCTCACGCGTGGGCACCAGCACCAGGACACGCGCACGGTTGCTGGACACCGCCGGCCCGTGTTGCACCAGCCGCTGCAACAGCGGCAGCGCGAAACCCGCCGTCTTGCCGGTGCCGGTCTGCGCCGCGGCCATGACGTCCTTGCCGCCGAGCACCGCGGGAATCGCCTTGGCCTGCACCGGCGTCGGTGTCTGGTAATTGAGGTCCTGCAGATTACGCAGCAAGGGATCGATCAGGCCAAGCGAGGCAAAAGACATGGACGTGTTCCGGGCTAAAACCGCAATTCTAGCCGTTACCGCCGCGGCGACCGCATCGCGCGGGCCGAACGCCGCGCCGCGCGATGCGGCGTCACCGGTCCGGTTTCGGCGCGCCGCGCGTGAACGGCTGCGGCCGCCTGCCCGCCGCCTGGCGATCGATCATCCAGCCGGGATAGCCGGCAGGCACCGCACTGACCGCATCAAGATGCGCGAGTTCGTCTCCGGTCAGCGCAACATCGGCCGCGCCGAGATTGTCTTCGAGCTGTTCGACCCGTTTGGCGCCGATGATGACGCTCGTGACATGCGGCTTGGCGAGCAACCACGCGAGCGCGATCCGCGCGACCGACACACCGCGCGCGTCGGCGATGGCGCGCATCGCGGCAACGCACGGCCAGGCCCGCTCGAGATCGACCGGCGGAAAATCGAAATGGCTGCGCCGCGACCCTGCTTCGGCCGGCGCCCCGGGGCCGAACTTCCCCGAAAGCAGTCCCCCGGCGAGCGGCGACCAGACGAGCAGGCTCATCTGCTCGTCGACCGCGAGCGGCACCAGTTCGTGCTCCACGTCACGTCCGGCGATCGAATAGTAGGCCTGCAGCGTCTCGAAGCGCGTCGCATGGAGCGCCTGGCTGAGCCCGAGCGCCTTGCCGATCTTTCCGGCGCGCCAGTTCGAGACGCCGACATGGCGAACCAGCCCCTGCCGCGTCAGATCGTCGAGCGCCCGCAGCGTCTCTTCGATCGGCGTGACGGGATCGTTCGCGTGTATCTGGTAGAGATCGATGTGGTCGACCTGGAGCCGTTCCAGGCTTCGCTGCACGGAATCCATGATGTGGCCGCGCGACGCCCCCTGATCGTTGGGCTTCGGGCCCATCACGCCCGCCGTCTTCGTCGCCAGCACGATCTCGCCGCGCGGCACGCCGAGGTCCCGGAGCGCCTGTCCGACGAGGCGTTCCGACTGACCGAACGAGTAGATGTCGGCGGTATCGATGAAGTTGATGCCCTCGGCCAGTGCGCGGGAAATCAGCCGGGTCGCGTCGTCCTGGCCGACCGCGCCGATCGACGCCCACATGCCGGCATCGGCATTGCCGCCCAGCGTCATCGTGCCGAGACACAGCTCGGAGACATACAGGCCCGTGCGGCCCAGTTGCTTGTATTTCATGGCCGTTTCCTCATGGTCGGCTGGAACGCATGCGGTGGCGTCCGGTCAGGTGCCCCGCACGCCGGGATGTCAGCTGATTCGCGCGTGTCCTGCCCGAAACTGTCCGGCGATCGTTGCGACGCGTGCGCCATAGCGGCGTGCCGTCTCGAGATCCCCCGGCGACATCTCGTCGGGCGACGCGTCGGCCGGCGTCTGCGCCATCGGCGCGAGATAGGAGCCCATGCGATTCAGGTCGTCGCGCATCGACGCCTTCAGGTTCGCCGGCTTGATGTCCATGCTCACCCAGACACCGCCGTGCTGCCCGGCGAGCAGCACGAAGTATTCGAGCGTATTGAGCTTGTCGCCGTTGACGCTCGCGCTATTGGTGAAGCCGCCGAAGATCTTGTTGCGCCACCGGCCGTCGAACCAGGCCTTCGACGATGCGTCGGCGAACTTCTTGAACTGCCAGCTGGGGCCGCCCATGTAGGTCGGCGAGCCGAACAGGATGGCGTCGGCGCCCGCGAGCGTGTCCCACGCGTCCGGTGCGATGTTTCCGTCGGCGTCGATTGCGACGAGGACGGCGCCCGCGCCCTCGGCGACAGCCGTTGCCATACGCCGGGTATGCCCATAGCCGGAGTGGTAGACGACGGCCGTCTTAACCGGTGCGATGTGTTGTGTCATGGTTGCGCCCTTTCGTTCAGGTGGTCGTCGGGAGACGACATCGGAAAGCACTCTACTGAGTCGCAATTGAGTTATAAATGACGGCCGATTGAACGTTCTGTTACTCACCGAGTGAACAATGCAAAACCTCGATGCGCTGTTGATCTTTGCCCGTGTCGCCGAAATGACGAGCTTCACGCGGGCGGCCGAAAGCCTGGGCATCCAGAAGGGACGTGTCTCGATGGTGATCCGTCGACTCGAGCGCGACGTGGGCGTTGCACTGTTGCATCGGACGACGCGGAGCGTGCAGCTGACCGAGGACGGACGCGCGTTCTATTCGCGCGCACGGGACCTGCTGGCCGAAGTCCAGGAATTGCAATCGATGTTCTCCGGCAACGGCTCGCGACTGCGGGGAAGATTGCGCGTCGACATGCCGACCGAACTGGCCCGCAGTGTCGTGGTTCCCGCACTCCCGCAACTGATGGCCGCGCATCCGGAGCTGGAACTGGAGCTGTCGAGCACCGATCGGCGTGTCGATCTCGTCCAGGAAGGCTTCGATTGCGTGATCCGTCTGGGCCCGATCGTCGACGACACGCTGATCGCGCGACCGCTGGGCCGGCTGCGCATGATCAATGCGGCGAGCCCCGGCTACCTGGCGCGATACGGCGTACCGCATACGCTCGACGATCTGCTCGGCCAGGGACACCGGATGGTCCACTACACGCTGACACTCGGCGCGCGTCATCCGGGATGGGAGTACCCGGACGGCACCGGCTATGCATCGCTGCCGTTGCCGAGCGCGATGCAGGTCAACAGCGTGCAGACCTATCACGCTGCCGGGCTGGCCGGCATCGGCTTGATCCAGGCCGGGTATTCAGGGGTCGCGGCTCACATCGAAAGCGGCGCGCTGGTGGAGGTGCTGCCCGATCTGCGCCCGGAGCCGCTGGCCGCGTGGCTCGTCGTGGCCCATCGGCGCAATCTGTCGCCGCGCGTTCGGGCGTTCATGGACTGGATCGAGCGGGTGCTGGAACCGTATTTCGACTGAGGGCGGCGCGGCGGATCGGCTCGGGGGGCATGGCCCGTGGCCGGGAAACCGATGAGGCTGCTCATGCGGTTGGCCGGGCCGCCGACATGGGGCGCCTGCAAGCTGCGCCGTAACCGGCGACCTCGCGTCGTGACGCCGCAGCTAATCCTTCGGCGCGGGCGGCAGAGGAATCCAGTGCGTGTACGCCGACTGCAGCAGCGCGACGTCGTCGAATCGAGCGACGACCGCAAATCCTCGTGAATCCCACGCCAACACATTAGACGCCGAGTCCGCATCCTGACGCGTCGGGCGGTGCTGATCCGCCGGAATCCAGTTCTGGCCCTGACGTGCCCCCTGCCATCCATCCCAGGCGGCCGCCGCACGTGTTCCCCTGACGTAGCCGCCCTGGTCCCGAACGCGATAGGCCAGGTCGGCGCGATATTCCACCGGCGCGTCGCGGAACCACCATTGTTCAAAAAGCTCTCTCTCGGTGCTCACCGACTTCTCCAGTGACGCAGCTTCAGCTTGAATCCGCGGCCGCGAATTCGGCTACGCCCAGCACCGTGCAATTCGCGTTCCTGCGGCCTCGCAGGCTGACTTCGTCGCCCATCAGGCCGAATCGGACTGCCCTCGGCACAGCGCGAACCCAGCCCGCCATCCCGCCAGCATATCGCGATGTGCTGCAACGATGCTGGGCGGCACGCGGCATCGTCGTCATGGATTGCGCCATGAGTCGAAGACCGCTTGCTGGCCTACCATGCGCCGAACTTCGCTTGAATGTCAAAGCATCGACACGTTCCCGATTTGGCACGAAGCGCGGCGAAGTCACGCTCCGGTCAAGTCGATGCCGCGGGGATGGCAGTCGCAAAAGTCAAAGGTACTCACGGAGTACGAATTGCCCATGAATCGACTGGAAACGTGGTGTTTATAGGCGAATTTGCCCGACTGTCGACGAGCATACTTGAGACCGCGACGACCATCCCGCACACGCCACCGAACTTCAGCTTTCCCGTGCGTCGGACCGCACGAGACTCGCCCGCACCTTGACGTCAGAGGGTCATCAACAATCGCAACTGGTGTTCGGTTTCCGTTCCCTTGACCAGCGCATAACATCGCGTCTCCCGTCGCTCGATCGCAGAAAGGCCTTCAGCATCGGAGAAGGTGTTCCATGCGACGCCGTCGATACTTGCCCATTCTCCGCGGGTTCGCGCAAAGGCGCGCAACAGCGGACTGGCTTCACGGCGCAGAACGACACGGTCCGCATTCAGCACACAGGTCGACCAGCCACCGCGGAGGATCAGGTAACAGGGTACCGAACGGTGATCAATTCTCGTGAGCACAGTTGTTTCTTCCATTTTCATCGCGACGAGGTCCAACGGTTCGCATTGCAGACGAAGTTATCGACCCGATCGAAGCGTGCGCGGCAACGGCCGGATGGTGAAGCCGGCCGGATCGCGACACATCCTGACGGCGGACGCTTCTGCTCGTGCGGCCCCGCACGGCAGCCCCGCTCGCGACAACCAGACAGGGAGGAGCCCATGCTCTTCAATACGACACGCTTCCGGATCGATCCGACGCCCCGCAGGGCCGATGGCGAGTACATCGCACATGCGAGAATCACCACGACGCTGCTGGACGGAGGTGAGAGAGAGGTGCATTCCAGCGGCGATCTGGCCGGCTTCGATGCGCGCGACGATGCGATTGCGTACGCGACGCAATGGGCGCAGGGATGGCTGGCCGCTCAATTTGGCTGAAGGCAAGAAGGCGGTGGCGCAGCTGTGGCTCGAGCGTCGGGCATCGTGGCTGCGTTACCGCCTGGGATGCTTCATTTCCTCGGCTTCCATCGCGGCGAGTCGCTCTTCACTTGCGGATACGGGTTCCATGGCTTCGTCGATCGAAGTCAATGCATATTCGCAGGCCAGTTTCACTTCTTCAACGGTAGTCTCTGGCTGCTCGTCGTCGCCAGGCGGCGGGGAAAGCATGTCTGCGAGCATCATGGCCAACTCGGGGGTGTCCCATGGTTCGCCTTTTTGCGCCTTCTTCTTTATATAGTGCCGGATTTCCGCGTCTTGCTCGGGCGAGAGTGGAAGGTGTCGAAACGTGTTGCCTGGGTTAGCGTCAATCATGTGTTGCTCCGAAATTCGAATGCGACTCCCGTGGGCTGCTCCCTGCCATGCGCGTGCACCCGGAACAAGACGAGAACGAAGGAGCAGCTTCCTATTTTCGGCAGCGCGAATCCTGAATGCGTTCGAGGCGCACCAAAAGCTCGTCCACCTGCAGTGCGAGGACCTTGCTTCGCTCGGATTGTGTGCGGAGCTTGTCGAGCTTGACTCTCCAGTACGCGGGATCGTTCACGGACGATCGGTTGATGAAGGCGTGTTGCGCTTGCTCGAGCAGCCCGACCGATCGTCTGATATGGGCCAACTCGCGTTCCGCGTCGCAGTACCAGCTCATGTTTGCCGCCTTCCGATCATGATTTTCATCCTGGTTGCTGCACGGCGCGACGCGCGTACCGATCATTCTTCCTGCCGCTGCGCGGCGGCCGGCCGGCATGCTGCCTGCGTCGTCCGGCCGCGGTACCGCATGCCGGGGATCGGGATGGCGCCGTAATGCCCCCCTCGGCCGGCACGCTGTTCCCGCCGTTCTTCTAGTACATCTTGCGGGGCGGCAACATGCGCTTCGCCCGCAAGCGCTGCCGGGCAACGGCACTGGCTTTTTTCCGCTTGCGCTCCGTCGTGGGCTTTTCGTAGCTGGTGCGACTGCGCAACTCGCGAATCAGCCCGGTCTTCTCGATACCGCGCCGGAAGCGCCGCAGCGCGACATCGATGGGTTCGTTGATCTTCAGTGTAATGGTTGTCATGTAATGCCTGTTGGAAAACGTTCGAATAAAACTAGCCGAGTCGTGTCATGACGGTGCTCGCTATCGCGTCGGATTCGAACTCCGAATACCCGGCTCCGATCGAAAATGCGCGCACCGCCGCGAACATCTGCAGCTCTTGTTGATGGCACCGCGCAGAATGGGTCATTCCAGCGGGCAGGACAGCATCGCTCCGAGTGAGCTTGCACCGCTGGACCAGATCGAGAAGCTCGTCGACGATCATTTCGCCCTCCAAATTGATGGCAAGTCACGCTGCCATGCGAGTCGTGTCAGAGGGCGTCCGAAAAGAAGGCCAGCTTTTCGCGATCGTCGTCAATGACGCGCTCGGCATAGCGCAGTGACGCACGCCGTGCGTCACCGGCAGTGTCGAACGGGCCGTCGCCGACGAGCCTGAAAGTCTGGCTCTGCGTCAGCGTGTCGGTGGTGCCGCGAAGACAAATCTTGACCGCTGCGTCGAAGCCGGCCTCGTAGTTGTGCGGCAAGCCATCCAGCGCAGGCACGTGCGGGTAAATCAGTGGATAGATCTCGAATCCACGGTAGATATGCATGCTCATCATGAACTCCTGACGATCGCTTCTCGGCGACTCGCAAGGACGAGCGTAGGCAGCCAGCATCGCCTGATGCATGGCGCGACGGGTCGTGGTGAAAGGGACAAACGTTGCGCGCGAGGCAATGCGCGACGCAACACGGTGGCAGGTGGAGGGCGAGCGGTCGAACAGCAAAAGGAGGCTCGAACGAAACCATCATACGCGCATCGTCGATCGGGTGTCCATCTTATTTCGACCGCGACGAGGCAGATGACGAAGTGCGTTGTCGCGCCGTGATCGCGGCTCACCCCATGCCGTCGTGCCCTGTTTCGTCGAAACGCTTTCGCCGTGGCGAGTCGACCAGATGAAGACCACGCCGATCACCGTCGTCGACGAGCATCTTCCCGGCGACCAGACTTTTGCATCTCCACCATCTTCCGTCAGTCGACCGAATACAGAAGCAACGCCGCCTGATGCTTGCCGCCCAGGCATGCACGCACCCGTTCATTGATCCGACGATAGCGGACAGCCGTGGCCACCCCGACTCACGCCGCCGATCATTCGCCGGCGGCGGCGTTCGATCCGGCGTTGACGGCTGCAGCCAGCGCGGCGATCCGCTCGGCGCGCAACAGCACCGGCCGATCGACCATCTTCCCGTCGACCGTCACCACGCCGCCGTTCGAATCGCGCATCGCATCGAGCACCCGCCGCGCCCAGCGCGCTTCGTCGTCGCTCGGTCGAAAGCATCGGTGCACGAACCCGATCTGCTTCGGATGGATGCACAGCTTCGCGCCGAATCCCAACTGCTTGCCGTTGAATGCATCGCGCGCGATACGCTCGCCGTCATCGATATCCGGCGTCACGCCGTCGACCGGCGATTCGATCCCGGCCACCCGCGAGATCAGCGCGAGTTGCGAGCGGAAGTGATTGAGCGAAACGCCATCGTCCGACATGCCCATGTCCGCGATGAAATCGAGCGTGCCGAACATCAACCGCTCGACGTACGGCGCTTTCGCAACATCGAGCGCGTTCCACATGCCGTGTGCGCTTTCGATCAACGGATAGACCGGCACACGCCGGCGCGCGAGCGCAACGGCAGCGCACACGTCGTCGGCACGCTCGGCCTTCGGCAGCACGATACCGGCCACGCCCTTCAACGCGCCGAGCGCGGCATCGGCCTCGAACCATCGCGTGTTCCGCGCGTTGATCCGCACGAGCACCGGATGCTCGGGCGAAACCCACGCCGCTATCGCATCGCGCGCCGCCACTTTCGCCTCCGGCTCGACGGCATCCTCGAGGTCGATGATGATCGCATCGGCGCCGCTTGCGAGCGCCTTGTCGAAGCGCTCCGGCTTGCTCCCCGGCACGAACAAATACGACTGGGCCGGCGCCACGCGGCCACCGCCGGCGCGCATCGCGGCATCAGACGGCATCGACCACCTCCGGAACCCGTTCGAACAGATTGCCGACGAGGCCGTAGTCGGCCACGCTGAAGATCGGCGCTTCCGGATCCTTGTTGATCGCGACGATCACCTTCGAATCCTTCATGCCGGCCAGATGCTGGATCGCACCCGAGAT
>NZ_QTPV01000041.1:0-70271 GCF_003857985.1 Burkholderia sp. Bp9090
GCCTTGACGATCTCGTCGGCAACCGCGTTTGCGCCGTCCTGGTTCAGGTCGGCGATCGCCACGGCCGCGCCCGCTTTCGCGAGCTCCAGCGCGATTTCCTTGCCGATGCCGCTTGCGGCGCCCGTGACGACTGCGGTCTTGCCATTCAGGTTGCTCATTTCGAATTCCCGTGGTGAAAGGATTGACAGGGAGAAAGGACTGCGGACGTGTTACTGAGCCAGGTAATCGTAGACGACTTCGCCGAGGCCGAGTGTCAAATCCGCGACGAGGTGGCGCGCTTCGACGATCTCGAGCACCGGCAGGTCGGCCACCGGCGCGAGCGCGTGCGGTGCCAGTTCGAGCGACGCGGGGCCCGTCCACGCGCCCTTCATCCTGATGTCCTGCATGTAGTAGCGCACCAGTTCGCACACGCGCGCGGTGCCGTCGACGTGCGGGATGATCTTCAGCAGGAAGTTCGGGCCGGCGAGGCGCTTCGTCTGCTCGTCGATGTCGAGTTCCTTGTGCTTGTAGCCCATCGTGCCGGTCGCGACGCGCACCTTGCCGTAGTCGAGCGTGCCCAGGAGGTGGTCGGTGTTCACGTGCAGCGTGGGCGACGCGAGTTTTTTCGGGAAACCCCACAGCTCGCGGCCGCCGGCGATCGGCGGGTGATCGTCGAGATACATCGCGAGCGTGTAGCCGCCGGCCTGGCCGTTGTACTCGACGGGGATCACCTGGCCGCTTTCCGTGTAGTCGCCGAAGCCGGTCGAATCGGCCATGCGAATGAATTCGTAATGGACGAGCGGCTCCTTGACCTGCAACGGCTCGGGCACGATTTCACGCAGACGGTCCGGATCGGTGCGGTACGTGATGATCAGAAACTCACGATCGACGAAACGGTACGGGCCCATCGGAAAGGCCGGGCTGGTCAACGGCATCGCAAACGCTTTCGATCGGACATCGCTGGGTTTCATGCGGACTCCTTGTTGTTGATCGCTTCGTGGATGAGTGCTCGTAAGCTCGTAATCCTATGCCTGTGCGTTGCCGTTGTGCGATGCCGCATATGGAATTAATTGTTGCCGATTTCGAATGATTTGCGACGCAAATATTGAGACGAACGGTGCAAACGGCATGGCGCGCGTGAGCGGTCCGATACTCGCACGGGCCGGTGACGCCACGATGTGAAAAAGGTGAGCCTTTACGGGATAGTCGGTGAGCTTTTACGGGAGACAGTCGCGCGTGAATGTGACAATTATGTGAACTTGTGTTGCAGTACAGGCTCTAAGTGCGTTCGCGCGCGGGCCTCGGTCCTGGTCACCGGTCGCCCGGCGCATTAAGCACTGCTTAAGCGAGTGAGCACTAGCATCGTTCGCATCCGACCGGCACCGCCGGTCCCGTCACGACATCCCACGCAACCGGATTCATGCAGAACCTCAATCTCACCCTGTTTTCCGCCTTCAATGCCGGCGCCGCGCCGCACCCCGGCGTTGCCCACCTCGCGATCTTCGCCGCCGACTGGCTCGTCTATGCGCTGCCCGCGATGCTGCTGCTGGCCTGGATCTTCGGCGAACGCCCGACGCGCCGCCAGGCGATCGAGGCCGGCGTCGGCACGTGTGTGGCGCTGGCGCTCGCGCAGGTGATCGGGCATTTCTGGTTTTCGCCGCGGCCGTTCATGGCCGGAATCGGCACGCAACTGATTCCGCATGCGCCGGACAGCTCGTTTCCAAGCGATCACATGACGTTTGCCTGGAGTCTCGCGGTCGGCATGATGCTCGCTGGTACCACGCGGCTGACCGGCGTCGTGATGGCCGCGATGGCCGTCGCGATTGCATGGGGGCGTGTGTATGCGGGCGTGCACTGGCCGTTCGACATGGCCGGCGGCGTGCTGGTCGGCACGGCCGGCGCGCTGGCCGCGCACCTGTACGGACAACGCGTGGTCGAGCTGCTCGAACGGATCGGCGACGTCGTGCACGCGGTGCTGATGGGGCGCGAGCGCACGCCCTGAGCGGCAGGACTACGCGGGAGAAGTGCGGGCCGGACGCCGTCAACCGGGCGTCTTGGCTGCTTCCGCCGAAGCGGACGGGCCGCCGCCCGCTTCATGCAGTTCGGGCGTCTCGCCCGGATGCTGCGCGGCGTCACGTTCGAGCGCGCTTTCCTTCAGGATCGCGCACATCGCGACGAACAGCGCGAGCACGACGACCGCCAGGCCGCAATAACCGGCGATCTTCAGATTGCGAAGGAAAGGCGAAGCGTGGCTTTCTCTTGTCATGACCGGGCGCTCCTGGGCGGGCTGCGGCGGCTGTCGCCCGACAGCGGCGTCGCAGACATAGATATATACCAGCCGCCCCGCCGATGCCAAGCCCGCCCGTGCGCGGGCACCCGTCCGCGTCAGTCTTCCAGCGTTTCGTGCACGGCCGTCGCGCCGCGCTTCCAGTAGGCCGCCGCGCGGATGCGCGACTTGTCGACGCCGCACTCGCCGGTCAGGTACTGACGCACCGCGCGCATCGCTTGCGCTTCGCCTGCCGCCCACACGTAACCGTCGCCGGAGGACGGCAGCGGCAGCTCGCGCACCGCGTTCAGCAGCAGGTCGCCGTCCGCGGCGTCGGCTTCGTCGCGAAAGCGCCAGATTTCGTGCACGTCGGCACGCGTATCGAACGCGATCTGCGCGGTGCGATCCGCGACTTCCAGCACGACCGCCGTGCGTGTGCCGGCCGGCAATTGCTCGAGACGCCGCGCGACCGCCGGCAGCGCCGTATCGTCGCCGATCAGCAGATGCCAGTCGAAATCGATCGGGACCACGAACGATCCGCGCGGGCCGCCGATGCCGAGCCATTGGCCGACGCGTGCCTGTGCCGCCCACTGCGATGCGGGGCCCGGATGGTTCAGCACGAATTCCAGATCGAGTTCGCAGGCGGCGCGGTCGAAACGGCGCGGCGTGAAATCGCGCGCGACCGGCTTCGGTTCGCCTTCGGGAAACTCGGGGCCGTTCGCGCCGAGCGTCGGCATCGCGGGGCGTTCGGCGCCGGGCGGCGGGAAGAACACCTTCACGTGATCGTCGAACGACGACGATTCGAAATCCGCGAGGTCGGGGCCGCCGAGGGTGACGCGCAGCAGGTGCGGCGTCACGGCGTGCACGCGCACGACCTGCAGCAGGCGGAACTTGAGGGTATGGCGCACGCGCGTGACGGCGCGTTCGGAGGGGTTCTGCATCAATCCGTACTCCTTGGGTTTTGACGGGACGGCGCGGGTTACGCGCCGGTGCCGCCTTCGATTTCGGCCGTCGCGCGGCGCATGATTGCCGCGATGCGCCGCTGTTCGTCGGCATCGGCCGCGCTCTTGTGGAGCAGCGCCCGTTTCAGTGCGAGGCGGGCCTCGACGAACTCCGGCAGCCAGCCGGGCTGCGTGTCGTCCTGTGCCTCGCTGCCCGCCGCTTCGCCGGCGAACGCGCGACGCATGAATTCCATCTTGCGTGCGAGGTGCGTGAGGCGCGCGAACAAGGTGTCGACGCGTTCGCGCTGTGCATCGAGATGCGCGCGGCCGGCGTCGGTCAGCGCATAGCGCTTGCGGTTGCCTTCCGCCTGCGACGCGACGAAGCCGACTTCGTCGAGATACGTGAGCGCCGGATACACCATGCCGGGGCTCGGGCTGTAGAAGCCGTTCGAGCGCGTATCGAGCGCCTTGATCAGTTCGTAACCGTGGCTCGGTTGCTCGGCGACCAGCGCGAGCAGCAGCAGCTGGAGATCGTCGGAGCTGAACTGGCGGCCGCGCGGCATGCCGTCGTCGCCGAAATCGCCAAAGCCGCCGCGTCCGCCACGGCCACCGAACGGGC
This sequence comes from Burkholderia sp. Bp9090, assembly GCF_003857985.1. Classification (NCBI taxonomy): domain Bacteria; kingdom Pseudomonadati; phylum Pseudomonadota; class Betaproteobacteria; order Burkholderiales; family Burkholderiaceae; genus Burkholderia; species Burkholderia sp. Bp9090. The sequence continues at coordinate 3,806 of NZ_QTPV01000041.1, forward strand.
CGCCGCCGAACGGATCGTGGCCGCGTCGATGGCGGCCGATCAGTTGCCAGACACTGGTGTACCAGTCAGGGCCCGCATGCGCACCATGACCGTCGCATCGGGCATGGCCGCGGGAGGAGTTGTGTCGCATGATCGTGTCCTATATGTCGTAAAACATATCTAAAGATATATATCGAAAGATAGGGTGTCAAGGAGGATTATTGGGGGGCGGATGTTGATGGGAGGGGATGTAGGCTGGAAAAACGGTGGCCCTTTTTTGCAGTATTTGAACAAAACTATTAATTTCCCAATTCAATAGCTACTGCTCGAGGTTGACGGGAAGTTCCGCCTAAATGGCGCCCAGCGTCTCGAGACGGGAGATCGTTGCTGTGGCATTGCGGATTGGCAACGGGGCATTGCGATACCAGAAGAGCGTGCTCTGTACGTCGCCGGAAATATCGGTTGCTGCCCGAATGATCCGAGGCGCGTCTCCAAGGAACTTCCGTACGCTCTCGGAGCCTGCCAAACGGCTCATCATGTTACGGTGTACATGGGCCAGCCCCGCGAGCGTTTGCATATGGATGTGGATGTGCAAAGCGAGAGCGAATCGCTTCGCCGAGACGATCGGAGCGATGCTCGTCGGTCCTCTCAATGACGCCATGAATTAGGCGAAATCGCTGGAACTGCCGGTGATATCGGATTCCACGACTGCTTTTTATTGCACGCTATATGCACATTTATAGCATCAGCATTCACTTCGGCCCGTCTAGCCAAGACGAACACAGCGATGGAAGCGTGTACGCGCCTTGGGCGGGGCCCGGGAGACATCCGACGTTCGGAGCACTGCGCGTCGGTCCAGATAGAGCGGCGGAATATAGTGTTCTTCGTCGAATAACATGAAAAATTGTTAGTCGGCATCCCCGATTGTTATTTCCGTGTCACATTTTGGTAAACTCGCGCGCAGCCGCCAGCTATTTAGAACAGCAACATCCGGCGGGTCATAACGAATCAAACTGAGAGACCGTCGTGGATATCCGAGAGTCGTTCCGCAAATTCGTATCGGGAATCGATGCGAATCGCCGGCCGGTCGTGCTGAATTGGGGTAAGGCGCAGCACGCGCTGGCGTCGAAGATCGCGTTGCAGCACGCGAGCATCCGCGAAAGCATGATGACCGGCATCAGCGGCTATCTGACCTGCATTTCGCAGCAGGGCGATTTGCCTCCGAAGCTTTTCATTGGTGCGCCGGTCTCAGTCGGTATCGTCACGGATCGTGGCCAACTGCATGCCATCAACGCAATCGTCAGCGCCGTTCAGATCGGCCGGACCGACGGGGAGCTGACGGTTTACCAGTTCACCGTGACCGACGCGGTGAACCTGCTGCAAAAGCGCACCAATTCCCGCATCTTCCGTAACGTCAGCGTTGTCGATGTACTTGGAGTCGTCCTGAGCGAATGGCGACAGCGTAGTGTTGCCCTCGCGCAGGCGTTCGAGTTCGACCTGTCCCAACTCGACAGATCCCGCTATCCAAGTCGCTCTTTCGTACGCCAGGTCAACGAATCTGATGCCCGTTTCATCTCCCGGATTGCACGTCGCGACGGCATCACGCTGTTCGTGCGCGCCGGACGGGTGAGCGGGGAGGCGAAAGACGGCGATCCTCCCGTGCATACGCTGGTGTTCTGCGATGACCCTCAGAAACTGAGCGAGTCCGCCGCAGGTACAGTGCGCGTCCATCCACGAGACGCTGGAACGGAACAGCGCGACACCATCACCGCTCTGACGATGCGCCAGCAACTGATTTCGGGGGAATCGGGGCGACCTTCGTGGGACTACCGATATGCCCGCGTGGACCAGTCGAGCGCATCGACAAGGATCGATCAAGGCGAATCGGGTAACGATCTCGCGAAATTGCTATCGGACTTCGTGATCGACGTCCCGCATATGGCGGACTCGTGGGCAGACCACGAACGGATGACGGAAGATCGCATTCTGGCTCATGAAGCGCAGGCGGTTCGATACGACGGCGTGAGCGGAATTCGCGACCTCGCAGTCGGCTCATGGATCACGATCGCCGGAGAGGACGAGTGGGGCACGCTCCCGTCCGACAAGCAGCAATTCGTGATTACGTCACTGCACCACGAGATCTGGAACAATCTGCCCAAAGGGTTGAACGAGCGTGCGCAGACGCTGTTCGCCGCCAGCCACACGCTTCAGCAGCCACGCTCGCTGAGCGATGGCGACCCGTCCGGGCAGGATACGCGCTACGAAAATACGTTCTCGTGCGTGCCGCGTGGCACGCCTCTCACGCCGCTTTACGATCCCAAGACTGACCTTCCGCCGACGCCGTTGATTACCGGGCGCGTGGTCGGGGCCGAGGGCGAGGAGGTCAGTTGCGACGAGAATGGCTGCGTGTTCGTGCAGATTCTCGGTCAGGATTCCCGCGATCATGCGCACGCGCAGGGTGCCGGAACGAACAGCAACGAGAGCGACAGCGCACCGATCCGCGTGGCATCCAGTCTGGCCGGGCCGAATTTCGGGGAGACTTTCTTGCCGCGGGTGGGCACCGAAGTTCTGCTCGGGAGCCTCGGCGGGGATCCGGACAGGCTGGTCATCATCGGCGTGCTGGCAAACGGCGCGAACATGCCGGCGAGTTTCACTCATACGGGCAGTCTGCCGGGCAATCGCTTTCTCTCCGGTATCAAGACGAAGGAAATCAAGGGGCAACGCTACAACCAGCTTCGTCTCGACGATACACCGCAGCAAATCAGCGCGCAGCTTGCATCGGAGCATGCGCATAGCCAGTTGAATCTCGGCTACCTGACGCAACCACGCGACAACGGACAGGGTGCAGACCGCGGCCAAGGCGCCGAATTGCGCACGGACGCGGCAGCTGCGTTGCGCGCGGCGCAAGGGATGCTTCTGACGACTTACGCGCGTACGCAGGCGAGCGGCGGACAGCTTGACCGCAATGAACTCGTCGAGTTGCTCGGCGAATGCGCTGAGCTGTTCAAGGCGTTGGGAGATTACGCCGGACAGCACGGCGGCACGGCGACCGATGCGACGGGGCAGCAAGCTGTCGTGACCGCCTTCAAGGGATGGACGCCGGGCGGCCACGCTTCAGGCGACGATCGTGCGTCGAACGCCGACGCAGACGACTCTCAGGCGCTGATGGCATTCGGCGCAAAGGCGGGCGCGCTCAATATCACCCCGAAGACTTACGTGACCTACGCCGGCGAGAACATCGATCAGATCGCGCGGCAGAACCTGCAATTCGCCGGCGGTCAGCGCGTAATCACGACGGCGGGCCAGGGCATCCACCTGTTCGGGCGCGGAGAAGGCGTCCGTGCGATTGCCGGCGAGGGCCCCGTTGTCTTGCAGGCGCAACAGGACACGCTTGCGGCGACTGCTCAGAAGGGGATACAGATCATGTCGGTCGGCGACGAGGTGTTGATCTCGGGCAAGTCGATCCGGCTCGTCGCGGAAGACGGAAGCTACGTGAAAGTCGGTGGCGGCGTCGAGGTCGGTTCCGACGGTGCGTTCACCGCGCACACGGCGGGACATGATTTCGTCGGCCCGAACACGGACCACGTTGCGCCGCCGGCGTTCAATCGCGGAGGAGCCGATCAGAAGTTCCGCTTGCGGTACCCCGGCACCGACGGTGACGACGGTATGCATCCCGTGCCGAATCGTCCATACAAGATCACGCTGCGCAATGGCCAGGTCATTAACGGGATCTCGGATGCACACGGGTTGACGGAGCTGGCATCGAGCGACGCGATGCACATTGCACACATTCAGGTTTTCGACGTTTAAGGCAGGCGATCATGTCCGATACCACAACCTCGTCGCCCCGGATCGTCGGCGAACATCAGGCGATTCTCAATTGCAACCGGCCGCAGGATGCGTTCGTCAATACCGACGTACAAAATCGCTTCCCGTGCACGACGATCCTGATCCATGGCGTGAATGACCTTGGAACGGATTTCGGCACGGTCGAAGGCGGACTGTGCGATGGATTGAACGACCGCCTCGGTCGCACCGATTTCAAGGGCGCGGAGTACTCGCACGGCCGCATGGCGAACGACCCGAGCCAGGTGAGCGTTGCCGACATGATGAAGAACATGGACGACGCCATCTATCGTCGGCAGGAAAGCGAAGAGACAAGGAGCCCGTTGATTCCGTTTTATTGGGGGTTACGCGTCGGGAAGGAGGATTTGCCCCGGGACCCCAATAAGGAAACCGTCAACGGCCAGTACGTCGACCGGTTCGGCAACCGCCTCGATGAGCACCGCGCGCGCAACGGCGGATTCTTCGCCAACGCGACCAACAACATCCCCGACATGTTCGACTCGAATTTCAAAGGGGGAATGACGACGAAAATTCTCGACCGGATGCAGGGCGACCCGACGCACCCGCTTCGCGAGGCGGAAAATCGGCACTACATGTTGCTGGCAGCTCGGCGGCTCGCGGCATTGGTGCGGCAAATCCGCCTTATCGACCCGGACGGGACGGTCAACATCATTGCGCACAGTCAGGGCACGCTGATATCGCTGCTCGCCCAGGCCTATCTCGTCGAGGGGCTGATTCCCAACCAATGTGGCCCGGCTGACCGTCCTGCCGACACGTTGGTCCTGATCGACTCGCCCTACAGCTTGAGCGAGGAGTTCATGGATCGGCTGCTGCAACGCGGGGACCAGCAGCAGACGGCTTACGCGCGTGCAAAGACCCTGGCAAACCTGGCCGGGTTTGTGGCGAGCGGCAAATATTCGACGCCACCACTCGATCAATTGAAGTACGTGCCAGGTCGGGACAATTTCGGCATCGTCGGCCCGACGTGGGATCCCGTGCAGGCGACGCGCCTGAGCGGGTTGCAAGGCAACGAATGCGTCGTGTTCGCCGAGCGCGACAATCGCGGCAAAGTGTATATGTACTTCAGCCCGGAGGATGCGACCGTCGGTCTGCGCGGCGTCAATGGCATGGGTTGCTCGGGCTTGCCCGACTCAATCCACGTGCGTGCGGCGCAGCGGGGAAGCAAGCCTGAGAAAATCGATCTGCTGTCGGCGGCTTTCCGGCAGCGTGTCTTTACCCGGCGTCTGCGGCAGGGCAAGCCGGTTCAGGTTGGTACGCCGCCCGGAAACTTTACGATGCGGGAAAAGGGTGAAACATCCCATGGCTTGCCCGGCGGCTTCACGACATGGGTGAAATCGACGCAGATAAGCGTCGGTACCGAGCGCAATATCAATGGCGAAGCATTGACGCCACCGTTCGATCCCGAAATGGAAGGCAATGTGCTGCCTGGAACGGAGGTAACGCCTCTTTCGGCAAATAATGCTGGCGAGTATGCGCCCGGCAAACAATCCATTGACCAGCTCGAAGCGGAAATTGCCTTGAGCACGAACAGTGGCGAAGGTGCGTTGCAGCCATTGCCCGCACAAACCATCGAATGGCCAACGAGCGAGGATGGGACGCTGCCGACCACCGCCGAGGTCGAGGCGTCGTTGAATGCGGGCAAGGATCCAGACGATCAGTGCAAGGTAGGCCGGGTCGTGTCGACGGTACCGCCGTCGCCCGGGCACATCGTCGTCTATCGGCAGGAGACGCTCAACGAAGCCAAGGTTCGGCTGATGAATAATCATCAGGGAGAAAGCTCATATCACTCGGCGGTCATGAGCGGTCGTAGAAATCACCGCTGTGCGACCGCGTTCGATGTATCGGTAGGCCAGGCGCGTGCGCTGGACGATCCGGACTGGGCAAAACTCCTGCGGGCAATTGCCGATTGGAGACTTCCGGAGAGCGATATAGTAAAAGCCGAGAGAAAACTCGGCAAAAAGCTCGACCCCGTAACGTCCGAAATAATAAAAGCCAATTGCAGCTATTACGAAAGCGGAGTTTTCCCGGAAGAAAATATCGTGCCCAAGGATTTTCCTGACGGTGTGGTCAGTGAAACCAGGAAAGATCGAAATAGCGAAGATACAAAAGAAGCACGATCGGTACATTGACAAATTGATGCGCCATGATTACGACAAACGTCACGCGACCACCGGCTTCACGAATATTTCTGCTCGCACTCGCAATCCTGACTCTCTTATGGATTGCAGTCTTTGAGTTTGTTGTTGGAAGGGAGGGATTTTTGGGAGGGAATATTGCAATGTATCGACGCTTGTCGCTGTTGATCTTGCCGCCGCTATTGTTGGCGGCATGCGTCAGTATCGCCTATGGTGCCTCGTTGCGTCGAGACTCGCCGCCTCGAGACACGCCCGCTGCCGCTCGTCCCTCGAGCGTAAATGAAGCTGTCGTTGCCGGGGACGGATCTCGGGACGCACGGTTCACATTGGAGATACGACGCTTTGGCGTCGCCGTTGACCGGTTTCGCCAGCGTGCGCTATTGATGCGGCTGGACGAGGCAGGAACCAATGGAACGTTGCTCCTGCAAGATCCCAAACAATATCCGTGGTCGAGTAGTGATCGAAGCTTTGCGGGACATAAGCGCGAGAACAACGTTTTCGGCTATACATTGCGTGGATGGGTCGATTATTGGCCGATTCCCGTGATAGTGGCCGGGCCGCCCCGAAACGAGAGTGATCCGGATGCGGGCCGGATGGCAACCCACATCAGTAGTGCGGATAACGGGGCGGGGATTGGCAATACAATTTATACGAGACTCGATGAAATACATACTGCGTATGGGGACGATGTAGTCTCTAGAGCGTTTGATATTTTTGACCGCGAGCCGGACTTGCCGGCAGTAGTGTTGCTGGTTGAGGATGGAATCAACACGCGATCCTATTTGGGTACTCCGGGCGCCGATTACCTGGGTTTGTCCACAAAAGATGGAAACTTCGTACCAAAGAATCCGGACAGTTACGTTGCGTTGCTCGTGACGAGAAAGGATCGCGTTGACCGATTGATTCGTCCATATGTGGTGGACGCACCAGAGGCAATCGACAACACCCAGACCCGATATGACGTGATCAAGCTGTGGAATTATTTCTGGCAGCTTCAGAAAGCCTACTGGAAGAAGGGTGAAAAGGAGATGCCGGCGGATTATTGGCAGGCGAAGCTCCCCGAGTTCTGGAAGACCGCGTCGCTGAAGATACCGGACGGCTTCAAGCCGAACCCGTGGGTGCCGATTCCGTGGACGACGTGGCAACTGAAGGAGTACGACAAATGGCCGGTCCTGGCCAATCTGCATCGGCCGGTGCGAGTTGATCTGAGCAACGGGCACGGGGCGCCGTTGAAGAAGGGCGAGCGAATCGAAAAGATCCGCGCCGGCTGGCAGCAGGCAGTGGGCACGCTTGCGCCCGGCGAGCAGCCGGGACGGATGTTCTACGACACCGGCTCTTCGACCGCCAATCTCGCGTTGCTGGTGCAGTCGCTGCACGACAACCCGCAGCATATCGATATTGACGATCCGAAAGACGCATTCGACATGCAACGCCGTATCGGCGGCGACACCGGAACGAGCTCGATCTGGGTCCAGACCGCGCTGGCGCTGATGATGGGTTATGGCGACGGGAAGACGAGCGCACTGATCAACCTGCGGGATCCGCTGCATGCCACGATCGTCATGCTGACGCCGTCGGACGCCGCGTCGCGGCAAGCGCATCCGCAGACGTTCAGCTGGGATTTCTGACGGACCGGATCGACACGTCATGGGTCAAAAGCGATACATCATCGAAGGCGATGTGCACAGCCACGGCGGACGCGTTGTGTCCGGGGCGCCGAACTCGCGAATCAACGGGCGCGCGATTGCACGCTTGCACGATCCCGCGATTTGCGAGATTCACGGCCTGACCTTCATTGCGACGGTGTCGGGTTACGCCCGGTTCGACGGGCAAGTCGCCGCATGCGACGGCGACTTGCTGGCATGCGGAGCACGCCTGATCGCGAGCCAGGACCAGACGGGAGGCTAACGGAAATACGGGGCACGTGGGCGGTGCGCCGGTCGAGCCGGGCGCCTCGCCCGATCGCGCCGGTGACGCTCAGATCACGAATTCCATCGGCTTCGTGCCGCATTGCGCATCGGGCAACGGCTCGCCACGCTGCGTCGCGGCCAACAACCGACCGATCGCAATGTGGACCACATCGGCGCGCACGCTCGACGGCGTGAAGCCTGCGGCGTTGTCGAGTCCCTCGCGGTGCGCGCGCATGATTCGCACGTCTTGCTGGATCACGGAATGCGTGTAGAGGTGCAGCAGCGGTTTCAGCGCGCGCAGCACCGCAGCCGGCAAGGAAAAGCGATAGGCGATGTATGTATAGACACGCGATCGACGCGTGTCGAGCGGCGTGATCTGGCTGATGATCAGAAAACTCGAACGGCTACCCCAGTGATAGTCGCACCGTGTGACGTTCGGTGCATAAAAATGATCGGTATGCCGAAGCGGTTCCCTGGACGGATTGGTCAGCCAGTCCAGCATGCCGATCTTGTCGCCATCATCGTGATACGTGACCTCGACGCTCTGCTGCTTCAGTTCGACGGTCGCCCGTAGTCGCCGCCCAGTGGATGAGCGAAAGATCCGGTCGTGCACGAACACCGTATGCGGGACGTCCATGAAGTTCTCCACCAGCGCACCGAGATCGCCATCGAACGTATTGACCATGTAGTACGACTGCCACGGCCGTTCGCCGTGGTGCGGCATGTCGAACGGCCGCTTCAGCGCTGGATCACCTCGCCCGCGATAGACCCAGACGAGGCCGTGCCGAGTCAGCACCGGCAACCTGCGCTGACGATATGGGTAGGTCGTACCGGTCGATTCGGCGCTTGCGCCGTCGATGCTGGGAATTCGGGTGACGCGGCCGTGCTGGTCGTAATGCCAGCCGTGATACGGACAGACGAGGCAGCCGTCGATGACATTCCCGGCCGACAACCGGGTGCCGCGATGCACGCATTGGTCGACGAGCGCGACGATCTCGCCGTCTGCCGCCCGGAATAGCACGATGCCGAGGCCGAGTACGCGCGTGCCGAACGGTTTGTCCCGCTTGACCTCGGCTTCGGTGCCCGCGACGTACCATTGCTCGACGAGCGCGCCGAAGGCTTCGCCATCGGCGTCCGGCTCGGATTCGTCGCACGGGGGGCACGTTGATGCGATCGATATGTTCAACATGAGCACGCGTCCTCGATGAATGCGCGGAGTGCGTCCGCCACGGCGGGCTTGGCCACCAGTGCGCGGGGTTTGACGTCGCCAGCCCGGATGCCAGCACGCTCGTGGGCTCGCTGGACGAGATCCGCCAGCTGGGCGGCACCCCCGGGTATACGAACCACGCGCAACGGGCCAAGCTGGCCGACCGTGCGTGCGTGTCGGTAGTGAAAAGCGCGGGCGAGAGCCTGTTCCAGCGCATCACGCAGGGCGGCGACGTCCTGCGTACCGCTTGCAAGCAACAGCAGGTAATGGGGCGGATCCGCGTCTGCGCACGGAATCACGCAACCTTCATCGCCCGGTTGCAGCACCTCGGAAAGCGACGCAGCCAGATAGGCTTCGTCCAGCTTTTCACCGACCAGATCGCTTTGCGTGCCAGCCCGCCCGACGAAGGCCACGCATGGCGTTCGTCCCGCATATCCGGTCACACGGACCCGATCGCCGAGCCGATAGCGGTACAGGCCGCCTCCGGTCGTCACGACGACCTCGACCGTATCGCCCGGCTTCAGTTCTTCCACGCCTATCGCGGTTCCATCGTCGAGCAGGAACTCCAGGAAGTGGCTGCAGACGGCGAGGGGACAGCCGGCCATATCGCCGAACGGCAGGCTGACCACCGCCTCGGTGGAAAACAAGCCTTTCGGAAGCCATGCGGCCTGCGGAAACAAGGTGCGGGCATGTGCGGCGTAGTGTTTGCTCGGACCGTCCATCCAGCAACTCACTGCCGCGAGCTGCGGCCACAGCCGGCTGCAGTGGCCATCGTCGAGTGCGCGCCGCAGCGCTGCCGTACGGTTCGACGGCAGCGAATCGAACAGGAAGGTGAGCGTATCGCCGCGTTGCGGTTCGGCTTCGTCGAACAGCGGACGAAGCAGACTGGTCAGGAAGGTCGGGCTCCATACGCTGATGAAGGCCAGATCTTCAGCGGCGATCAGCGCGCGCAACGTTTCGTTGCGCCACGCCCGACCGTCACCCGATAGCGATGGTGCGACGAGCGTCGGCAGCAGATCGACGAGCGGGCTGTCGGCCAGGTATTCGAGATCGCTGTCCGATCCGATCATGATGCCGTTGGGAGCGCGTTCGCGCGCGTGCATTGGAGGTGACATCGACCAGTACGCGCGCCCGGCCGCGACGCCGGGCACGGCGCGATGCAGATCGGAGAGCCAGACGATCAGCGCGAACTGCAATTCTTCGAGAAAGGCCGGCGTATAGGGAATGAGCTTTTGCTGCTCGCTGCCGCCGCTCGTGCGCTCGAAGAAGCGTGGCGCTTGCGCGGTCAGGATCGGAGCGGACTCCTTGAGTGCACGATCAATCCATCGGGACATGCCGGCGTAGGGGGCCACCGGCACGCGCTCGCGAAATTGTGCCGGATCTGCGATATCGGCAAACCCGTTGGCAATGCCGAACGTCGTGTTCCGATTCGCGGCGAGCAAGCGTGACAGATAGGCCGCCTGCGCGTCGCCCGGCGCATCGAGCGCGCTGAGCCACGCGCGACGGAAGGGTTCTGCTGCCGCGCCAAACGTGGCCCACGCATCCTGTGCACGCACGTGCGTCCTCTCGTCAGAAATAGGTCTTTTCGAGCTGTGTCGGATCGCTGGGCAAACGCCGGGGCGCCTCGAACACATGCAGCCAACCGTACCACAGCGGTCGCGTCTCCGCTGCGTCGGAGCATGCATGAAGCTCCTGCCAGCGCAGGCTCGGATGCCGGTGATGCGTCAGGTTGTAGTTGAAGTTGAGGAACGCCCAGCGGATCAGTGCGGGGGCACGCATGTTGTATGTGCCCTCGACAACGTCGAGCGGAGTGTGCATGTGATACACCCATTGGAGCGACGACCACGAAAACGCGAATGCGAGGTAGGCAATCGCGATGTCGAGCACGCGCCAGTCCAGCAATGCACCCAGTGCAATCCACGCGGCCACGGCTGCGAGGGTTTCGTATCGAATTCGTCGAAAGTCGGCCTGGTCGAAGTCCCTGAACGCAGCCGCATACGTGTTGTCGTGTCCGTACTTCGCCCAACCATGCGGGATGCGACTCGGAAGCACGGCCAGGACGAAGCTGCCCGCGAAACTCGCCAACCAAATGCCGCCGACGATCGCCACGTAGTATTCGATTCGCTTGCGCCACAGCGAAACGTCCGGCTCGACGAAGTCCACCCGCTCCGCAGGCGTTCGATTCCGCACGTGGTGACCGAGATGATTCACGTGGATCAGCGTTGCTGCGGCGCCGAACATCGTCGATGCCCACCACATCATCAAGTAGTTGATTTCCCCGCGCCGATGCCCGAAACCGTGGAATGTTTCGTGCATCATCGAAAACACACCTTGCATGATCAGGCAGAACGGTACGAGCGACACCCAGCGCAAGGGGCTCGTACCATGCGACAGCCACGTCAGGATGCCGGCCCATGCAACGCTCTGCAGCGCGAGCACGCAGAGATTCAGCCGATCGAACCGTCGCGAACGATTATCTATGGCGCTTGCATTGGCAACGAACATACAATTCGGACATGGATGGTGGCGGCGACGCAGAGCATACCTTCGATCGCCATCATCGAACAATACGCCCGCCTGCGCTGACCCTGCGCGTTACGCCACGATCGGCCACGACCATGTACGCCAAACGAACCGACGATTCAACGCATGAACGCCGCAACGACGCGGCAGACATCCGTCGGCGCAATCCGCGTTTTTGCTTCGCCGACCACATTCCGCGCTATTGGTATCGTGACAACCGCCGCGTGACGCGCTTTTTCGACGCGTTCTCGATCATGTTTCCGCTTGGCGAGAAGTTCTTTGTCGATAGCGTGAGGCAGTACTGCGACGCGCTGCCGGCCGACGGCACGCTCGCCGCGCAAGTGGATGCTTTCCTGTACCAGGAAGCCGCTCACATCCGCGAGCACCGCGCGTATAACCGGCGCCTGGCTCGCCAGGGCATGCCGGTCGACGCACTCGAGGCGCTCATGCGGAGACGGCAGCAACAATGCCGGCGTGTCGCTTCGCCGCTGCTTCAATTGACCTTCACGGCATGTCTTGAGCACTACACGGCCATTCTGGCCGATCTGCTATTGCGCGATCCGGCCATTCTCGACGGCGTCGACCCGTCGATGGCCGCGATCTGGCGGTGGCATGCGATAGAGGAAACCGAACACAAGGCCGTCGCGTTCGACGTATTTCGCGCTTGCGGCGGCGGCGCGATCAAGCGCTATTTCATGCGGACGGCGGCGATGCTCGGCGTTACGGCATGCTTCGTCGTCGATCTGGGCTATTTCATCGTCCGTCTCGCGTGTGCCGACCGCGACGCCGGCAATTGGCGAAGCTGGGCACAGCTTGGCTGGTGGCTGTTCGGCGCGCCGGGCATCGTTACCCGCGTGCTGCCTGCGTGGCTGGCATGGTTCTCGCCGCGTTTTCACCCTGCCCGAATCGGGAATCCAGCCACGCTGGCTGCTGCCCGCGCGGCGCTCGCTGCCGATGGCGTGACAACGGAGCCGGCATGAGCGCACGGTGTCCGGCATGGTCGCCGTCCGGCTTCGACGAGTGGCGGCAACACTACCCGTTGACGCCGTTCGAACCGGCGCCCGCAGCACTCGACTGGACCGGGCGCTTCATCGAATGTTGGCACGCGCATGGCGCTCACGCATTCCCGGACACCGTCATCGTGCTGGTTGCGGGACTCTATTCCGAATGGATACCTGCCTGCTTCGGGCATGCTGCGCGGGCGTTGCGTGCCGCGCGGTACTCAGTCCTTCGTGTGCCGGTCCGCTCGTCGCGCGCCGTTGCCGAGCAGGGCGCGCATATCGTGCGCAACCTGTATGCGCGCTTGCCCGCTGATCGCCGTTTTATCGTCCTTACCCATAGCAAGGGCGGGCTCGATGCATTGGCGGCTCTGCATGCGGATTCAGGGCTTCGTGCTCGCTGCGACGGTATCGCACTCGTTCAGCCGCCCGTCGGCCCGAGTGCGATCGTCGATGGCCTGCTCGAGCAACGGGGGGCGCGCATCGATCCCGCATGGTTGGGTCGAGCCGCCGGGAGATTGCTGCGCACACGCTGGCTGCATGCAGGCTCGCGCGATATCGGCAGCGGGCGCGACGCGGGCATCGCGAATCTGTTGTCTGCGGTGCCCGGTGGCCTGCACTGTGTGCATGTCGTGAGCTGGTCGATAGAACGCACGTCCCGGTTCGACGCACATCACTCACGCCTCGACCGCTACCGTCCCGGTTGTGCGCATGACGGACAGTTCTACCTCGATCACCAGACGATTCGCGGCATGCCCCAAGTGTGCGTGCCGCATCTCGACCATGGCCAGCCTGTACTCGGCGGCGCCGGCTTCGATGCGGGGCGTTTCTGGCTTGCACTCGTTGCGCTCCTGAACGACACGCGAGCGGCTGCGGTCGCGAGCGGTCAGACGAGATAGATTTCGAATCCCGGGATCGCTTCGGTGCCGCCCGGATCAAGTGCGCTCGCGCCGGGCGTGGATAGCGTGTATAGATCCATCGGCAGTGCGGTGTACCGATAGCCGTGCAAGGCGGGCCATAGCGGGTCGTGATCGTACAGGCAAAGCTGCAGCAACGCATAGCGGCTCCGCTCTCGTTGCCAGACCGCATCGAGCAGTGCCTGTGCGATGTCCGGGTTGCGTCCGCTCACATGCAGATGAGTCAGGTAGATGTCCTGAAGCGGCTGGCCGGGTGCTGCGATGGGAGGGCGTCCGAGCAACGGCGCGATGGCGTTGAAGCCGTGACGCAGCGCACCGAGCGAGCGCGGCAGACGTTCCAACACGATGCGCTTGATACGTCCTGCATCCCACGGAGCAACGCAGCCCACGATACGCCGCTGCGCGTTACGTGCGACCAGAAAGCGCTCGATTCCAAAGTCGGGCCAGACGTTCAGGCGGCGCGCGAATTCGTCCGCCGTAAAGACGCAACCGAAGGGTTGGGAACGCGACTCCTGGTCCAGAAATGCGCGGAGCGCGTCGGCGTCGGCGGCCGACGCGTTCGTGATCCTGACGGAACTGGCGCTCCGCGCAGCGATACGCCGCGCATAGATCGACACGTTACTGTAGCCGCGCCAATGTCGAAATCCGAGCCGGGTCCGCTTGCCTGTCTTGAATAGCGATTGCGTTGCGATCCTGTTGTCGCGAATGACGCAGCAGTACGTATGCTGCACATCTTCGTGCCGGGCGAGATCAGCGAGGCGATCGACGACATAGTCGACCCACGTGTGCGCCAGTTCGCGATCGGGTGCGATGCGCAAGTCGCCGAGGTAAGCGATGCGCTGTTTCTCGCCGGCGATGTAGCCGTCGCGAACGACCATGCTGGCTATTCCTTTGACGCGCCCGGCGCTGTCCTCCGCGAGCCAGGTTCGATAGTCGTTCGAATGACACCGATGCAGTGCGGAGTAATCCGGCGAGCGATCGAAGCGAAGCGGCATCCCGCTTAGCATCGCGTAACGTGTTTGAAACGCGAGGAGCCGTTCGTTGTCGACCGCTGTGGCTAGCCGGATCCGCGTCATCGGCTCATTCACCGGTGAAGATTCGTCTTGCCATCGGGCGCAGGTTTTCCGGCGTCAGTTCACACAGGCAGGCGAGCTCGTTGCCGCATGCGTATTCTGGATTGCGCTCCAGAAAATAGGCGACATCCGGCAGCCGTCGATGCACGTCCGGCACTTCGGCGAGGGCTGGGGCGAGGCGGCCTTGCGGTACCGGAAACTTGAGCACGCCGGACGCGGCGTCGTATGCGTGCCCGAAGCGCTCAACTGCCAGATGATCGAGCAGTGCCTGATTCACGGGCTCAGTCGGTCGGTCGAATCGCGGAGTGAAGTCATGCGCGAACGCTCGCAAGTAGCGGTACGTACGATGCCCTTTGCAGATCAGAAACCAGTATAGTGCCACGTCGGGCGAGTTGCGTTTGAGCTCACCTGCGAGTCGAATCCAGCAAAACGCGAGTTGCTGGCTGCCCCAGCAGGCCGGATCCACGATCGTGTCGCCGGAAAACAGGATGCGCAGTGTGGTGTCGCACCACTGCTGTTCATATAGTTTCAATGTGGAGAAGCCGCGCAGCTTGCCGGTGTCATCGCGCATGATGACGCAATGTGTCTTGTCGTCGAGATCGTGTTCGAAACGTGCCTGTTCCGTATCCCGGTAACAGGTCGAGTAGAGCGCGTACATATGTGCAACGTCGACGTCGCGCAGCTGCGCACGTGTCATGGAACTGGCTCGAAGCGGCATAGCGTCGTTATTCATGCGAGCTGAAACGATTTATCATGATACGCGATTGAGCCGCTCCTTTTTTCACATGCGCGCCATACCTCCTGTTTCCGCCTCCTATATACCGTCAGCGTTCGACGCGTGGCGCTGGCTCGCAATCTATGTCGTCGTGTCGGGTGCGCTGTACTTCTGGGTCACACACGCGCCGATGGCACCCGTGGCGCTGTTGCGTCCGGGGCCGTACGATGCGGTCATTCCGCGCGTGTCCGCCAGCGTGCCGCTTTATTTGAGTTACGCGCTCGTGATGCCGTCGATCGTCTGGTTCGGCCGATGCCGAAATTGGCTGCTGCCCGCGTTTTTCGCAGGTGCGCTTGCCGCAGGCCTGTGCATCGTCAGTCATCTGCTATGGCCGACTGCCGTGAGCCGGTCGCCGGCTGCGACAGGATGGATCGCGTGGCTGTATCGGATCGACGCGCCACTCGCCGCGAGTCCATGCGGGCATGTTGCGCTGCCTGTGGCTGTAACCGTGGTATTGGCTGCGCTACGTGTCCGTGCAGCGCGCTATTACGCTGCGTGGAGCGCAATGCTGGCGCTCACGGTTTTGACGACCGGGCAGCATCTGATCGCGGACATGCTCGCGGGACTCGCACTCGGTATTGGCGTTGGCGGTGCGACGATCGTGCTCATTCGTCTCGACGTTGACCTGCGTACGGCCGCCGCATTGTTGCTTGAATGGCTATGTATCGTAGTTATGCTGCGAGTTGCGTTATCGGTGGGGCATTGGGGAGGCTACCTCGTCGCTGCCGTTGTTGTCGCGACCCGGCAACACGCGTTATTCATTCTGTATCACGACGCGACACACTATCATTTGACCCGCCGCCGTTTCGCGAACGACTTTCTGATCAACTTGGCAATCGGCGTACCGGGACTCGTGCCCATCGAGTTTTATCGCCCGCTGCATCTCGCACACCATCGTCACGTCGGGACTTCGGAAGATCCAGAGCGGAATTATCTGTACCACGCGCAGCCATGGAAATTCGAGCCACTCGACACACTCCCGCTCGTCCGGCAACTGCTCGGTGATTTGTTCCTGGTCAACATGGTGAAAAACATGCGCGCATACCGGCGTGCGAACGGGCGTGGTGCGTCCATGTCACTGCCGCTGCTTACGGCGATAGCGACTTGGGGCATCCTGCTCGTGCCGCTCCTGCATGCATGCACAGTACGCGAACTGTTGACGCTTGCGGCGCTTTGGTTCGTTCCTCTTGTGACAATTGGGGCGCTGGTGCAGAAGATCCGTAGTATTGCAGAGCACAGCGGCGGGCCGGGTGTCACGGCTGGCTGGAATGACTGGACTTATTCGTGGCGCGTCGGGTTACTGGGCCGCTTCTTTATCTGGCCGTACAACATCAACTATCACCAACAGCATCATCGCGAACCCGGCGTGGCGTGGCATCGCTTGCCCGGATTGCGCTCGTCTGACGAGCCGGTTCTGCCTTCGCGGCAATTGCTTGCATTGCTCTGGTCGGGTGCTTCGCGCCGTGGTAGTCAAAGATAGAAAAAATCCCTTCCACGACGCGATGAAGTTTCCTATCGGTCCTGGAGCGAAAGAACGGCTCGACCCGTCGCGATCCGTCTGACGCGTGCCGCGCAACCATTGCACACGGATTGCGTCATGAGGTCCCACCGCTGCCCGGCAGATAGTCGAAAGTGATCGACGTGTTGCACACATTCAATGCGGCGATCCGAGCGTCGTCAGCGACGCGCTGAAGCGCATTCCGAACCCGCCCGTACACGCGGCCGTGTCGGTCAGCTCGCTCGCCGGCATCACCGGTTCGGCGTCGACCGCCTGGCAAAACGCGCGGGACGCAGGCCGCGCATCGCGATCGCCAAGCTCGGCCAGGACGGACACGACCGCGGTGCGGCCGTCGTCGCAGCCGCGCTCGAGGACGCCGGATTCGACGTCCTGCGCCTGCCGCTGTTTCAGCAACCGGCGTCCGTGGCGGCAGCCGCGCAGGCGCATGGCGCCGATATCGTGGGCATTTCGTCGTTGTCGGGCGCCCACCTCGAGCTCGTCGAAGGGCTGCTCGACGAACTGGCATTGCATCGCGCCCGGATTCCGGTGGTGTTGGGTGGCATCTTTCCGGCCGCGGATATTCGCCATCTGAAGGCGAAGGGCGTCGCGGCGACGTTCGGGCCCGGCACACCGCTCGATGCGATCGCCCAAGCGCTGTGCGCATGTCTCGACGCATGAGTCGTTCCGCGAGAAGTTCAGGGTGCGGTCGGAACGAGGTCGAGAGGAACGGGTGATCGTCGCCGATGCGCCGATTTGCGTGACGCTCCGCACCGCGGCCAGCTGCGTGGATGTGTTGACGGACGCTTCGACGAAGCGCCCGGCGGCAACCGCCACGCGCTTCAGTGTCGAGCCGTCGCGCCGCCCGACTGACGTGTACGCGCGTCGACGAGCCTGACGAGGCAGGCCACGCTGTTCGTATATGGCACCTCCACCCCGGCCTTGCGAGCAGCCTCGACCACCGCGCCATTGATCGCTTCGATCTCGGTGCGCCGGCCGGCCAGCACGTCCTGCAGCATCGATGGCCGATGCGTACGATGATGGGCGAGCGCATCGCGCACATTCGACGCCACGTGCGCTTCACTTGCCGAAATGCCGAGCGCACGCGCGACGGCCATCACCTCTGAAACGATCTTCAGCGCCAGTTCTTCGCCGTCTGGAGTATTCGTCAATTCGCCGACCGTGCATTGCGTCACGGCACACAGACTGTTGAGGGCGGCGTTGAATGCAACCTTCTCCCAAATCGCGGCCCAGACGTCGGGATCGACATGGCACGAGAGGCCGGCGTCATTCAACGCATGCACGGTCTGTTCGAGCGCGCTCGTATGCGTGCCGTTCGCGTTCATCAGCCGGATCGTGCCCTGGCCATGCGAGCTGACGGCGCCAGGCTCCGACTTGTCGGCGGGCCACGTGGTGACGCCGACCATGACCCGGTCGGGCGAGACGGAACGGGCGAGCCGTTCTGCGTTCCCCAGGCCGTTCTGCAACGACAGGATGACGGTGTCAGGGCCGAGTACGGCGCTCGCGGCAGCGAGTGCGGCGGTCGTATGCATCGTCTTCGTGAAGACGATGACGACGTCGACGGGCTTGCCGGCCTCCTCCGGCCTCAGCACGACGAGATTGCGCACGATTTGCTCGCCGGAATCGGTCGAAAGCCGCAGGCCGTGGCTGCGAATCGATGCGAGATGAGCGTCGTCGATATCGAGCAGGCTGACCGAATGCCCCGCAAGCGCGAGGCGGCCGCCAAAGAACGAGCCCATCGCACCGGCACCCAGAATGGCGATCTGCATGGCGTGCTCCTCAGAACGGATCGTGGTGGAGAGTGGTCTGCAGGGTAATCCCCCGCAAGTCGGTGAATTCCGCGACACCCGCGCGGCCGCCGAAGCACCGGAAGCCGCTGCCCCGCTTGAGCGGGCCGAATCCCGACCAGATCGGGAATGCGCGGGCCGCGGCGTCCACCGCTGCCTCGGCATCCTCGACGCCGGCGGCGGCGGCGGGCGCGCGCGACGCTACCTCACCGTCGATGAGCATCGACACTGTCTTCATCGTTTGTCTCCTGGATTTCTTCGACGCCGATGTCCTCGGCGAGACGGGCTTCACTCGGCGCTTGCAGCGCGACGGCGACCGACATGCGCTCTCACCCGGACCGGGCGCAAGCGCGCGCGGCGGAAACTGCCGGGGCGCCTAGCGGCGGGAGGCTGAGCTCCATTGAAGTCTCCTGTCGTTCAGTACGGTTCTGGTGAACGCATTATCGAAACATCAGGAAGAATCCGAAATTGCTGATTTCGCAAAAAGGCATTACCTTCAGGCATGACTTTCAATCTCCAGCAGCTTCACGCATTCGTCACGATCGCTTCGGCCGGTAGTCTCGGGCGCGCGGCCGAGACCTTGCACGTCACTCAACCGGCCTTGAGCCGCGCGATCCGCCGGCTCGAAGATGAGGTTGGCGCCCCTTTATTCGAGCGCCATACGCGCGGCATGCACCTGACGGCGGTGGGAGAGGCGCTGCTGCCGCACGCGATTCTGTTGCAGCGCGAGGCGGAGCAGGCGCGTGAAGAGATCGACGCGATGCGCGGGCTCGCACGCGGGACGATTCGCTGCGGTGCGGTAGGCAGCATCGCGAGCCTCGTGCTGCCGCTCGCCGTGAGCGGCGTGTTGCAGAAGTGGCCCAATTTGCGCGTTCACGTCATCGAAGGCGTCTGGGATCGTCTTGCCGAGGCGCTGGTGCAGCGCGAAATCGATCTCGCACTCAGCATGGTGATGCCCGACACCGAGGAGATCGTCGCGATCGAGGACTGTCGCTGGGAGGACAACAGCTACGTGGTGGCGGCGCTCGATCACCCGCTGCGGGCAAAGCCCGGGATCACGCTGGCCGATACGCTGGATCAGCAGTGGGCGATCCCGCCGCGCGGCACCGCGCCGTTCGAGCACATGCAGCAGGTGTTCGTCGCAAACGGGCTCGGCTTGCCGAACGTCGTGGTCGAAACCCGATCGATCACCGTGCTGAAGAGTCTCGTCGCCCGATCCGGTTTTCTGAGCTGGATGGCCGAACCGATGTACGTGACGGAGAGCAAGGCGGGGGTGTTCGATACGCTCGAATTGCCGGGGGTGGTCGGGCGGCGCACGTTGACCGCATTTCGGCGTCGGCACGGTTTGTTGCCGAGTCCCGCCGTCAAGCTGCTCGAACAGTTGCGACAACTGACGGCTGAACCGCGCTAGCGCCAGCGGTTGGACACATGCACGGCGGCGTTGCCCTTCGAGAGAAAAAAGGTCGGCGCCGACGGTGAACTGATTTGCGCTGAAATCCACCTCCTGTCGAAGGATCCGGTCGAACGCTCAAACACGACGGGTGACGGATCGGCTCGTGTTGCCTGCCGGACGTCGATTGTTGCCGGTTGGACAACGCGGTGTGTGCATTCCCGACGCTACTGGCGTTTGCCTCCCCCTGACTACAATCCGTCTCACGTTCGGTTGAAATGCGAGCGAAACCAGGCGAGCGAAATTCGTGGCCGCGCTCGTGAATCGCGCCGCGCCGAGCGCCTCACCCACTTGACCAACAGGACAATCGAAGATGAGCGAAACGACCCGCAATGTGCAGCCGGTTACCTCCGGGCTCGGCAAAGAAGGATCGGGAGAACTCGTGCCTTCCCGTTACGCCGTGCGCGTGGGTAACGTCGACGTCGTGCTGATCAGCGACGGCGTTCTGCCGCTGCCGACTTCCACCATGTCCACCAACGTGAGCGAAGCAGACAGAAACGAGTGGTTCGACGGCCGTTTCCTGCAACGTGACATGTTCGACTGGGCACTGAACATCGCACTCGTGCGTAGCGGCGAACGCCTGATCCTGATCGACTCGGGTGTCGGCGACGGATTTGAGTACTTCACGCGTGCAGGGAAGTCGGTGATGCGACTGGAATCGGCCGGCATCGACCTGGCTGCGATCACCGATATCGTGATTACGCATATGCACATGGATCACGTCGGCGGGCTGAACGTCGACGGTATCAAGGCCAGGCTGCGTCCGGACGTGCGCATTCATGTATCGGCCGAGGAAGTGGCGTTCTGGAAAAATCCGGATTTCAGCAAGACGGTGATGCCGGAAACGGTTCCTCCCGCGCTCCGCAAGGCAGCTTCGAAGTTCGTGGAACTCTATCGCGAAAACATCGTGCAGTTCGATCGGGCCGTGGAAGTTGCAGCGGGTGTGTCGGCGCGCGTGACGGGGGGGCACACGCCGGGGCACTGCGTGGTGGATGTCGCATCGAACGGCGAAAAGCTGACGTTCGTGGGCGACGCGATTTTCGAAGTCAACTTCGACAATCCCGACTGGCAAAACGGCTTCGAGCACGATCCTGAAGCCGCTGTGGACGTACGTATCTCGCTGTTGAACGAAGCCGCCGAGACCGGCGCTCTGCTGGCCGCGGCACATGTCGCGTTCCCGTCCGTCGGCCACGTTGCAAAGAAGGGGAACGGTTTCAGCTTTGTGCCTGTTCTGTGGGACTACTGATTGATTTTTGAGCGTCGGCGGCCGATGCGGGACGCGTCCGTACTTGGTCGGGCGAACGCACGCAAGCCTGCACGGTGATCTTGGGGCGGGCGGCATGCGCGCCAGCACCCTGGCAGCGCAAGTGTCGTCTCGTCCCGCCCCGCTCGGCCGGGTCGTTCTCGCCCCCTGCAGAAGCGCCCTCCTTTTCAACGGAGTACACCGTGCGATTCAACTTCTTTCCGCGCTCGACCCTCTGCTCTGCAATGCTCTTGTCGATCGTGCCGACGATCGCTGTCGCGGGTGCGTTCTCCGTTAAAGTCGATGGCCTGAACCGCGGCCGGTTCGAGAACGAACAGGTCTACGGCGGATTCGGCTGCCACGGCGACAACGTCTCGCCACGCATTTCGTGGTCCCATCTTCCTCATGGAACGAAGAGCGTCGTCGTGACCATTCACGACCCAGACGCCCCGACCGGCGGGCTGGGCTGGATGCATTGGGGCGTCGTCAATATACCGGCGTCGGAAGCGTCGATCGAAAAAGGCGCGTCCGGCAATCCGAAGCGGATGCCTGCCGGGGCCATCGAAACGCTGACCGACTTCGGGGCGGCGAAATACGGCGGCCCTTGCCCGCCTCAGGGGGAATCGCACCGATACATCGTCACGGCATCGGCGCTCG
This sequence comes from Burkholderia sp. Bp9090, assembly GCF_003857985.1. NCBI lineage: Bacteria > Pseudomonadati > Pseudomonadota > Betaproteobacteria > Burkholderiales > Burkholderiaceae > Burkholderia > Burkholderia sp. Bp9090. The sequence goes on from NZ_QTPV01000041.1 coordinate 25,843, forward strand.
CCGTGCCAAGTATCGACGTGAACGCCACATCGAGCCCGGCCCTCGTTGCCTATCAGATGCACGGAAAAGTGATTGCACGGGCACGCTACGTTGCGATGTATCGCCGAGCGGCAGAGTGAGCGCCCTGGCGGGAGGTCAGCGCAGCGACATCCCGCCGTCGACATTCAGGTTCACGCCGTTGACGAAGCTCCCTTCGCTGCTGACGAGAAACAGTGCGGCGCGAGCCAGTTCTTCCGGGCGGCCGAAACGGCCGAGCGGGATGCTGTCAGAGACGGCAGCCTCGAATGCCGGTCGGTCAGCGGATTCGATACCGAGCTTGGAAAGAATGGGGGTGTCGGTGGGACCGGGACTGATTACGTTGACCCGGATGCCGCGGGTATTGAATTCGAGCACCCAGCTGCGGGCAAATGCTTCGATGGCGGCCTTCGTTCCCGCATAAACGGCATGTCCGTCGAACACTTTGGAACTGGCGATCGAACTCGTCAACAGGATCGCTCCGCCGTCGCGCACGTGGGGCGCGATCTTTTGCACGCCGAAGAACACGGCTCTGGTATTGGTGGCGAAATGTTCGTCATACGACTCGACGCCCACCTGGCTCGACGGTGCGATCGTATTGACGCCGGCATTCGCGACGTATATGTCGGCGCCGCCGAACCGTTCGGCCACCAGGGTTGCGACGCGATCGTGCGTTCGAAGATCGGCGAGATCTCCTGTCAGTCCCGTCGCGCGATTTCCGAGTTCCGCCACGGCCGCGGTCACGGCCTCGGAGCGACGGCCCACGATGACGACGTTTGCACCTTCCTCGACGAACAGCCTTGCCGTGGCATACCCGATTCCACTGTTGCCACCCGTAATGACGGCAACCTTGTTTGCGAGTCGATTCATTGAAATCTCCGTTGTTTCGCGCCGATCTGGCGTACGGCGCCAATATAGTCCGGGGACTTCGAGTGCTGTAGTCATGCAACGGAACTATCAATTTTGCCGAAGAGTCACGAATGGCATTCGAGAAATTCAGCGGTCTTCCAGCGTTCGTGAGGTCGGTCGAGGCAGGATCGTTCACGGCCGCGGCACGGTCGCTCGAAACGACACCGTCCGCCGTGTCGAGGAGCGTCGCAAGGCTGGAGAAGCGGCTCGGCGTAACGCTGTTTCAGCGGTCGACGCGGGCGTTCGTCCTGACGAGCGAAGGGCAAACATACTATGAGCGCGTTGCGCCGCTCATGCGAGGTCTCGAGGATGCGAGCGACGTTCTGACGACGCCTGAAAAAGCGGTAGGAAAGTTGCGCGTGAGCCTTCCAGTCGATCTGGGGCGGACCCTGCTCGAGCCGATCACGCGGGAATTGATGGGCAGCAATCCCGAATTGTCACTCGAAGTCAACATCAGCGATCGTCACGTCGATGTGATCCGTGAGGGCTTCGATATCGCCATCAGAGCCGGGCGCGCCGTCGATAGCAGACTCTATGCGCACACGCTGATGAGCTTGCCGCTGGTGCTCGTGGCTTCCCCGAACTATCTGCTCAAGCATGGCATGCCCAAGGGAAAGGACGATCTCGTTGCGCATCTTCATGTGCGTTACAAACTCGACGGACGCGTCGTACCGATCGTTTTTGCCGACGGAACGAGCATCCCCATCGATGGCATGTTCGATGCCGACAATGGTGATGCGATGAGAGTGGCTGCATTGAACGGACTCGGTATCGCCCAGATTCTGAGAACGGCAGTACAGCCTGATCTCGATTCCGGCCGGTTGACAGAGGTGCTGCCTGACGTGAAGTTGAGTGCGGTGCCGGTCATTGCGCTGCACGCATTCGGAAAAGGTTTGCCCGCCCGCGCGAGAATATTCATCGATTTCGTCTCGCAACAGCTCGCTCGATCCAGATAGCGCGAGAAGGAACATGGGCCGACATGAATGAGACGCTCAAATTTGGCCGGCGAGACAAAATCGTCGAGTGATTCCTGTCGATATGCGTGAGGTGCGGATATTCGGCCCGGCGTCTGCTCCGGCGTCGAAATCTCGATGGCCGACCGCGTTCATCTTCACGCCGCAATCCCCCACATGTCCTGAGTTGGTCCGGGCGAGGGCATGTTGAGACGCGCGGATTGGTGCTGTTTGAACAACACCGTGAGCACTTCTACGTAGCTACCGCCGGGTTAATGGCCGTCCTACGATTCCCGCCATATCGAGCAAACATGATCGCGAGTTCCAATCGCCTCGTGAGCGCGTGCTTGTATCTGAAATTCGCCAACGGCGCGGCGGGTTCGTCTGGCCGATCGATCGGCCGGCATGACGATTTCTTCCACAACAGGAGCATATTGCATGAAGCCTGATTCTCACCTGTCTCCCGACGATGCCAGCCGTCGAGGTCTGATGCTGGGCGGTGTTCTGGCAACCGTCGCTGCCGTTGTACCGGCTGCAGCGGACGCAACCACCGGGCGCTTGTCGAAGTCCACTGCGGTTTCCGGCGCGAGGAGAAATCAATCGGCGGACAGGATCATCACCAGGGACGGCGTGGAAATTTTCTACAAGGACTGGGGACCGAAGGACGCTCCGGTAGTCACACTCAGCCACGGCTGGCCCCTTAGTTCTGATAGTTGGGACAACCAGGCATTTTTCCTTGCGTCGAACGGCTTCAGGGTGATTGCTCATGACCGGCGTGGGCATGGAAGATCAAGCCAGCCGTGGGACGGCAACGACATGGACCACTACGCCGACGACCTGGCTGCCGTCATTGACAGGCTGAACCTCAAGAACGTGACGGCGATCGGCTTTTCGACCGGAGGGGGCGAAGTCACGCGCTATATCGGCCGCCATGGTGGCTCGCGCGTGACGAAAGTCGGGCTGATTTCGGCCGTTCCGCCGTTGATGCTCAAGACTCCCGCCAATCCGCAGGGGGTACCGATAGAGGTTTTTGATGCCATCCGTTCCGGGATGGTTGCTGACCGGTCACAGTTGTTCAGGGAGATTGCCAGCGGCCCGTTCTATGGCTTCAACCGTCCCGGCGCCAAGGTGTCTCAGGGGATGATCGACTCGTGGTGGAGCCAGGGAATGATGGGGGGCTTCAAGAACACTTACGACTCGGTGCGGGCATTCTCGGAAACGGACTTTTCTTCGGATCTGAGCAAGTTCGACATGCCGACGTTGATCGTGCACGGGGACGACGATCAAGTCGTGCCGGTCGACGTCGGCGGGCGCGCCACGAAGAAACTGGTTCCGCACGCCATTCTGAAGATTTACAAGGGGGCGCCGCACGGTTTGACCGAAACGCACAAGGCTCAGCTCAACCAGGACCTTCTTGCGTTCCTGCGTAGTTGACCGGTACACGGACCTGTCGACCAGGGGCCGCCCGCCCCATTGATTGCGCAATGAAACCGGTGATGGGCGTTCCTGATGACTGGTCGGAAACCGGGAACCGCGAATGAGGCGTCGGTGGTCGATCGTTTCAATATCCAAAGCGCGAGCCCGCATGGACTGACACCGCTTCAGAGTACGTGGCATCTTGCGGGCGCGTGGCGGGGCGACGCTTCAAGGAACCGGCATCAGGCACCGTCCTGTATCGACGAGACACCCGGCAACGTCAGGATGAACGTGCAGCCTTCGCCCGGGCGGGTATGCAAATCGATGTTGCCGCCATAGCGCTTGGCGATCGTCTTCACGAAAGCCAGCCCGAGACCGGCGCCCGAAGGGTAACGAGGCGGTTCGACTTGCAGCCGTTGAAATGGCTCGAACAGACGTTGTTGGGCTTCGGCCGATATGCCGGGCCCGTGGTCTGCAACGGAAATGGCGTAGCCATGTTCGACGCCGGTCAGGCGCACGGTTACCGTCGCATTGCCAGGACTGAACTTGATGGCATTGCTCACGAGATTGACGACCGCGCGCATCAGCAGGAAGGGTTCCACGCGTGCGATGCAGATCTCGTCCCCGACGTTCACGTCGAGCCGGATGCCGCGCGCTTGAGCGAGTGCCCACAGTTCGTCGATCGCATCGAGTACCACGCTGCCGATATCCGTTTCCACCAGTGACCAGGTCGGTGCTTCGGCGCGCGCCAGCAGAACGAAGTCGTCGGCCAGTGCCAGCGTACGGCGCGCGTACGCGGCAATTCGATCGAGCAGGTCCTTGGCGGGCGGGGCCGGTTCAGCGGCTCGCTGAAGATCGATCAACGCGAGAATCGATGCCTGAGGCGAGCGCATGTCGTGGGAAATGAAGTGCAGCCATGCCTCCCGGCGCCGCTCCGCCAGACGAATCTTCGTCACGTCGAGCACGAACCCGATCGTTCGCTGGGTCACGCCGTCTTCATGCTGCGGATAGGCGGTGGACTGAACCCATCGAATCTCGCCGTTGGGCTGAATGACGCGATACTCGACGCGATAATCCCTGCCGAACGAATTGAATTCCTCCGCGGTCCGAGTGACCTTCATCGCCTTGTCGACGTCGTCCGGATGAATCAACGCGCGAAACTGGTCGATCGAGGTAATCGCCTTCCCGGGAGCGTGGCCCATGATTCGATGCCAGTTCTCGTCGCAGTGCAGTGTGTCCGATGCGATGTCGTAGTCCCAGATTCCCAGTCCGCCGACGCGGGCCGCGATGGCCAGCCTTTCTTCGCTTCGCCGAAGCAGATCGAGCGCCACGCGCTCGCGCGTCACGTCTCTCGAAACACACAGAATGGCGGTCGTTTTTCCATCGGCGTCCAAGATCGGCGTCAGCATGTTGTCCCAGTATTGAACGTCGCGCCCCGGACGCTCGCTGCGCCCGGGAAACCTGCCGAACACACCGTTCCTGGCGGATTCGAGCGCGACATTTCCGTCGGGCCACACGTCTTCGGGCAGGAGCGGCAGCCACGGCATACCGAATCCCGAGTCTTCGTCGACGCCCAGCGCCTGGCATCCGGCGCGGTTCATGTGCAGCACGTTGCCTGTCGGCGAAATCAGTTTGATGCAGTCGATGCTGATATTCAGCATGTCTGTCTGTATCGACGTGTGACTCTTCAGTTCGATTTCCTTGGCCTTCAGGTCATGGATATTCGTGCAGGTGCAGAGCCATCCGTCGTCGACACGGTGAAGGTCGACGGTGAACCACTGGTCGATGCCGTGGGAACCCGCCAGCCGGCACTCCAGCGTTTCGTGTACCGAGCCGGGTTGCGCCGCGTGAAGTGTCGACTCGGCGGTGCATCGGTGCTCCGGATGGATCAACTCCGTCCATTGGAGTCGATACGTGGCCTCGGCGGAGCGATCCGCGTAGGCAAGCCATGCATCGTTGATGCTCACGACCCGCCCGTTCTCGTCGAAATGGCATGCCGGTGTCCGAAGGACATCGATCAGGCGGGCAATCCTGAGACAGTCGGGGCGTGCGGGGGGTGTTTCGTCGGGCGAAACAACAGGAGATTCCGTCTTCGAACGTGTGGGGGGCGCAAGGTCCGGGCTGTCTACGTTGCATGCGCAAGAAATTTCATTTTCAAGACGAAATCCATTCATGTTTGTTACATTCCATGCATCGCTGACACGCTTCCAGAATGTCAGACATCAAATGATGCATCAATGGGTAGTCAGCACTATGGATTGGCACCGTAGTAGTGCATATTATTTTCGAGTGATGGAATCAGGTGAAGATGCGGAGCTCGTCGAGTGGAAGTTGGGCCTGATTGTGGCGCGTGTTGCACATAGTGTCGGCTTCAAGCGTCGCATTGAATGCTGATCATGTTGAATGACATGTGCGGAGGCCGGACGAGGCGATACGCGTGGTGTCGCCGTTTTTTTGCAGTAACGGACCGTCGAGCCGGCACGCCGGAATCGCAAGTGGACGATCGCATGTGCGTTGGCCCACGTCGTCGAACCGTGTCGAGATGACACGAATGCACGTGTGGTCGACACCGGGCGGCGATGCCAGGCTGCTGATGATGAATATTCCCCGGAGCACGCGAGCGTCGACCCCGGGATCGTTCATCGAAATCGCTGCAGTTCGCGGCGATCCCGCTTCACGCCTCCGAAATACCGCGACATGCGATGCGATACGCCCCCGGGCTGCATCCGAACCGTGCCTTGAACGCGCGCCCGAAATGCGTGATGTCCGAGAAGCCGCACGCGATCGCCAGCTCCAGCAGGTTGCGGTTGGGATCCGCCGGATCCTCCAGCGCGCGCTTGCTCGCCTGCAGCCGGTATTCCTGGATTAGGCTCTGCGGCGTCCGCCCGGTCGCGGCCAGCGCGCTGTACAACGTGCGCCGCGACACGTTCAGCGCGCTCGCGAGCTTGTCCGGCGACAGGTCGGGATCGCTGTAGTGGTGCGACAGGTGGATTTCCGCATTCATCCGCAGCGTCGCGCTGCGCGCATCGGCGCCGCTCAGCGAATCGCTCGCCTCGCGGCGGATCACCGAATCGAGCAGCATCAGCGTCGACTGCTCGAAGCCGAACAGGCTTTCCGGATCGTTCGGCACCTGTCCGTCCATCAGGTAATGGATCGATTGAAGCGCCAATTGCGCATTGCCGACGGTTCGACGGACCTGCACGCCCGCGCGCTCCACGAACCAGCGCCACATCGTGCCGCTTCTCGGCGGCGTCAACGCCGCGACGAAGCGCGACGCGTTCGCCGATTCGATCATGTACGGCTGCGTCGCATCGTAGATCACCCACTCGCCGGGATTGACCGTCGACGCCGCGTTGCGCTGCGTGACGCGGCTTTGTCCGGCGATCTGGAACAGGATCTTGTAGCAGTCGCTGTCGGCGCGCGACGCGAGCGAGCGGTCGCGATCGACGCGGATCGCGGTGGTGTCGACCTCCGCCATCCGCAGGCCGCCGACCGTGGCAACCCGCACCGACATCCGGAACTGCGGGCCGGTGTCGTGAAAGAGCAGCGGCAGGAAGCTGTCCGCGATCAGGTCGCGCAGATTCGCGTTGCTGTTGCTGGCGTCGACGACGAGTTCGTGTGCCATTGCCGGAAGAGGGAGAGGGCCGGGGAATGCGTCGAGCTTAATGCATTCGGCTTGGACGCGGGGGCGAAACGCAATCATCGTCGGCAGCAGCGACTTTCAGCGTCAATGGCGGTTTCCACAGGGAAACCGCTGCATCGCACCGATCTGCACGCTGAAGCCAAAAGTGTGCACGCAACGCCGATCCGAGTGCGCGACGCGTCCCTAGAATCGAAGAGCGGCCGGCAAGTCGGGCCTTTCACTCAATTCGAATTCCGGAGGGATACAGATGGCACGGGTACGGATGCTGGACGAAGTCAGCGCGTTTCTCGCGCGCGAACACGGTCACTACATCGACGGCCGGGCGGTAGCCGGCCGCGGCGAGCGGATCGACGTGCGCGATCCGTCGACGCGCGCGGTGATCGGCTCCGTCGCGCAGGCGACCGACGACGACGTCGAGGCCGCGGTCGCGTCGTCGCATCGCGCGTTCCGCGGCGAGTGGGCCAGCCTGACGCCGGCCGATCGCGAGCGCATCCTGCTGCGTTTCGCCGACCTGATCGACGCGCACGGCGAAGAGATCGCGCAGATCGAAACCGCGCAGTCGGGCAAGCTGATCGGGCTGTCGCGCGTGATCGAAGTCGGCTGGTCGGCTCGCTGGCTGCGCTATTACGCGGGCTGGGCGACGAAGATCGCGGGCGAAACGCTCGCCCCGTCGTTCCCGAGCATGAACGGCGAGCGCTACACGTCGTTCACGCTGCGCGAACCGCTGGGCGTCGTGTTCGGGATCATTCCGTGGAATTTCCCGGTGATGATCCCGGTATGGAAATTCGGCGCGGCGCTCGCGACCGGCAACACGGTGCTCATCAAGTCGTCGGAGTTCACGCCGCTCACGATGCTGCGCATCGCCGAACTGGCGACCGAAGCCGGCCTGCCGCCCGGCACGCTCAACGTGATCAACGGCACGGGCCAGGTCGGCGCGAAGGTGATCCGCGATCCGCGCGTGGCGAAGGTGTCGTTCACGGGGTCGGTGCCGACCGGCCGCATCATCGGCGCGGAGGCCGTCAACGCGAACTTCACGCGCTTCACGCTCGAACTGGGCGGCAAGAACGCGGCGGCGTTCCTGCCGGATACGCCGGTCGACAAGATCCTCGACGGCATCGTCGAAGCCGGGTTCCTGCATAGCGGGCAGGTGTGCGCGTCGGCGGAACGCTTCTTCGTGCATCGCGCGAAGTTCGACGAAGTGGTCGAGAAGATGAAGGCGCGCCTGGACAGCTTCCAGCCGGCCGACCCGATGGACGACGCCGGGATGATCGGCCCCGTCTGCAACGAGCCGCAGTTCCGCAAGTGTCTCGACGCGTTCGAGCTCGCGCGCATGGAGGGCGATACGATCGTCACCGGCGGCGGTGCGTATGCGCGTGACGGCTTCTACGTGAAGCCGACGATCGTGCTGCCGCGCTCGCTGGAATCGGCTTCGTATCGCAAGGAGATCTTCGGGCCGGTCGGCGCGTTCGTGCCGTTCGACGACGAGGAAGAACTGATCGCGATGATGAACGACACGCCGTTCGGGCTGACCGCGAGCCTGTGGACGAACGACCTGTCGAAGGCGCTGCGCTACGTGCCGCGGATCGAAGCCGGCACCGTGTGGGTGAACATGCACACGCTGGTCGACCCGGCCGTGCCGTTCGGCGGCGCGAAGGGCTCCGGTATCGGACGCGAGTATGGCTCGTCGTTCATCGACGCTTATACCGAGCCGAAATCGGTGACCATTCGCTTCTGACGGCTTCGCTTCTGACGACATGACCCGCCAACGGAAACCCGCCCGGCATCGACCGGGCGGGCGTTTTCCGTTCAACGCCGACGTCGATCAGAACCGCGTACTGAACCCGATCCGCGCGACCGACTGCAGCGCGCCGCTCGACGCGCCGTTCGCATCCATCACGCCGTTGATCTGCGCGTTGCTGCCGTGGCTTGCACGCTGATGCACGCCCGCGACATACACCATCGTGCGTTTCGACAGCCAGTACTGGACGCCGGCCAGGAACTGGTGCGCATGCGCGTTGTCGAGCGTGTCGTTGCCCTTCATGTACGTGTAGCTCGCCCCGATCACCCAGACCGGCGACGGATGCCACGCGGCGCCGGCTTCCGCCGACCACGCGCCCGCGCCGTTCCACGCGTTGTGCACGGTCGTGAAGAGCGCCTTCGCCGTGACCGTGCCGAGCGTGTAGTGCGCGCCCGCGCCCCAGTTGCGCACGGTGGTGGCCGGCAGCCCGCCCGCCGCGCCGTACTTCTGGTTCGTATAGGCCGCGCCGGCGCCGAACGGGCCGTTGTCGTAGCTCGCGCCGACGCTGACCGTATTGTTCGCGCCGACCGATCCCGCGACGTTGCCGAAGCCGTACAGCGCGCCGAAGGTCAGGCCCGAGATCGACGCGCTCGTGTACTTCACGGAATTCGCGACGCGGTTGCTGCCCGCGACGCGATCCCAGTCGAATGCGCCGGTCGGGTTGTTCGGCAGCGCGAGCTTGTCGAACGGGCCGTTGCGAAAGCCGTACAGCCCGACGAGATCCTGCGCGATCTCGTTGCCGCTCGCGGCCAGCGCGTCGACCATGAACTCGTACTGGTTGCCGAGCGTGAGCGTGCCGTAGCGGTCGTTCTGCAGCCCGACATAGGCCGTGCGCGCGAACAGGCCGCCGCCGATCATCGATCCGTTCGCGAGCGAGAACTGATCGACGAGCCGGAAGATCGCGCACGTGCCGGCGCCGAGGTCCTCCTTGCCCTCGAAACCAAGCAGGTTCGGGAAGAAGATGTTGTCGTCGAATTTCGCGTTGCCGTGGCCGCCTTCGTTGCTCACGTAGCTGAGGCCGGCGTCCAGCAGCCCGAACATCGTCACGCTGCTCTGCGCGAACGAGGCGGCCGGAATCGTGCAGGCCGCGAGGGCCAGCAAGGTCTTTTTCGTCATCTCCAAAGTGCTCCTCACATGTCCGGTCACGCCGGAATATTTTTGATTGGACTACTGATTGATATGAAGATAGTGAAACGTGCAACGGTCGATCGGGTCGCGCCCGGAAACAGGAGCCGAAAGCAGGAGCCGAAAACGTAAGCCGAAAACGGCACGCCGGCATTCCGGCACGCGGACACCGACGCACACCTCCTGCGCCGATGCCCTCGCGCGCCCGGCGCTAGACCGTCGAATACCCGCCATCCACCGGCACGATCGCGCCGGTGACGAACGATGCGCCGGGCGAGCACAGGAACAGGATCACGTCCGCGACCTCGTCGGCCGTGCCCCAGCGCGCGAGCGGCGTGCGATCGAGAATCCGCCGCGACGCCTGCGCGTCGGCCATCAGCCCGCTGCTGAGCGGCGTGTCGATCCAGCCGGGCGCCACGGCGTTCACGCGGATGCCGCGCTCGGCCCACGCCTGCGCGAGCGAGCGCGTCAGTTGCGCGATGCCGCCCTTGCTCGCGCTGTATGCCGGGCGATCCTTGCTGCCGAAGTACGTGTACATCGACGCGACGTTGACGATGCTGCCGCCGTTCGCCGAGAGTGCCGGCAGCGCGGCGTCGGACGCCCGCATCACCGACGTCAGGTTCACGTTCAGCACGAGTTCGAACTGGTCCATCCGGTATTCGTCCGCGTGCCGGCTGATGCCGACGCCGTTGACGAGCACGTCGACGCGCTGCAGCGAGCGGATCTGCCGCGTCAATGCTGCGTCGTCGGTCACGTCGAGCTCGACGCAGCCGATGCCGGGATGCACCGGCGCATGCGGGCCGGCGGCATCGAGCCCGAGCGCGACGACCGACGCGCCCGCTTCCGCGAAACGCCACGCGGTGCGCGCGCCGATGCCCGACGTGCCGCCCGTGACAACGACGGTCTTGCCGTCAAACGACCAGGGGCGGCTCATGTTCGATGCTCCCGACGGTGTGAACAGGGCGCGCATGCCGGCGCGATGGTGCAACCAGGATCTTGATCTGCGCGCGATCGGCGAGCAGCGCGTCGAAGCCGTCGCCGACGGCGTCCTCGAGCGAGACGGTGCGCGTGACGATCGACGTGAGATCGAGCGCGCCCGACCCGATCAGCCGCAGCAGGTCTTCGTACACGTGCCGGTAGCCGACGCTCGCCGTGAAGGTCAGCTCGTCGTTGACCGCGCGGAACGCATCGAAGCCCGCATGCGGCATCAGGCCGACCATCACGAGGCGGCCGCCCTTGCGCAGCCCCTGCATCGCCGCCTCGAACGTGGCCGGCAGGCCGGCCGCCTCGAAGCTCACGTCGACGCCGAGCCCGCCCGCCGCTTCGCGGATCGCGTCGCGCAGCACCGGGGCGTCGAGCGAGCGCGCGTCGAACGCGTGCGTCGCGCCGAAGCGCGCGGCCGCCGCGAGCCGCTCGGGCGACACGTCGACCGCGACGATGGTCGTCGCGCCCTGCAGTCTCGCGAGCATGACCAGCAGCAGGCCGATCGGCCCGAGCCCGAACACCGCGCAGGTGTCGCCGAGCCGCAGTTCGCCGCGCCGCAGCGCGTGCAGCGCGACGGCCGCCGGTTCCATCACCGCGGCCTGTTCGAGACTGACGTCGTCGGGCAGGCGGTGCAGCATGTAGGCCGGCACGACCGCGAAATCGGCCATCCCGCCGTCGCCCATCAGGCCGGCGAAGCCCATCGACACGCACAGGTTGTACGACCCTGCGCGGCAATACGCGCACTGGTGGCAGTGATACTCGGGCTCGACCGCCACGCGGTCGCCGGGGACCAGCGTCGTGACGCCCGCACCGACTTCGACGACGGTGCCGCAGAACTCATGACCGAGCGTCAGCGGCGCGGTGCGGCCGGACAGCGGATGCGGCGCGTCGATGGGAATCGCGTGCGGGCCGTCCGCGTATTCGTGCAGGTCGCTGCCGCAGATGCCGCAATACGCGACCGCGATGCGAACCTCGCCGGGCCCGGCGCGCGGCGTGTCGAGATCGACCAGGCGGATGTCGCGCGGGCCGTGCCATTGAAGTGCGCGCATGTCAGCGTCCTCCGAGGTTTTGCGTATCGAGACGGGGAGCGGCATCGGCGCGCGCGCGCTTGCGCAGCACCGCGGGCGCGGTTTCGACCAGGCCGAACGACAGCACGCACGCGAGGATCGCGCCGGCGGCCGACGTCCACATCGCGAACTGCAGGCCGTACTTGTCGGCCGCGAAGCCCGCGACGGTCGGCGCGACGAAGCCGCCGATCAGCTCGCCCGCGCCCATGATCAGGCCGAGCGCGCTGGCGATCGCGCGGGGCGGCACCGTTTCGGCCGGGATCGTCGCCATGAACAGCGTGAAGCAGCCGAGGCCGGTGTACGTGACGAACACGAGCGCGCCGAGCGCCCAGAGCGAATCGACGTGGATCATCACGACCGGGCAGGCGGCGGCGATCAGCGCGAACGCGATCATCGTCGGCTTGCGACCGATCCGGTCGGAGATCGCCGGCACCGCGAAGCCCCAGAACACCCACGCGGCGCCGAGGCACGTCATCACGACGCCCATGTCGGCCGGGGACAGGTGGCGGCTCTCGACGAGGAAGACCGGCGCGAACGAGATGATCACGATGAACCACGTGAGGAAGAAGCAGCTGATCAGCACGCAGAGCAGGATGTTGCGCTCCTTCAGCAGCGCCCAGCGGTCGATCGCGGTGCCGCCGGCCGTCTGCGTACCGTGCGTGGCCGCGTCTTCGGCCTGTGCGTGCCGTACGCCGCCGGGCGGCACCTCGCGCACCCAGCGCCAGATGCAGAACGCGATCAGGAAGCCGGGCACGCACGACACGTAGAACGCCTCGCGCCAGCCGTAGGCGGTCGCGATGCCGATCACGACGGGCGGGCCGATCATCGCGCCGAGCAGGCCGGCGGCCGAGCCCTGCAGCAGGCCCATGTTCAGCCCGCGGCGGCTCGGCGTCGAGCTCTCGACCATCAGCGATTGCGACAGCGGCAGCACGGGGCCCTCGGCGATGCCCATCAGCGCGCGGAACGCGATCAGGCTCGCGAAGCCGCCGACGAGCCCCGACAGCGCCGAGCATACGGAAAAGCCGAGCACGGCCGCGATCAACAGCGGCTTGCGCGTGCCGCGCGCATCGGACCACGCGCCGGTCGCGGCGCCCGACAGCGCCCACGTGAGCGCGAGCGCGGACGAAACCATGCCGAGCTGCGTATTCGACAGGTGCAGTTCGGCCGACATGAACGGGAACAGGAACGACAGCGCGAGGCGGTCGAAGAACACGAAGCCGAACGTCATGAACAGGATCAGCAGCAGCCTGTTCTCGTACGTCCATGCGAGTTTGGGGGAAGGGCGGGATGTCATGGGCGGCCTCGTCGCGCGTCAGCGGAACAGCTTCTCGATCGCGTGCGCGCCGAGGCCGACCTTCTCGTAATGCGCCTTGCACATCGCGATGTACGAATGCACGTCGAAGTAGCCGTCGGGGTTGCCTTCGTCGTCGAGCCAGATCAGCGGGCCCTTGACGATGAAGAACGCGCGCATCGGTTCCGGATGATCGAACGCGACGAGCGTGTGGCCTTCGCCGGGCGTTTCATACACGAAATCGCCGCGCGTCGCGGTCCATTCGTGCTCCAGGTAGCCCCACTTGCCGGACAGCGTGTAAGCGAACACCTCGTGCGGGTGGTAGTGCCGGTTCACGAGCCCGGCTTCCTTCGCCATCAGGATGTCGCACCATTTGTTCTGCGACGGCGAGATCCACAGCGGCCGCGACGAAACCGTTTCGGTGAACGGAACGTAATAGCGCGTGTCCTCGGTGGCCGCGTTCGGGATGTACGCTTCCGGCAGCGCATCGGGCTTGAACGGATTGGCAATCGGCGCGATGTTTTGCCAGAATTCGGATACGGCTTGGTCGACCACGGTTCGTCTCCTTGTGGTTAGGTGTCGTGGGGTCGACTTTAGCCAGCCGGTGCGCGCCGCTCTTGACTGGGCTGGACGAATTGCTTGATCCGGCCGGACATCGCACCGCAACAACAACCAGACGCACCATCCCCCAATCCGTGCCGCTCCGCACGACGGGCGCCCGCAGGAGGCGACGTGACGAATTCGACCGTTCTTTCATGCACGCGCGGCTCGACGGCCGACGTGCCGGTGCGCGACCGGATGGCCTACTGGGATGCGTTCAACGCCGCGACGCTGGTCGGCCTGCGCTGCTCGTCGCTGTCGCCGGCCGGGCTCGAGGTCGAGAAGACCGATCTCGCGCTGCCGGGGCTCGGCGTGGCCGACATCAGCGGGCGCGATCACGTGATCGAGCGCAGCCCCGCGCTGGTGCGCCAGTTGCCGAAGGAGTCGCTGTTTGCGTGCCAGATCCTGAGCGGTCGCGCGTATTTCATCCAGCGCGAGCGCTGCCTGCTCGCGGAAGCCGGCGACATCGTCGTGTACGATACGCGCGTGCCCTATCTGTTCGGATTCCTGACGCCGATGCGGCAATTGCTGATCGATATCCCGATTGCCACGTTCGACGATCGATTCGACGCGGAGCTGGCGGCGCTGCCGTTGCGGATCGCGCCGAAACCGGGTGCGGGCGCGATGCTCGGCGCGACACTGCGCGCGAGCGTCGAGCGCTTCATGAAGGCGCCGGTCGAAGACGACGCCGCGCGCTTCGTCGAACACACGCGCATGCTGGTCGCGGAACTCATCGACGCCGAAGTGAACGGCGCACGCGCATCGCGCGCGTCGCTGTCGTACCTGCTGACCGCGAAGCAGTACATCGCGACCCATCTCGGCGATCCGGAGCTCGGGCCACAGGCGGTGGCCGATGCGGTCGGGCTGTCGTTGCGGCACCTGGGCCGGCTCTTCGCGGCCGAAGGCGAGTCGATCACGCAGCACATCTGGTCCGAGCGGATGACGCATGCGCATCGCGAGCTGACCGACGCGCGCCTGCGCAAGACGAGCATCGGCGAGATCGCGTTTCGGTGGGGCTTCTCCAGCCAGGCGCACTTCAGCCGTGCGATTCGCGAGCGCTACGGTGCGTCGCCGATGGCGCTGCGCAGCGCTTGACGTTGAAGCAGCGGAACCGATGCCGACGCGGCGCGTGGCTCACGCGCCGCTTTCGTTTTCATTGCATGCCGGTCGCGGCGTGAGTCGCCGCGTCACTCCGCGAGCATGAACTCGGCACAGCGTTCCGCGATCATGATCGTCGGCGCGTTCGTGTTGCCCGATACGATGCGCGGCATCACCGATGCGTCGCAGATCCGCAATCCGTCGATCCCTTGCACCGCGAGACGCGGCGTCACGACCGCGGTTTCGTCGCTCCCCATCCGGCAGGTGCCGGCCGGGTGATAGACGGTTTTCGCGCGGCACCGCACGTAGTCGGCCAGCGCGTCGTCGGTCAGCGCTTCGGCTTCGCGGACGATGCGGGCGAGCGACGGCGCGCGGATGATCTTCCGGGCGAGCGCGACGCCGCGCACGAGGCCGTCGACGTCCGCCGGATCCGACAGTGCGCCGCTGTCGAACCGGATCGGCACGGCCGGATCGTTGCCGCGCAGTTGCACCGAGCCGCGCGAACGCGGCCGCAACAGGCACGGATTGATCGACAGGCCGTGGCCCGGCAGCGGTGCGCGATCGACGTCGCCGACGAGCGTCGGCAGCACGTGGAACTGGATGTCGGGGCGGCCGCTGCCGGTCGTATCGACGAACGCGCCGGATTCGACGACGTTCGACGTCAGCAGGCCCGTGCGGGTCAGCATCCATTGCAGCCCGTGCCGCAGCGCCTTCAGCCCGCGATCCTCGCCGAACAGGCTGATCGGCGAGTGGCTGTAGCCGTAGATCGAGACCTCGAGATGGTCCTGGAAATTCGCGCCGACTTCCGGGCTGTCGTGCAGCACGTCGATGCCGTGCGCGCGCAGGTGCGCGCCGGGTCCGATGCCCGACAGCATCAGCAGCTTCGGCGTACTGAGCGCGCCGGCGGCGAGTACGACGTCGGCGCGGGAGGTGGCCGAGCCGGTCGCGCCGTTCTCCATCCGCCATTCGACGCCGGTCGCGCGCCGGCCGTCGAAACGCACGCGGGTCACGCGGCAGCCGGTCAGCACGCGCAGGTTCGGGTCGCCGAGCGCGTCGGCGAGATAGGTCGCCGCGGTGCTGCCGCGCTGCCCGTCGAAAATCGTCGTGTGGTAGAAGCCGGCGCCGTGCTGCGCGGCGCCGTTGAAATCGTCGTTGTACGCGATGCCGGTTTCCTGCGCGGCCTTCACGAACGCCAGGCTCAGCGGATGCCGGAAGCGCGTGTCGCCGACCTTCAGCGGCCCGTCGGTGCCGTGGAACGGCTCGGACAGCCGCAGGTGCGACTCGGCGCGCTTGAACACCGGCAGCACGTCGCTCCAGCGCCAGCCCGTGCAGCCGAGCGCGGCCCATTCGTCGTAGTCGGCGCGCGTGCCGCGCACGTACAGCATCGCGTTGACCGAACTGCCGCCGCCGAGCGTGCGGCCCTGCGGCACGTAGGTCCTGCGTCCCGCCGCGCCGGCCTGCGGCTCGCTTTCGAACGTGACCGTGCGCTGCGTGCCGAGCACGCGGATGAACGTCGCCGGAATCCGGATGAACAGGCTGTCGTCCTTCGGGCCGTCCTCGAGCAGCAGCACGCGCCTGCCGGCCTTCACCAGTCGATGTGCCACCGTGCAGCCGGCCGAACCGCCGCCGACGACGATATGGTCGTACGTCTCCATCCCGCTTTGTCTCCTCGCTGTCAGGCGGCGGAACGAGCACCGCCGCGCAGGAAGCCAGCTTAGCGACGGGCGCGTGTCCCCGTTTGACCGGGGCGGACGCCGGGCTTGCTTCGCGCGGACACGGCGGCGCGCCGCGGCGGCTCATGCAGCGATCTCGTTGCGCTGACCATTGGCCGTGGATTGCGCAGCGGGAGAACCCGGCGACGAGTGGCTAGCGCGGGTTGCCCGGCGCGCGCGTGTCGCTCGGCGTCTCGCCGAAGCGCGCGCGATAGCTGCGGCTGAAGTGCGCGCTGTTGTTGAAGCCCCAGCGGAACGCGATTTCGCTGACCGTCAGGTGTTTCAGCGATCGGTCGCGCAGGTCGGCGCGGCAGCGTTCGAGACGCCGCGCGAGGATGTAGCGCGTGAGCGGCATCCCTTCGATTTCGAAGATGCGCGCGAGTTGGCGCGGCGACAGGTTGATCGCGCGGCTGACCGACCGGGTATCGAGATCGTCGTCGGCGAGATGGCTGTCGATGAATGCCTTCGCGCGCGACAGCGTGTGGACGGTCGACTTGGTCGGCGACGCGTCGCCTTCGCGCAGCCGCAGCATCGACTGCATCAGGTCGAGCATCGCGGCGGCGCGCCGTTCGCGCGCGGTGGGCATCGATTCGTGCGGTTCGGCGAGCAGTGCGTAGAGCTGCCGCGCGGCCCACGACGTGACGCCGTCGTCGCGGTCGATCTTGACGACGCTGCGATGGCGCCACGGGCCCACGTGCGCTTCGAACACGTCGCGCGGCACGTCGAGCACGGTCATCGCCATATTCGCGGGAAAGCCGTGACCGTACGGCATCGACGTGTCGTACAGCACGATGTCGCCGGGCGCATGCTGGATGCACTCGACGTCCTGGAACGTATAGCCCTGCCCTTCGTGCATCAGGCACACGAACACGGCGTCGCGCGGGTCCGCGTGGATGTTGTGCGGCGTGCGCACGACCGCATGCCGGTTCGCGACGATGTCGCACACCCCCAGCAGCCCCAGGTCGCGCTTGCGCAGCGACGCGTCGATGCCTTCGGACGATTTGCCGCTGCATTCGATGCGCACGAGCGAGCGGGCGACATGGTCGACCCAGAAGTCGACGCGTTCGTCGCCGCGTACGGCGCGCGTCGAGATCGACACGATTCCCGTGCTGATGTCCGGCATGACGTCCTCCCAATGACCGCCCGAGCGGCGCAGTCTCGGATACGCCGGCGGGCGCGGTCAATCGGTGAAAGACCCGGGGCGGGCCCGGGATGCGCTTGCGGCGGCGCGTTGCGGCCGGATGTCCGTGTGAGTCAACGAATATGGCCGGGAAAGGCAAAACGTGCGGGCGTGTGCGGGGTATGTTGTTCGGTTCGGTTCGGTTCGAACGGTGAGACGCGCAGCTGCTTCGTTATACGGAATAAAAGTCGCGTGCCGCCGGATCGTCTCGTTGAAGCTGCGCGGTGGTCGCGTGATTCGTCGAGCTCGCATCTCGCGCGCTGGCCAAGCGATGGCGGTATGCATGTTTGCGTGCCGCCGAAGACCTGGGGCAGCGGTGTGTCGTGGACTTTTTTCGTTGAGTTGGAACAGAAGCGCGTGTTGTCGGATCGCATTGCCGAAACCGCGCGCCGGTCGAGTGATTCGCGGCGCTCTTCCCGCGCGCGCGGCGTGAGCGATGCCGACGTCCCTGTTCGCGTCACCCGCGCCTCGCACCGGCGGCTTGAAGCGCGAAACGCCGCGATTCAAGCCGTCATCTGCTTGTACGCGACGTCAGACCGCGCTGGCCGCGTCGATCTTCCGAATGTCCTCATCGTCGAGCCGCACGCGAATCGCCTCGCCGAGCAGCGCGAGCTGTTCGAGCGACGTCGCGCTCGCGATCGGCGCGGTGATCGTCGGCCGCGCGATCTGCCATGCGAGCGCGATCGCGGCCGGCTGCGTGCCGTGCTTCGCCGACACATCGTCGAGCGCCGCGAGAATGCGCAGGCCGCGCGCATCGAGATAGCGGGCGACGCGATCGCCGCGCACGCTCTTCTTCAGGTCGGCCTCGCTGCGGTACTTGCCCGACAGGAAGCCGCTCGCGAGCGCGTAGTAGTTGACGACGCCGAGCTGCAGGTCGCGCACGACCGGTTCGAGATCGCGCTCGTAGTCGGCGCGGTTGATCAGGTTGTATTCCGGCTGGATCACCTGGTACGCGGGCAGGCCGTCGCGCTTGCTGATGTCGGCGGCTTCGCGCAGGCGCGCGCCGCTGTAGTTCGACGCGCCGATGATGCGCACCTTGCCCGCGTCGATCAGCGTCTGGTATGCGGCGAGCGTTTCTTCGAGCGGGGCCGTGTCGGCCAGATCGCGGTGCGAAAAGTACAGGTCGATGTAGTCGGTCTGCAGGCGGCGCAGCGAATCGTCGGCGGCCTTCAGGATGTTGTCTTTCGTGAGGCCCGCACGCGCGTCTAGCAGGCCGACCTTGGTCGCGATCACGACCTGGTCGCGCTTGCCGGAACGCTTCAGCCACTTGCCGATGATCGTCTCCGATTCGCCGCCGCGGTTGCCGGGCACCCAGGCCGAATAGACGTCGGCCGTGTCGATGAAGTTGATGCCGGTGTCGGCGAGCGCGTCGAGCAGCGCAAACGATGCGTTTTCGTCGACGGTCCAGCCGAAGACGTTGCCGCCGAAGGCGAGCGGGGAAACCTGGATGTCCGAGGTGCCGAGGGTGCGTAGTGCCATGTTGCTCTCCGGAATCTGAAGGGTGACGGGTTGGAGCGACGGGATTGGCCGCGATGAATGCGACGGGACGGCGGTCGGGTGAAGCACGTTCGCCGTTGTCGCGGGACGCTGGAACATTCTCGCCGATCGACCGGATTCGTGCAGCGGGCGCGCGGCCGTGAAGACGGAGGAATTGCAGCGGACGGCGGACGCATCGTCTGCTGCGTGGGTCATTCGTGCCGCCGCGTTCGATCGGGAACCGAATTTTGTTGCGGCCGGGCGCGGCAACGGGAGAGACGGGCGGAGCTGGCCGCTTCGCCGCAGCGGAACGAAAAGCGGGCGGCAAGTTGCCGCCCGCGATCGATCATTCACCGAGGCCGTTATCGCAACTGCACGGCCGCCAGGAACAGCACCATGCTGCCGATCGCGCCGTCCAGCACGCGCCACGCGACGGCCTTGCGGAACCACGGCGCGAGCAGTCGCGCACCGTATCCGAGCCCGAGGAACCACACGACGCTGACCGACATCGCGCCGATCGCGAACGCCAGCCGCGTGCCTTCCGGCTCTCGCGCACCGGCCGTGCCGATCAGCAGGAACGTATCGAGATACACGTGCGGGTTGAGCCACGTGAACGCGAGCGTCATCAGCACGATCGCGACCGCGCTCTGCGGCGGCGGCGCGACGGCGTCGCCGCGCACGTCGAGCGTTGCGTGTCCCGGCTTGAACGCGCGACGCAGCGCGTTGAAGCCGAACCATGCGAGATACGCGAGGCCGACGTACAGCACCATGTGGACGAAGGTCGGATAGCGTTCGACGAGGACCGACGCGCCGCCGACGCCCGCGCCGATCAGGATCATGTCGGACAGCGCGCACAGCAGCACGATCTTGCCGACATGCGAGCGCATGATGCCTTGCCGGAGCACGAATGCGTTCTGCGCGCCGATGGTGACGATGAGCGACCCGCACAGAGCGGCGCCGTGGGAAAAAGCGATCCAGTTCATGATGGGGAGCGGTGACGCAGTAGACGGGTGAATCGGTTGGCGCTAGTCTGCGGTGAGCTGAGACATAAGAGAAGCTAATTCACCTAATGCAGATTAAGGAAATCTAATGCTCGACTACGCATTGCTCGATGCCCTCGCGGCGGTGATCCGGCACGGTTCGTTCGAGCGGGCGGCCAAGGAGCTGAACGTCACGCCGTCGGCGGTATCGCAGCGCGTGAAACTGCTGGAGGAGCGTGTCGGCAGCGTGCTCGTCAAGCGCGGGCAGCCGTGCGTCGCGACGACGTCGGGTGCGCTGCTGTGCCGGCATACCGAGCGCGTGCAATTGCTCGAGGCCGAACTGGGCGGCCGGATGCCCGCCTTGCCGGGCCAGATCGCGAGCGCATGGCCGACGTTGCGTGTCGCCGTCAACGACGACAGCGTCGCGACCTGGTTCATCGATGCGGTCGGGCCGTTCTGCACCGAGCGCGAGACCTTGCTCGACCTCGTGATCGACGACCAGGACCATACGGCCGCGCGAATTCGCGATGGCAGCGTGCAGGGCGCGGTGACCGCGCAGGCCGAGCCGATCCAGGGATGCCGGTCGACGCGGCTCGGGCGTATCCGCTATCGCGCGGTGTGTTCGCCGGCGTTTTACGCGCGCTATTTTGGTGCGGGCATCACGCGCGATGCGCTGCGCCGCGCGCCGTGCGTGATGTTCAATTCGAAGGACGGCTTGCAGGCGCGCTTCGTCCGGCGCGTGACGCGCGCGGATCTCGATCCGCCGCAACACTGGATCCCGCACGTCGCGGGCTACCTGCGCGCTTGCGAAACGGGGCTGGGATGGGGGATGTGCCCGGACCGGATGGTCGATCGCCAACTGGCGGCGGGCGAACTGGTCGACATGTCGCGCGGGCGGACCGTCGATATCGATCTGTACTGGCAGAGCTGGCGCCTGTCGATCGGCTGGCTCGACGACTTCAGCGCGGCACTGAAGGCGCGCGCCGCGCTGTTTCTCGACTGATCGAGGCGGGCGCGGCGAATGGCGGCCGGCGTCGGCGCGCAGGTCACGCGCCGCGCGGGGTCAGACGTGGTGCAGGCCGTCGAAGTCGACGATCTGCACGAGGCGGCCGTGCATTTCGATCAGGCCGCGCTTCTGGAACTTCGACAGTGTGCGGCTGACCGTTTCGAGCGTCATGCCGAGGTAGCTGCCGATGTCTTCGCGCGTCATCCGCAGGTTGAATTCCGACGGCGAGTAACCGCGCTTCAGGTAACGCGCCGACACGTCGAGCAGGAATGCGGCGACGCGCTCTTCGGCGTTCAGCGAACCGAGCAGCATGGTCTGCGACGTTTCGCGCACGATCTGTTCGCTCATCAGCTTGTGCATCCGCAGCTGCATCGTGCCGGCTTCCGAGCACAGCGACTTGAGCGCGCTGTACGGAATCACGCAGACCGAGCTGTCTTCCAGCGCGACCGCGGTGCGCGGGTGCGTGTCGTCGCAGATGCCGTCGAGGCCGAGCGCCTCGCCCGCGAGGTGCAGGCCGGTGACCTGCTCGCGGCCGTCGTGGCGCGTGGCGACGGTTTTCAGCGAACCCGAGCGCACGGCGTACAGGTTGTCGAAGGTGTCGCCTTCGCGGAACAGCGCTTCGCCGCGCTTGACCGGGCGTGCCGCGCAGATGACCGATTCGAGGCGGCTGAGCGCGTCGGGTGCGAGGCCCTGCGGCATGCACAGGTGCCGCATTGCGCACGACGAGCAGTGCGGGGCCTGGCGGGGCGCCCAGGTGCCTGCATGGGACGGTACGGCGGGGCGTGTGGCGACGGGCGTCAACATGATCGTTTACTCCGGCATTGAATCGACGGAATCATTGTCCCACCGCAAGTTGCCGCTGTCGGGCGACAAAACGTCGCGACCGCGCGCACATGCCGCGGGCATTGCAGCGGCCTGCGTGCAGGCACGCCGCTGCGCGTGCGCGCCGCGCCGCGCACGCCGATGCCGATGCCGACACCGCTCAGCCTTCCTGATCGTCCGTATGCGCGGCGGCCGGGATCAGCAGCACGGGCAGCGTCGCATGCCGCACGCACTGTTCGGCGATGCTGCCGAGCACGAGGCGACGGAACCCGCGGCGGCCGTGCGTGCCGAGCACGAGGAGGTCGGCGCCGAATGCTCTCGCACCGTCGAGGATCAGCGTCGACACGTCGTTGAGCGACGACGCCTCGCTCGTCAGCGTCTCGCCCTTCACGCCGGCCGCCTGCATCAGCTTCGTGAAATCCGCCGCGAGCGCATTGCCTTGCGCGATGAGCTGATCGCGCAGCACGGACGGGTCGTAGCCCGGCACGTTGTAGTAGATCGCGGCGTTTTCGACGACGTAGAACGGCTGCAGTTCGGCACCGTGCTCCTTTGCGAGCGCGAGGGCGGCGTCGAACGCGTGGCGTGCGGTGTCGCTGCCGTCGATGGCAACCAGAATGCGCTTGTACATAGTGTCTCCGAGTGGCGGATTGAACGGAAGTCGGCCGAACGGCCGGGCCGGCCGTGCGTCGCTGCGAGGCAGGGTAAACCAACGGCGGGGACTTTGCAGCGACGTGCCGGCGGTCGCGAATGGGCATTGAAGCGCATCCGTATCGCGATGACGTGACTTCGATCAATGCCGATGCATCGGCGTCGTGAAATCCCGCGTGCCGAACCCGAACCGGGCGCCGATATCGATTCCGGCGCCGATTCGGAAGATCGCACCGCCTGCGCACCGAGCGACCGGCCGGCGCGCGAACGCGCACGCCGGTCCGCCGCCATCGGCCGTCGGCGCTCTTCAACCCGCCGATCGAACGATCGATTCAAACGCTGCGTGCGTTACCGCGGCACCGCGGTGATTTCGATCACCCGTTCCGGCCGGCGTCCGTGGCCGGGCCAGTGCGCGCTGCCGTACATCCGGTGAACCGGGCCGTACGGCGTGTCGCCCGCGTGCGACGGCGCGTCGAACCCCTTCTCGATCACCATGTAGCCGGCCCGCAGCGCGAACGCCGGATGATTGCCGCCCGGCCGGCTGTCGAAGCCGGCGAAGCCGTCACCAGCCTCGGGCATCGCGTTGACGAGCGACGCGTTGCTGCCCGTGATCTGGTCGGGCGGGAAGGGGCTGCCGCTCGCGAGACGCGCCGCCTCGCGATTCTTGCCGTCGGTGTCGACGGTGCTGTCGTGCGTGTCGTCGTTGTCGAGTTCGATGCTGCGCGGATGCGCGGCGTGCGCTTGAGCTGACGTTTCCATCACGGCTCTCCTGGCGGCGTAGCGCTCCGGATCGAAGCAAATCCCGTTCCGGGCAAGACGGGAAAATGGTGCGCGGGCGATCGCCGCAGTCGCGTGGCGCGCACTGATTTGTCATGATTTATTTCAGCTAGAACACCCGTTTTCTACAGAGTATGATTCTTTTCCTGCGAAGCGGCGACAGGGGATGCAGTACGCGCCGACTCTGCCCGCACCGGGCGCCGCAGCACCCTTAGAGACGGGTAGCGAACAACAAGCAAAGGGACTAGAGGTGGCGGATTCATGCAAGCGACTACTGCCTTCACGCACCGCGGTTATCTGTTGAATTGCGCGCCCGCGCGCGCCACTGACGGATCGTTCAAGCCCTACGTCGTGATCTCCCGATCGAGTGACGGGGAACTCGTCGCGAACCGTTTTTTCCCGAGCGAGCTCCAGTTCAACGACGAAGGCGACGCGATCGCGCATGCGCGCGACTGGGCCGTGCGCTGGATCGACGCGAGCAGCGTCACGATCTGACGCCGTCGCGCGGCGGCAGCGGCGGCCGTCCGGCCGATCCCCCGGCGTGCCGCCGCCCGGCGAAAACGCGGTAATCTTGCGGAACCCGTCACTTTATTAGCGGCCGTGCGATCGCGCGCGGCTGCCTGCATTGGCATATGTCGACATCACCCGCCCGTCAGTGGGGCCTCGAAGAAATCGTTGCCGGCTTGCGCGAATCGCGCGAGGAACTTCACCGCACGCGTCATCCGCGCGGCATCCGCGAGCTGCCGTCGCGCGACGCGATCTGCAAGATCGTCACCGGCCTGCGTGCGTCGATGTTCCCGACGCACTACGGCGCGCCGGATCTGACCGACGAAAGCGTCGACTACTACGTCGGCCACACGCTAGAAAGCACGCTGCGGATCCTGTCCGAACAGATCCGCCGCGCGCTGCCGTTCCTGCCTGAGCATGCGGACACGCCATTCGCGGAACTCGACGAACGCGCGTTCGAGATCGCGCGCGAGTTCGGCCGGCAGTTGCCGGCGGTTCGCGCGCTGCTGGTCAGCGACATCCAGGCTGCCTACGCGGGCGATCCGGCCGCGCAGCACATCACCGAGATCCTGCTGTGCTATCCCGGCGTGTTCGCGATGATGCACCATCGGCTCGCGCATGCGCTGCACCAACTCGGTGTGCCGCTGCTCGCCCGCTTCATCAATGAAATCGCGCACTCGGCCACCGGCATCGACATTCACCCGGGCGCGCAGATCGGCCCGAGCTTCTTCATCGATCACGGCACCGGTGTCGTGATCGGCGAAACCGCGATCATCGGCGAGCGCGTGCGCGTGTACCAGGCCGTCACGCTCGGCGCGAAGAGCTTCCCGGCCGATGGGGACGGCACGCTGGTGAAGGGCAACGCGCGGCATCCGATCGTCGAGGACGACGTGGTGATCTATGCGGGCGCGACCATTCTCGGCCGCGTGACGATCGGGCGCGGCTCGGTGATCGGCGGCAACGTGTGGCTTACGCACAGCGTGCCGCCCGGCACGAGCGTCGCGCAGGGCAAGGTCCGCGAAGGCGGCAGCGGCGAGAAGCCGTAACGCGGCGCGCGAACGGCGAAACTGTCGTTCGCGCGGCGCAGGCGCAGGCGCAGCGAAGGCGAAGGCGCGCGCCGACACCCGCATACCGGTGTGCCAAGAGGGTGCACGGCTGCCGCCGCACCCCCGCTTCGTCAGTGCTTGCCGGCCGGCGAGCGATGCTTGTAGAGCACGTCCTGGTCGACGCGGATCAGGTTCTGCCCCGCATCGACGACGAAATCCACGCCGTTGTACGCGCTGCCCGTCAGCAGCAGGATCGCGCTCGCGACGTCGTCGGGGCCGGCGATGCGCGCGAGCGGCGTCGACGCGCGGCTCGCGTGTTCGAAGTCGGCCTGCGTCTGGTCGTCGCTCGGCAGCATCAGCCCCGGGAACACCGCATTCACGCGCAGCACCGGCGACGACGACAGCGCGAGCATCTGCGTGAGGTTGCCGAGCGCGGCCTTCGCGACCGTGTAGCTGAAATGGTCGCGGTGGAAGTTTTCCTTGATCTTCTGGTCGACCACGTTGACGACGACGCCCTGCGTGCCGGCCGCGCGGGCCCGTTCGTAGAACGCGCGCGTGAGCAGGATCGGCGCGCGGCAGTTGACGGCCCAGGCCTGGTCGAATGCCGCAAGGTCGAAGCTCGGGAAATGGTCCTGCCAGAACACCGACGCGTTGTTGACCAGCACGTCGAGGCGGCCGAAGCGCGCATAGACCTGGTCGATCAGTGCGGTGATCTGCACGGCATCCGACAGGTCGGCCTGCAACGCGACCGAATCATGCCCGCGTTCGGCGATCGTGCGGGCGGCCGCCTGCGCGGCATCGGCGGAGCGGTCGTAATGGACCGCGGTGCGATAGCCGTGCGCGGCGAAATACTCGGCGAACGCGCGCCCGGCCCGGCGCGCGGCGCCGGTCACGAGCACGACCGGCGCGTGTGCCGCTTGCTTCGTGGACTGCATTACGTATTCGTCAGGTTGACTGAAGAAGGATTGGCGACGATCGACAGGAATTCGCGCCGCGTCGACGGATCGGTGCGGAACGTGCCGAGCATGCGCGACGTGACCATTTCGACGCCCGGCTTGTGAATGCCGCGCGTCGAGATGCACTGGTGCGCGGCTTCGAGGATCACGCCGACGCCCTTCGGCTGCAGCACGTCGAACAGCGTGTCGGCGATCTGCACGGTCATCTTTTCCTGGATCTGCAGGCGCTTCGCAAACGCGTCGACGAGACGCGCGAGCTTCGAGATGCCGACGACGCGATGGTTCGGCAGATACGCGACGTGCGCGCGGCCGATGATCGGCACCATGTGGTGCTCGCAGTAGCTCTCGAAGCGGATGTCCTTCAGCACGATCATCTCGTCGTAGCCGTCGACTTCGCTGAACGTGCGCGCGAGGATGTCGCGCGGTTCCAGCGCATAGCCGGCGAAGAACTCTTCGTATGCGCGCACGACGCGCGCCGGCGTGTCGAGCAGCCCTTCGCGGGCGGGATCGTCGCCGGCCCAGCGCAGCAGCACGCGAACGGCATCCTCCGCTTCTTCGCGGCTCGGCCGGGATGCGGCCGGCTCGGGCCGCGCGTTCTTTTTACCCATCTAGTCGCTCCATCGAATGCGGCCGCCTGCGGCGGCGCGGATATCCGGTCATTGTTTCATGCTTTCGCGGGTCGTGCGTGCGGCCTGCCGCACACCCCGCGTCACTTCGGCCACTCGTCCTGCTCGTCGTTGAACAGCGACGCGACGACGCCGCGCAGCCACGCGGTGCGCGGATCGTTGTGGAACTTGCGATGCCAGTGCTGCTTCAGGTCGAAGCGCGGCAGCGGCACCGGCGGCTCGACCGGCACGATGAACGCGTGCTCCGCCGCATACGCATAGCCGATCGCGTGCGGCACCGTCGCGATCAGGTCGGTGCGGCTCAGGATGAACGGCAGGCTCATGAAGTGCGGCGTCTCGAGCACCGCGCGGCGCTGCATGCGCTGCTTCGCGAGGTATTTCTCGAGCACCTCCTGGCTGCGCCCTTCGGCGCGCACCACCGCATGCCCGCATGCGAGGAACTGCTCGGCCGTGAACGGGCGCGCCTGTTCGAGCGGATGGCCGCGCCGCATCAGGCAGACGAACCGGTGTGTAAACAGACGCTGCTGGAAGAAGTTGTTGCCGTCGAGATCGGGGAAATAGCCGACCGCGAGATCGATCGAGCCGGCTTCGAGGCCGCGGCCGACTTCGTCGTGTGCGAGCGAGACCGAGCGCAGGTTCGCGTGCGGCGCGCGCGTCGCGAACGCCTGCAGCAGCTTCGGCAGGAACACGATCTCGCCGACGTCCGACAGCGCGATCGAGAACGTATGCGTGCTCGCCGCCGGATCGAAGTCGTGCGGCGCGACGAGGCCGCGCTCGATCTGCGCGAGCGCATCGCGCGCGGCCGGCAGCAGCGCGAGCGCGCGTGGCGTCGGCTCCATCCCGCGCGACGTGCGCACGAACAGCGGATCGCCGAAATACTCGCGCAGGCGGCCGAGCGCGGTGCTCACGCGCGGCTGGCTCACGCCGAGCAGGTCGCCAGCGCGGCTGACGTTGCGCGTGTCGTCCAGCGCGACGAGGTACGGAATCAGGTTCAGATCGAGCGTGTCCATCACGGGAGCCAGTATCTTCAAAGCGTATACAACATATCTCCTGAATCGCGTTGCTGCATAGTCGGGAAAGCGCTCAAATGGGTTCCATTACTCGAACCAATGTTCAGGAGACGAACAATGCGCACCCAGGTCGCCATCATCGGCGCCGGTCCGTCCGGCCTTTTGCTTTCCCATCTGCTGCGCCTGCAAGGCGTGGATTCCATCCTCGTCGAGGCGCGTTCGCGCGAATATTGCGAGAACCGCATCCGCGCCGGCGTGCTGGAGCAGGGCACGGTCGACACGCTCAACGAAGCCGGCCTCGGCGACCGGATGCGCCGCGAAGGGCTCGAACACCACGGCATCGAGCTGCTGTTCTCGGGCCAGCGCCATCGCATCGACCTGAGCGCGCTCACCGGCGGGCGCGCGATCACCGTCTACAGCCAGCACGAAGTGGTGCGCGACCTGATCGCGGCCGGCGTCGAGCACGGCCACGCGATGCATTTCGAAGTGAGCGACGTTGCGCTGCACGATGTCGAGAGCGAGCGCCCATTCGTCACGTTCAAGCATGCCGACGGCCGCGAAGACCGCATCGACTGCGACTACATCGCCGGCTGCGACGGCTTTCACGGCATCGCGCGCCAGACGATTCCGGCCGAGCGGCTGAACACGTTCGAGCGCGTCTATCCGTTCGCGTGGCTCGGCATCCTCGCCGACGCGGCACCGTCGCTCGACGAACTCGTCTACGCGCATCACGACAACGGTTTCGCACTGTTCTCGATGCGCTCGCCGACGGTCACGCGCCTCTACCTGCAGTGCAAGCCCGACGAAGACCTCGCCGAATGGTCCGACGCGCGGATCTGGGACGAACTGCACACGCGCTTCTCGAACGACACCGGCTGGACGCCGACCGAGGGCCGGATCACGCAGAAGAGCGTGACGCCGATGCGCAGCTTCGTGTCGGAGACGATGCAGCACGGCCGCCTGTTCCTCGCCGGCGACGCCGCGCACATCGTGCCGCCGACCGGCGCGAAGGGGATGAACCTCGCGGTGGCCGACGTCCGCGCGCTGTCCCGCGCGCTCGGCGCCCGCTACCGCAACGGCGACGCGACGCCGCTCGAGCGCTACTCGGCGACCTGTCTCGAACGCGTGTGGCGCGCCGAACATTTCTCGTACTTCATGACGAACATGCTGCATGCGTCACCGGAGGACTCGCCGTTCGTCAATCGCCTGAAGTTTGCCGAGCTGAAGTACGTGACGCGCTCGCGGGCCGCCGCGCAGTCGCTCGCCGAAAACTACGTCGGCCTGCCGTTCGACGACCAGACGCCCCCCGAGGGATCCCGCCTTGACAACGCGCTGTGCGCGACTCTATGATCGGCCAATCGTTCGCTAATCGAATCTCGGTTCGACTATCGAACAAATGCCGAAGGTCGACGACGGCCTTCGACGCGGCACGCGACACGCGCGTGTCCCCTCGACAGGCCGCGCATCGAGCCGCGGGTTCGTATCAGGAAGAGACATGGTCAACAAGATTTTCGAATCGCTTCAATCGGCGGTCGCGGACGTCCACGACGGCGCGACCATCATGATCGGCGGGTTCGGCACGGCAGGCATGCCGTCCGAGCTGATCGACGCGCTGATCGAGCAGGGCGCGCGCGGCCTGACGATCGTCAACAACAACGCGGGCAACGGCGAGACCGGCCTCGCGGCGCTGCTCAAGGCGAAGCGGGTGCGCAAGATCATCTGTTCGTTCCCGCGCCAGAGCGACTCGCAGGTGTTCGACGCGCTGTATCGCGCGGGCGAGATCGAGCTGGAGCTCGTGCCGCAGGGCAACCTCGCGGAGCGGATTCGCGCGGCGGGCGCCGGCATCGGCGGCTTCTTCACGCCGACCGGCTTCGGCACGAAGCTCGCGGAAGGCAAGGAAACGCGTGTGATCGACGGCAAGTCGTACGTGTTCGAGACGCCGATCCACGCCGATTTCGCGCTGGTCAAGGCGTACAAGGGCGATCGCTGGGGCAACCTCGTCTATCGCAAGACCGCGCGCAACTTCGGGCCGATCATGGCGAGCGCCGCGAAGGTCGCGATCGTGCAGGTGTCGGAAGTCGTGCCGCTCGGCGGGCTGAACCCGGAACACATCGTGACGCCGGGCATTTTCGTGCAGCGCGTCGTCGAAGTGCCGCAGGCCGCGCACGCGGCCGAGCTGGCTGCCGAACATGCTGCATCGCAAGCTGCCTGACCGAGGAGACCCGACATGAAACGACTGACCCGCGATGAAATGGCCAAGCGCGTCGCCCAGGACATCCCCGAAGGCGCGTACGTGAACCTCGGCATCGGCGTGCCGACGCTGGTGGCGAACCACCTCGACCCGAGCAAGGAGATCTTCCTGCACAGCGAGAACGGCCTGCTCGGCATGGGCCCGGCGCCCGCGCCCGGCGAGGAAGACGACGAGCTGATCAACGCCGGCAAGCAGCACGTGACGCTGCTCACCGGCGGCGCGTATTTCCACCACTCGGATTCGTTCGCGATGATGCGCGGCGGCCACCTCGACTACTGCGTGCTCGGCGCATTCCAGGTGTCGGCGAACGGCGACCTCGCGAACTGGCATACGGGCGCGCCGGATGCGATTCCGGCCGTCGGCGGCGCGATGGACCTCGCGATCGGCGCGAAGCAGGTGTTCGTGATGATGGAGCACCTGACGAAGCAGGGCGAGAGCAAGATCGTCGCGCAGTGCTCGTATCCGGTCACCGGCGTGCAATGCGTGAGCCGCATCTACACCGATCTCGCGGTGCTCGACGTGACGGCCGACGGCCTCGCGGTGAGCGAGATCTTCACCGACCTGTCGTTCGACGAACTGCAGAAGCTGACCGGCGTGCCGCTGATCGACGCGACGCGCAAGGCCGCGGCCTGACCGGCAAGCGTGCCGGCGCGCGCGATCCCGCGCACGCCGGCACGCTTGGGTAGACAATAAGCGCACGCCGTTTCCCCAATCTGATGCCATGCTCGAAGACAGCGCCCGCCTGACCTCCCTCATTTGCGGCACCGAGTCGCTCAACCGGATCTGGTCGCCCCGCGCGACGATCCAGCGGATGCTCGACGTCGAGGCCGCGCTCGCGCGCGCGCTCGCCGCGCAGCAGGTGATTCCCGCCACCGCGGTCGCGCCGATCGAACGCGCGTGCGACGCCGGCCGGCTCGACGCCGACGCGCTCGCGCACGGCGCGGCGCTCGGCGGCAATCTCGCGATCCCGCTCGTCAAGCAGCTCACCGCGCAAGTGAAGGCCGACGACCCGGAGGCCGCGAAGTTCGTGCACTGGGGCGCGACGAGCCAGGACATCATCGATACCGCGACCGTGCTGCAGCTGCGCGACACGCTCGACGTGCTCGAGCCGCTGCTCGACGAAGCGTGCGCGTCGCTCGCGACGCTCGCGCGCACGCATCGTGCGACGCCGATGATCGGCCGCACGTGGCTGCAGCAGGCGCTGCCGATCACGCTCGGCCTCAAATTCGCGCAATGGCTCGACGCGCTGCTGCGCCATCGCGCGCGCTTCGCCGAATTGCGTGCGCGCGCACTGGTGCTGCAGTTCGGCGGCGCCGCCGGCACGCTGGCGAGCCTGCGCGAGCACGCGGCCGGCGTGAGCGCCGCGCTCGCGGCCGACCTGCGGCTCGCGCTGCCGGCCGTGCCGTGGCATACGCAGCGCGACCGCATCGCGGAAGCCGCGTCCTGCTTCGGGATGCTGACCGGCACGCTCGGCAAGATCGCGCGCGACGTGTCGCTGCAAATGCAGACCGAAGTCGGCGAACTCGGCGAACCGGCGGCCGCCGGCAAGGGCGGCTCGTCGACGATGCCGCACAAGCGCAACCCGGTCGGTTGCGCGGCCGTGCTGACCGCCGCGGTGCGCGCGCCGAACCTCGTCGCGACCGTGTTCGCGGGGATGGTTCAGGAGCACGAGCGCGCGCTCGGCGGCTGGCAGGCCGAATGGGATGCGCTGCCCGACCTCGCGCGTCTGACCGGCGGCGCGCTCGCGCAGATCGCGCAGATCGTCGCGGGCCTCGACGTGAACACCGAGCGCCTTGCCGCGAACCTCGAGCTGACGCACGGGCTGATCCTAGGCGAAGCCGTGATGCTCGCCCTTGGCGACCGGATCGGCCGGCTCGATGCGCATCATGTCGTCGAGCATGCGTCGAAGGAAGCAGTGCGCACCGGTGCGACGCTGTTCGACGTGCTTGCCGCCGATGCGACCGTATCGGCCCACCTGTCGCGCGACGCGCTCGCGCGGCTGCTCGATCCCGCACATTACGTCGGCGAGGCGCAGGCCTGCGTCGACGCCGTGCTCGCGCTGCACGCGGGCACGACACAACCAGGAGAACACTGATGCCTTTCGCCACTGTCAACGGCGTGAAACTGCATTACCGGATCGACCGTGCCGCGCGCGACGACGCGCCGTGGCTCGTCTTCTCGAACTCGCTCGGCGCCGACCTGCAGATGTGGGCGCCGCAGATCCGCCCGCTCACGCAGCACTTCAACATCCTGCGCTACGACACGCGCGGCCACGGCCATTCCGAAGCACCGGCCGGCTCGTACACGGTCGACCAGCTCGCGGGCGACGTGATCGGCCTGCTCGACCACGTCGGCATCGAGCGCGCGCACTTCTGCGGGATCTCGATGGGCGGCCTGACCGGCGCCGCGCTCGCCGCGCGTTTCCCGTCGCGCATCGTGCGCGCCGTGCTGTCGAACACCGCCGCGAAGATCGGCTCGCCGGAAGTGTGGGCGCCGCGTGCGCAGAAGGCGCGTGCCGAAGGGATGGCCGCGCTGGCCGACGCCGTGCTGCCGCGCTGGTTCACCGACGCATTCGTCGAACGCGAGCCGCGCCTGTTCGACGCGATCCGCGACACCTTCGTGCATACCGACAAGGACGGTTACGCCGCGAACTGCGACGCGCTGAACGCGGCCGACCTGCGCGAGGAAGTGAAGGGCATCGCGCTGCCGGTGCTCGTCGTGACCGGTGCGAAGGACATGTCGACGCCGCCCGACCAGGGCCGTGCGCTGGCTGCTGCAATTCCGGGCGCGCGTCACGTCGAATTCGACGCCGCGCACATTTCGAACATCGAGTGCACCGACGGCTTCAACCGCGCGCTGCTCGACTTCCTGACCGCGTGAGGCACCGACGATGGACGACCAGCAACGTTATGAAGCAGGGATGAAGGTGCGTCGCGCGGTGCTCGGCGACGCGCACGTCGACCGTTCGATCGAGAACCGCACCGAAGTGACCGACGAATTCCAGAACCTGATCACGCGCTATGCGTGGGGCGAGATCTGGACGCGAGACGGCCTGCCGCGCCATACGCGCAGCCTGCTGACCATCGCGATGATGGTCGCGCTGAACCGCGGCGAGGAACTCGCGCTGCACCTGCGCGCCGCGCGCAACAACGGCGTGACGCGCGACGAGATCAAGGAAGTGCTGCTGCAGACCGCGATCTATTGCGGCGTGCCGGCCGCGAATTCCGCGTTCCATCTCGCGGACAAGATCTTCAAGGAACAGGATGCGGCCGCCTAGATGCGGCTGAATCACACGGCCGGCGCGCGCCGGCCGTGACCCGATCGCGACGCCTGCCACTGCCGGCCGGTGTCGACGATGCATGACGCGTCGGCGACGAATCGGCGCGCGTACAAGGAAAGGCGCGGCCATCAAGCTGCGTTGCTTACATAGGAGACACGCGATGAATCGCACACCCGTGGTCGATGTCCAGACCTTCATCAACGAGCAGCCGTTCGGCGGCTTCCAGTGGCTCGTATTCCTGATGTGTTTCGTGATCGTGCTGCTCGACGGCTTCGATACGGCCGCGATCGGCTTCATCGCACCTTCGCTACTGGGCGAATGGAACCTCACCAAACCCGATCTCGCACCCGTGCTGAGCGCCGCGCTGTTCGGCCTCGCGTGCGGCGCACTCGTGTCGGGCCCGCTGTCCGATCGCCTCGGGCGCCGCTCGCTGCTGCTCGGCTCGGTGTTCCTGTTCGGCGTCGCGTGCTTCGTGTCCGCGTTCTCGAACACCATCGGACACCTGACGATCCTGCGTTTCATTACCGGCGTCGGGTTGGGCGCCGCGATGCCGAACGCGGTCACGATGATGGGCGAGTTCTGCCCGGACAAGCGCCGCGCGACCGTGATCAACCTGATGTTCTGCGGCTTCCCGCTCGGCGCCGCGTTCGGCGGTTTTCTCGCCGCGTGGATGATCCCGCATTTCGGCTGGCGCAGCGTGCTGATGCTCGGCGGCGTGACGCCGCTGCTGCTCGGCGTGCTGTTGCTGCTGAAGATGCCGGAATCGGTGCGCTTCATGGTCGCGCAAGGTCAGGGCGTCGACCGGATCCGCGCGACGCTCGCACGGATCTCGCGCGACGCGCTGAACGCCGGCTCGTTCGCGATGACCGAAGCCGCGCCGCAGACGGGCGGCAAGGGGATCGGCGTCGTGGTGTCGCGCTCGTACATCGTCGGCTCGGTGATGCTGTGGATCGCGTATTTCATGGGCCTCGTGATCTTCTACGCGTCGATCAACTGGATGCCGATCCTGCTGAAGGATGCCGGTCTGACGCCGAAGAGCGCGACGCTGATCTCCGCGCTGTTCCCGCTCGGCGGCGTCGGCGCGGTGCTGTGCGGCGTGCTGATGGACCGTTTCAACGCGAACCGCGTGATTGCCGTGTGTTACGCGCTGACCGCGATCAGCGTGTATGCGATCGGGCAGGCGGCAGGCAATGTGGGGATGCTCGTGCTGGTCGTGTTCATCGCCGGCGTGCTGATGAACACCGCGCAATCGTCGATGCCGGCGCTTGCCGCCGCGTTCTATCCGACCGAAGGGCGCGGTACGGGCGTGGCATGGATGCTGGGTGTCGGCCGCTTCGGCGGGATCGCCGGGTCGTTCCTCGTCGCCGAACTGACGCGCCGGCACTTCTCGTTCGCGGGCGTGTTCGCGACGATCGCGGTCGCGGGCTTGCTCGCGTGCCTCGCGTTGCTGATCAAGCAGGCGGCGCGGCCGCACGGTGTCGCGCAGCCGTCCGGCAAGATCGAGTCGCTCGGGCATTGAGCGGATTCGGGGCCGGGGCGATGCGCTGGCCCTGCGTGTGTTCGGCATGCCGCGGCGGGTCGCAAGACGGCTCACACGCAACGACAGACCGGGCCGCTTCGGCAGCCCGTCGCCATTCCGGCCGCCGCGCCGCTACTCCTCCGCGTCGTGTTCCTTGACGAAGTTGCGCAGATACGCGCGCAGTGCGGCCTCCTGGCTGCGATGATCGGCAAGGTTCGCGGCGCCCAGCGCTTCCTCGTCGCCGAACAGCGTGGGCGGCGCGCAGTACGTACCCACCTCGATGTTCTCGCGCAGCACGCGAATCTCGTGCGTGAGCGGGTGGTACTCGGCGACCCAGTGCATGCCCTCGATGTGCTCGCCGGTCTTCAGCATTGGCTTCATCGGCCACCTCCATGCAGATGCGGCGCAACCGCCGCAGCGATTGCGCGCGCCCGTACCAAAAGGGTACGCCTGCACGGCGTGAAGCTCAACGGCTGTGCTCGTGAGCGCTTACTGCGGCAGCAGATGCGCGACGAGCGGATACAGCGACAGGATCAGCAGCACGGCCATCGTCACGTTGAAGATGCGCAGTGCGCGGCGGTTCGACAGGAAGCGGCGCAGGCCCTGGCCGAACGCGGCCCACAGGCTGATGCACGGAAAGCCGATCAGGATGAACACGACGGCCATCCACGCGGCGTTCATCCCGTAGTCGGCGGACAGGCGGATCGTCGTCGCGGCGGTCAGCACCATCATCCACGCCTTCGGATTGACCCACTGGAACGCGGCGGCTTCGAGGAACGTCATCGGCCGCGGTTTGGCGCCTTGCGCCTTCACTTCGCCGGACGTGCCGATGCGCCAGGCGAGGTACAGCAGGTACACGACGCTCGCGACTTCGAGGGTCGTGTACAGGACCGGCACGCGGCGGAATGCTTCGCCGAGGCCGAAGCCGACGCACAGCATCAGGATCGCGACGCCGATGCTGATGCCGAACAGGTGCGGCATCGTGCGGCGGAAACCGAAATTGACGCCGGACGCGAGCAGCATCGTGTTGTTCGGGCCGGGCGTGATCGACGTGACGAGCGCGAACAGCATGCCGGCGGGCAATGCGCTGAGGGTGAGGAAGTCCATCGCGGATTCTCCATTCGTGTTCGGGACTGGGATGGAGTCAGTGTAGCGACGGTTTTCTGTACAGTACCGGTACAGTTAGCCTGGTGGTTGCCGGTACGGGGTGGGAGGGTGGTGCGCGGGCATGTTGTCTCTCAGAAAAGATGTCCGCAGTCTCAATAAGTTGTCTTTGAATAAAAATTCATATCAATGTGGAATTTTCGTCGTATTCGCTAATTCACGCTGGTCCTGAGCTTTTTATTCTGAAATTCAATGAGATGTGCAAACTTATCATTGCGTCGAAGTGGAAAAAGTGCGTCGCGAGCGATGTAAATGACGAGGGGTGGCTAACACCTGAATGCTCAAAATCAACCTCTCACAGCTTGTCATTCAACACGGTTACTCAGATCAACGTGACCAATCGAGGCGGTCCGCTGCACGCAGCTTTGCCAAGAGTACTTGGTGCAAGCGGTCCCAAACCTCGACGCTCGCCAACATTCGCCCGGCATGAGCCTTCGGCCTATGGCCGAAGGCTCAGGAAAGCCCCGACACTGGCGCTCGGCACTTTCCAGGGGGATCCAGGCGGCTCAATTGCCGGGAGTGCGATTCACGGCGACCCGATCAGAGAGCCGGCTTTTCCCACAAATTGAGGGGCGTGCCGATCTTCTTTTCCCGCGCGTTGTTATAGAGCTCCGTCCCCCAGCTGATGTCGAAAACCGCCATCCCGCATGCTATGAAGATGACACGCTCCTTCGTGCTCTCCCGGCCCGGCTTGTCGCCATTCACGACATGACCGAGGCTGGTCGAGTCAGGCAGGGCGGGCAGCTTGCCTGCATCGATCAGACGGAAGAACGGGCCGCCAATGACGCTGCTGTAGTAGCTTTCCTTATTGCCCGATGCGATTGCGTCCTCGACATAGGCTTCCTGCAGCGGGGTATGGTCGTATACGATCCTGGCGCCGGTCAGGAACGACTCGTCGGTATTGAACGGGCCCGAGACGAGAATGGTCGCGCCCTCCTTGATCCATTCGTCCTTGAAATAAAGCGGCTTAAGACGCGACGCTGCCACGGTGATGACATCTGCATCGCGGAAGCCTTGCTCGGCCTCATCGGTACCGACGGCGGTAATCCCGTACGTTTGCTGAACCCAACCGGCGAACTCGTTCGCCTTGTCGAGGAAGACGTCGAAACAGACGACGTGCTGGATCGAGCCGAGCTGGGTCATGATCGCGGTGAAGCACGCCTTGTTGATCGGGCCGCAACCGATAACAGACATACTTCTCGCATCTTGGTTGGCCAGATACTTTGCCGCCACTCCCGGCACGGCTCCGGTTCGGGCCGCGCTCAACAAGTTCGCCGACATCAGCGCCAGCGGCGCGCCCGTGTCCTTGTCATTGAGCATCATGGTCAAGATCGAGCGCGGCAGGCCTTTCTCGGCATTGGCGTGATTCGATCCGTACCATTTGTTGCCGCACACGTCGAAGCGACCGCCCAGATAACCGGGCATTGCAGCAAAGCGGCGGTCCGGACCGGCAACCGGCATGTTCGGGAACTTCGTCTCTTTCGGGAAGACGATGTTCATTCCGTGGTTATTGTGATTGGCGCCACCCATCAGATAGTCGCCTCTGCCGAGGAGTCCGAATGTCTCCTCGCATACGGACACGCAGCGCGCGGCATCCAGCACGCCAGCTGCGATCATGTCCGGCTCGGAAAGGTACAGAAAGTCGATTTTGGGATACATGGTGCAGACCTCGTCGAAAAAGGAAGATGTCGGGTGTCAAGCGTCGATCCCGACTCAGTGGTCAGAATCGGAGAAGTGGTGAAATGTCGTAGAGGCGGCAACCCGGGCTTCGCGCATTTGCCCGCAACAGAAAGTTGAGCTTTTCGATCCGCTCGCCGGAACGGGGGGCGCCATTCTTCTGGAGCGGAACTTCGAGGCCGACCGAAAAATCCATCACGACGTCATCCACGACACCACCGGAGCGGCCCGAGGGCACCGCGATCATTCCGTGTTGCAGCGCAAATCGATAGGCGTCCATCGCCTCCGTGATCGTTCCGACCTGGTTCGGCTTCAACACGAACCCGTCCACGGCACGAGTCTCGAAAGCCCGCTCAAGTAACGGGAGACTGGTGACCGTGAGATCGTCGCCCAGAATGATCGATCGTCGAATTTCTCGAACCGCCGTGCTGTAACCTTCCCAGTCGTTTTCATCGAGCAAATCCTCGATGAAGACCAAATTGAATTTCTCGGTCAGGAAGCGGGCATAGGCAATGAGTTCGGAGGTGGACACCCGTTTGCCTTTCAGCAGATACGTGCGGGTTTCCTTGTCGTACATCTCGCTTGACGCGCAATCGAGCGCAAACGCGATCCGGCCTGTACAGCCACAGGCATCGATGGCCTTTTGCATCAGCGTCAACACGACTTCCGGGTCATCCGAAGGGGCGGCGTAGCCATAGGAACTGGCGACTTGAGGTTTGTGGCCCAGATATTCGGTCAGTACATGGCCAAGCTTCTGAAACACGGCCACCGCCATTTCGATGGCGAAGTCGACACTGTCAGTGCCGTACGGCACGATCAGAAACTCGTTGAACGGCTGGGTGAGCCCATCGTATCGTCCGCCGTTGATCACGTTGAAGCATGGGACCGGCACGGTCCGGATGTCGCGGCCGGCGATGTGAGCGTACAGCGGAATCGATCGGGCATTCGCCGCCGTACGGAATGCCGCGATGGATACCGAGTAAATCGTGTTTCCGCCGAGGCGGGACTTGTTGGGTGTGCCATCGAGCGCGATCATTTTTTCGTCGATCGCTCGCTGATCAAACACGTTCATGCCGATCAGCGCCGGACCAATTACATTGACCGCGTTGTCGACGGCGTTATGAACACTGAGCCCGTCGTAGGTCGCTGGATCGCCGTCCCTCAGGACGAACGATTCGTGCGTCCCGACGGAAGTGCCGGTGGGTGCCGCACCTCGACCAACCGCACCGCTTTGGGTGCGCACCTCGACTTCGACTGCGGGCCGGCACTTGCAATCGATGATCTGAAGTGCCCGGACGGATGTGATCTTGTCTTCCATGTCACTTGCTCCCGTTCGGTTCAGGAACATAAAGGATGTTCAAGTCACACAGGTTGGTACCGGTGTTGCCGGTGAAAACGGCGGAGTCGATCGACTCGAGTGCTTCGAAGCAGCTGTGCTCGCGCAGTGCCTGATAGAGGTTGACTCCCTTTACGGCAGCCGCGGTGAAGCTGGTCGAGTCCGTCATGCCTCCCGCCACCGTCGCCGTGCCGTCCGTGCCTTCGCTGTCGATCGACAGCAGGCAGGCACCCGTGGTTTTGGCCGCCGCGATAGCGAAACTTGCGGCCATTTCCTGGCCAGGCCCGCCGTGCCCCTTGATCACGCTGTTATCGTCGATAAGCGTCGTCACCTCACCGGAGCTGAGAAGCACGCAAGGGGGCTTGATCGGGTTGCCGTACGTCTGGATTTCGCGCGCCATCGACGCGAAGAAGGTGCCGGCGTCGCGACTTTCTCCTTCAAGGAACGACGACACGATCATTGCGGGGATACCCATCTCCTCGCAGACTGCCTTGGCGTAAATGCAGGAGTCGGGCAGCGTGTTGAGCAGGAAGTAGGTATTGTCCGGAAAGGCCTTCGGGGTCTCCGCGTCGGGGCCTGCGTTCATCAGATAGTCGACAACGCTCTTGGGCAGGCGATCGGCCACGTTGCGATTGATGATCGTGGCGCGAGCGTCGTCCAGGGTCGTCATGTCGGGACCGATCGGCGTGCTTTTGTAGGCTGCGTAGGGCACTGAAATGTCGCCCGTGGCAGGCGATCCGACCGCGTCGCTGATGCCGAAGCCGATCAGTTCGGCACCCGTGCGCTGGATGCGCTGCGCCAACATCCCGCCGTTCAAGGCCGAGATGTGCCGGCGCACGGCATTGATCTCGTAAATGCCTGCACCGGATTTCAGCAGCACGTCCGTGGTATCGATCTCGTCCTGCAGGCTGATGCCTTCGATCGGACAGGACATGAGCGCCGAACTTCCGCCGCTGATCACCGCGATGAACAAGTCGTCTGGTCCGGCCTGATCGACGAGTTCGATGATTTGCTTCGATGCCCGATGGCCTTCTTCGTTCGGGAGGGGATGGCCGCCGACGAACACCTCGGTCTTGTTGAAACGGTCCGATTCTTCCCGGATTTTCACGATGGCAATACCGTGCGTCAGGTGATCGCCCAACACATGGTCGACTGCCATTGCCATGTGGTTGCATGCCTTGCCGGCGCCGACCAGATAGACGTTTCGCTTGCGCGAAAGGTCCCACGAGCGCGTTCCGATATGCAGTACGCTACCTTCCATGCGCATGATGCTGCGAATTCGCTGGTAGCTGTCGAGCCTGTCGAGTGTCCGGTCCG
Source organism: Burkholderia sp. Bp9090 (assembly GCF_003857985.1). NCBI lineage: Bacteria > Pseudomonadati > Pseudomonadota > Betaproteobacteria > Burkholderiales > Burkholderiaceae > Burkholderia > Burkholderia sp. Bp9090. The sequence goes on from NZ_QTPV01000041.1 coordinate 66,032, forward strand.
CGATCTCGAGTACGATCCGCCGTGACGAAACGACGCCATTCGAGAGGAGTGCTTCGTAATTTCGTATCTTTTTCATGCTGAAAATTGATCGGAGTTACCGCCGCATCGAAATCATGGGCGACGTGTTGTCCGTCAATTTATGCAATCGAGCTGAACAGATACATGCACACCGCGGTGGATCGCTAGATAACTGTAGAGGCCTTGTTGCCTGCACAGTTGGATCCGCGCACGGCGTGGACGCTAGCTCATGCGCGTACCGACTCGAGCGGGTTCGAGAGATCACGGGTTCGTTGCGCGACGCCGATTCCCTGGCGGCTTGGTGACGAGACCGGGTCAGTGTGCAATGGCATGCGCCAGAAACGCATAAAGACGATCGAAGTTGCAGTGCGCAACATTGAATCGCAGCCAACTACTGGTTGGATTGGTGGCGTAGAAAAGATTGCCTGGCGCCAGAAGAATCTTGTGGTCGACAGCACGTACAGCGAGTTCGGCCGAATCGCAATTGATTCCCGCGGGCCGTGCCCATACGAACATTCCGGATCGAGGTTCGCAGAACACTTCAAAACCGATCGATTCAAGCCGGCGACAGGTCCGTTCCTGCGCGGTAGCGAGACGATCGCGCAATTGCTCGGCCTGCTTCCTGAAGTGTCCTTCGGACAGCACTGCATGTGCCAGTTGCTCCGTGATCGTCGGCGTCGACATTCCGGACACCAGCTTCTGGTAAAGCAAACCCTCGAGAAGCGCGGGCTCCGCGGCCACGAATCCCACGCGCAGGCCGGCACCGATGGTCTTTGAAAAGCTGCCGACATAGACCACTCGTTTCAATTGATCCATGGACGCGAGCGCGACTGAATTTCCGGACACCAGACCGGCAGAGACGTCGTCCTCGACGATGATGCAGTCGTAGCGCTCGGCAAGCTTCAGGACCTTGAATGCCGATGCCGAGCTGTAGCTCGCACCGGTCGGATTATGCAACCGCGTATTGGTGAAGAACACTTTGGGGCGATGAGTCTCGAACGCCTGCTCCATCGAAACGACGTCCGGACCGGTGGGTGTCATCGGAATCCCGACTGCCTTGATCCTGCGCAATCGCAATGCAACGAGCAGATCGCTGTAGCAGGGCTCGTCTACCAGCACGGTATCGCCCTCGCGCGTAAGGTGACGAATGGCGAGATCCAGCGCCTGGTTTGCGCCCAGCGTAGTGACGATGCCCGTGGAACTTGCCTCGATCTCGTGTTCCGCAAGTTGCCGCACGATTTGCTCACGCAACGGCTCATACCCCTTTGCGTGCCCGTACCCCAATAGCGATCGCGGCTGCGCCGCTACCTGTCTTAGCGCCCGCCCAAGGCCGTCCGCGTCGAACCATGCCTCTGGAATCCATCCCGAGCCCGCGTGAATCGTGCCTTCCGTTCCCTCCAGAACGTTACGCAGCGACCATCCGTTCGTGAATTCCTCGTTGAGTTTCTCGATGGTCGGAGGTATCTCGCTACGGCTTCGATCCGCGACATAAAAGCCGGATCCACGCCGTGCCATCAAGACGCCTTGCGCCACCAGGCGATCGTATGCTTCGACGACCGTAAATGTCGACACGCCGTGTGCCTCGGCGAATACGCGGATGCTCGGAACCTTGGCCCCGGACCGCCAGGTTCTTTCGTTCACCGTTGCCGTCAGCCCGGCCACGATCTGTTGAACCAGGGACGATTCCCCCTGGGGATCGAGCGTCAGTATCGGTTTCATCGCCGCACCTATCACATCAAAAATACCGGCCCATATAACCGTGCAGGCGACGAACCCAATACAGTTAGTCACCCTCGTTTTAAAGTGTACATGTATCCGTGCAGGTTTGATTCACTACATTGAAGGGGAATCGCATACGCATACTTGCACTGGACGACCCCATGGCACACGCCACCGATTTTTTTCCTGGATCGAAGACCGATGAGCTCGCGAATGCTCGCGACGATCTGGCCGCGGCATTTCGCATCGCCGCGCGCCTCGGCTTCCACGAGGGCACATGCAACCATTTCAGTCTCTTGCTCCCGGGCAGTCGGGAAACGTATCTGATCAATCCGTTCGGACTCAGCTTCGAAGAGATCCGACCGGCTGATTTGCTGCTCGTCGATTCCGCCGGCTCGGTAATCGACGGAGTCGGACGAGTCGAGAAAACCGCGCTCAACATCCATTCCCGAGTTCATCGCGCCTCGCCTGATGCCGCATGCGTACTTCATACGCACATGCCTTATGCCACGGCACTGACGACGCTCGACGGCTTTCGCCTCGAAATGTGCCATCAGAACAGCCTTCGCTTTTTCGATCGCATTGCATACGACCGTGATCATTCGGAATACGGAGGACTTGCACTCAGCGAACAGGAAGGAGACCGGATTGCCGCCGCGTTGTCTTCCAGGCGTGTCCTGATGCTCGAGCACCACGGCGTGATAGTCACGGGCCCTTCGATTGCCGCGGCACTCGACGATCTCTACTACCTCGAACGAGCCGCCCAGGTCCAAATCCTCGCGATGTCGAGCGGGCGTCCGCTGAAACGCGTGAGCGACGAACTGGCTCGCCGGACTTCTCGTGAATTCGCCCGTGATCGAGATGAATATGCACGACTTCATTTTCGCTCGCTCAAGCGGCTTCTGGAATCTGCACAACCGCACTGGCGGGACTGACTATCCCACGTCAAGCGCAATCGGTCATCTCGTGCCCGCGCTCCTGACGCTGCAACCATGTCGACTACCCAATTTGCCCACGCCACGGAGGTTTCACATGAAGTACTGTCACAAACTCACCATCGCCACCCTGTTGCTCGGGGGAATCAGCCCCGCATTGATTTCTGCCGCGCATGCGGATCAGACTGTCAGGATCGGTGTCGCGGGCCCGTTGACGGGCGGCCAATCGAATTTCGGCAAGGACGATGAGCGAGGCGTGCGGCTGGCGATTGAAGAGCTGAATCGGACGCCGATCGTCGTCGACGGTCAATCCATCAAGTTCGAAATGCTGTCCGAGGACGATGCTGCAGATCCCAAAACGGGCGTCTCTGTCGCTCAGAAGCTCGTCGATTCGGGTGTGAAGGCGGTCATCGGCCACTACAACTCCGGCGTGACCATTCCCGCGTCCCGCATCTACAACAATGCGCGTGTTCCGATGATTACCGGCGCCGCTTCAAATCCGGCGATCACGCAGCAGAGCTTCCCGTATGTCTTCCGGCTTGCGGCCAATGACAACGTGATGGGCGCACGCATGGCCGAATATGCGGCAAAGGTATTGCATGCAAAACGCGTGGCGGTGATCGACGATCGCACGGCATACGGATCAGGCGTAGCTGACGTGTTTGCCGCGACGGCGAAGAAGAACGGTATCGACGTCGTCGCCAGGGAATATTCCAACGACAAGGCAACGGACTTCAACGCGATTCTGACGCACATCAAGGCTCAGCGCCCGGACGCGATCTTCTACGGCGGGTACTACGCGCAAGCAGCCGCCATCGGGCGACAGTCCAAGCAGTTGGGTCTTGCGGTTCCGGTGCTAGGCGGGGACGGGATCTGCTCGGTCGATATGCCGAAGCTGGCTGCCGGAACGCTGAATGGGCGGGGGTATTGCGCCGAAGGCGGCGCACCGCTCGCGACGTTGCCCGGTGGTCCGGAATTCGCGGCGCGGTATGAAAAGCAATTCGGTGTGAAGAACGATGTTTACTCGCCGGCATTCTATTCGGCCACGATGGTGGTCGCGCAGGCGATGAAGGCGGCGAATTCGACGGACCCCGAAAAGTTCGTTCCGATGCTCAAGCAAATCCAGTTCTCGACGCTGGTCGGAAAGGTCGCGTTCGACAAGAACGGTGAATGGATTGATGCGCCGGTGACCGTGTACAAAGTGTCGGGCGATAACCTCAGTCCGACGCAGTGATACTTCGAGCGAGAACGACGAGTAATCGGCGTTCTCGCATGCCGATCCAATAGTAATCAACTCTTGGGAGTGACATGGACATTTTTGTCCAACAAATTCTGAACGGGCTGGTGCTCGGCAGTGCGTACGCCATCATCGCGTTGGGTTACACGATGGTGTACGGCATTCTCGGCATCATCAACTTCGCGCACGGTGACGTGCTGATGGTCGGCGCGATGGTCGCCCTGTCGGCCATCACCGTGCTGCAGAACCATTTCCCCGGACTCGGCAACGTCGCGACGCTGACGATCGGCCTGGGCATCGCCGCGATCGTCTGCGCGTGCGTGGGCTACAC
>NZ_QTPV01000042.1:0-70057 GCF_003857985.1 Burkholderia sp. Bp9090
ATCGCGGCCGACAGCCCGGCCGGGCCGCCGCCGACGATCACGACGTCGTATTCCATCGATTCGCGCGGGCCGTATTGCTCGATGAGGCTTGCGGGGGTCATTGGCGTTCCTCTAACCGTTAGAATGCTTTTATTCGGGAGCGTATTGTCTGCGAAACGAAACGCTTGCCGCAACAGCATGCGAATACATTAGCACGATCGTTCTATTTTATGTGCTAGGGTTATGCTGCGTGGGACAGGGCGCCCGCGGCGGCGAAACGACATCGAAAGGGGATGTGCAATGGGTCGATCGATCAATCTGGAAGGCAAGGTCGCGTTGGTCACGGGCGCATCGAGCGGCCTCGGGCAACGCTTTGCGCAGGTGCTGTCGCAGGCCGGCGCGAAGGTCGTGCTCGCGAGCCGCCGCGTCGAGCGCCTGAAGGAACTGCGCGCGGAGATCGAGGCGGCGGGCGGTGCCGCGCACGTGGTGTCGCTCGACGTCACCGACGTGCAGAGCATCAAGGCGGCCATCGCGCACGCGGAGACGGAAGCCGGCACGATCGACATCCTCGTGAACAATTCGGGCGTCTCGACGATGCAGAAGCTCGTCGACGTCACGCCGTCCGATTTCGAGTTCGTGTTCGACACCAATACGCGCGGCGCGTTTTTCGTCGCGCAGGAAGTCGCGAAGCGGATGATCATGCGCGCGAACGGCAACGGCAAACCGCCTTACCGGATCATCAACATCGCGTCGGTGGCGGGGCTGCGCGTGTTTCCGCAGATCGGGCTGTATGCGATGAGCAAGTCGGCGGTCGTGCAGATGACGCGCGCGATGGCGCTCGAATGGGGCCGCCACGGGATCAACGTCAACGCGATCTGTCCGGGCTATATCGATACCGAAATCAATCATTACCTGTGGGAAACCGAGCAGGGCCAGAAGCTGCAGTCGATGCTGCCGCGCCGGCGCGTCGGCAAGCCGCAGGATCTCGACGGGCTGTTGTTGTTGCTCGCGGCCGACGAGTCGCAGTTCATCAATGGCTCGATTATCTCCGCCGACGATGGCTTCGGCCTCGCCTGAGTGGATGACATTCAGCAACAAAGAAGACTGCAATGAGCGAATATTCCCCCGTATTTGAAATGTCGATGCCGATCCGCTGGGGCGACATGGATGCGTTCGGCCACGTGAACAACACGGTCTATTTCCGCTACATGGAACAGGCGCGGATCTCGTGGTTCGAGGAACTCGGCATCGCGGGCGGCAACGGCGAGGGGCAGGGGCCCGTGATCGTCACGGCGTCGATGGAGTTCCTGAAGCAACTGCACTATCCGGGCGACGTGATCGCGAAGATGTCGGCCGCGAAGCCGGGCCGCAGCAGCTTCGACACCGGTTTCGAGCTGACGCGCGCGGACGATCCGCAGCACGTGTATGCGCGCGGCAACGCGCGCTGCGTGTGGGTCGACTACGCGCTCGGCAAGTCGGTGCCGCTGCCGCAACTGCTGCGCGATACGATCGAGCGCGCGCTCGCGGCGCAGGTCGGCTGAGCGCGGCGGCGCCGAAGCCGGCGCCCGGTGTGTCGCCATTTCCCGATGATCTCCCGAATCGGCCGCTTCACGCGGCCGATTGCCATTCCGGGGCGCGTCTTACTGGCCGAGCAGGCGCTGCAGCAGCTCCGGCGTATTGTTCGTGCCGTACTTGCGCATCAGCCGCGCCCGATAGATGTCGACCGTGCGCGAACTGATGTCGAGCACGCGCCCGATCTGCTTGCTGGTCTTGCCGGTCGCGAGCTGCGCGGCGATCTCGCGTTCGCGCGGCGTCAGCTCGACGGCGACCCGGCGCGTCGCGCTCAGGTCCTCGAAGGTCCAGACGCCCGCCGCGAGCGGCGCGGTGCGGTCGAGCGCGCGGCCCGTCACGTGGCACCAGAACAGCTCGCCGTCGGCCCGTTTCATGATTCTGTCATCGGCGTAGGTGCCGTTCGCGATCATCACGCGCGAGATGCGCTCGCCGATGCGCTGGAATTCGTCCGGCGACGGATACAGCACCTCGTACGACTTGCCGATCAGATCGGCCCGTGCGCAGCGGAAGATCGCCGCGAGCGCGTCGTTGCAGTCCTCGATCACGCGGTCGCGCGACATCACGAGGCCGAGCGGCGCGAGGTGAAAGGCAGTCTGGTAATCGAGAGCGGGCATGGCGCGGGCAAGCGGAGGCAAATGCTTATGTATTTTTGCGTATTGTGCCGTATCGGCGTCACATCGTACCCTTTCAGGCATCTCGCGGCGGTTTGCCGCGATATAAAAACAGCGCGCCTCGACGCAGGTATCGCCGTGCATGCATAGAATGATGCGGCGGGCTTGCGGCCCAGTGGGCGCGTGAACCGGTTTTGCTGGTTTCCATAGAGGAAGGGACATACAGATGAACAAAGTCTATCCAAGCGCGGCCGCCGCGCTGGAAGGGATCGTCCGCGACGGACAGACCTTCGCGGTGGGCGGCTTCGGCCTGTGCGGGATTCCCGAGGCGCTGATCGCGGCGCTGCGCGATTCCGGCGTGAAGGGCATCACCTGCATCAGCAACAACGCAGGCGTCGACGGCTTCGGTCTCGGCCTGTTGCTGGAAACGCGCCAGATCCGGAAGATGATCTCGTCGTACGTCGGCGAGAACAAGGAGTTCGAGCGCCAGTACCTGGCCGGCGAACTCGAGCTCGAATTCACGCCGCAGGGCACGCTCGCCGAGAAGCTGCGCGCGGGCGGCGCCGGCATCCCCGCCTTTTTCACGAACACCGGCTACGGCACCGTGATCGCGGAAGGCAAGGAAACGCGCCAGTTCGGCGATCGCCACTACGTGCTCGAGCCGTCGCTGACGGCCGACGTCGCGCTGGTGAAGGCATGGAAGGCCGACAAGTCCGGCAACCTGATCTATCGCCGCACCGCGCGCAACTTCAATCCGATGTGCGCGATGGCGGGCAAGATCACCGTGGCGGAAGTCGAGGAGATCGTCGAGAACGGCGAACTCGATCCGGACCATGTCCACACGCCGGGGATCTTCGTGCAGCGCATCGTGCTGAACGCGACGCCCGAAAAACGCATCGAACAACGCGTCGTACGCGCGAAAGGAGACTGACATGGCCTGGAATCGTGACCAGATGGCCGCGCGCGCGGCGAAGGAACTGCAGGACGGCTTCTATGTGAACCTCGGCATCGGCCTGCCGACGCTCGTCGCGAACCACGTGCCGGAAGGCGTCGAAGTGTGGCTGCAGTCGGAGAACGGGCTGCTCGGCATCGGCCCGTCGCCGACCGAGGACGAGGTCGACGCCGACCTGATCAACGCCGGCAAGCAGACCGTCACGACGCTGCCGGGCTCGTCGATCTTCTCGTCGGCCGATTCGTTCGCGATGATTCGCGGCGGCCACATCAACCTCGCGATCCTCGGCGCGATGCAGGTCAGCAAGAAGGGTGACCTCGCGAACTGGATGATCCCGGGCAAGATGATCAAGGGGATGGGCGGCGCGATGGACCTCGTCGCGGGCGTGAAGCGCGTCGTCGTGCTGATGGAGCATGTCGCGAAGGGCGACCAGCACAAGATCCTCGACGAATGCAACCTGCCGCTGACGGGTGTCGGCGTGGTCGACCTGATCATCACCGATCTCGGCGTGATCGAAGTGACGCCGGCCGGCCTGAAGGTGCTCGAACTCGCCGACGGCGTAAGCGCGGAAGAGATCCAGGCAAAGACGGGCGCGCCGCTCGACGTGAGCGCGGTCGCGTAAGCGCCGGCCTTGCGTCTCGACGCTCGACGCCCCGCGTTCCCCTGTGGAACGCGGGGCGTTTTGTCATGACCGCATACGTCACCTGAATCACGCTAATCACGCGATCGCGCCGCCGCCGTCGATCAGCACCGTCGAGCCGGTTGCATAAGGTGTTGCCGCCAGATACACGATCGCATTCGCGACGTCCTCCGGCTGGCCCACGCGGCGTGCCGGGAGGCGCTGCGCGGCGCCCGCGTACATCGCGTCGCGCGCATCGGGGGCGAGCTTGTCCCACAGCGGCGTCGCGATCAGGCCCGGTGATACGGTATTCACCCGCACGGGCGACAGCTCGAGCGCAAGGCCGCGGGCGAGCGCCTCGAGTGCCGCGTTGATGGCCCCCTGCAGTACCGACGACGCGTTCGGTCGCACGCTTAGGTAGCCCGACACGAACGTCAGCGAACCGCCGGGTGCGATATCGATCGAGCGTGCGACGCGGTATGCGCCCCAGAACTTGCTGTCCATCGCGGCCTGCGCGTCGGCAAGCGGCAGCGCGCGGATCGGGCCTGTCGCTGTCTTCGCGGCCGAAATCACGACGTGGTCGAACTGGCCGGCGCGCGCGCAGAACGCATCGACGGCCGCCGTATCCGTGATGTCGAGCGCTTCGGTGCGTACTTGCGCGCCCGGCGCGGCATCTGCATCGACCCTGTCCGGGTTGCGCGATGCGATCGTCACGACAGCGCCGAGTCGTGCGAATGCGGTCGCGGCGGCGGCACCGATGCCGGAGCTGCCGCCGACGACGAGTACCTTCTTTCCGTGGAGTGAATCGTTCATGGTGGTCCTTCCGAGGTGAGGAGGTGAGCAGGTGAGCGCAATCCGGTCAGATCGTTTCGGCTTCGCGCAACGTCGACGGGCTGCGCAGGGCAAAGCGGGCGATGTCGTCCTTGCGCATGAAGGCAACGCCCGGATGCGATCGAGCGTAGTGCAGGAACGCGTCCCAGGCGCGGACCATCTGCGGCGTGCCGCTGATCCGGTCGTGCGCGCTGATCGACATCAATCGTCGCCGCTGGCCGGCTTCCGCGTACAACTGGTCGAAATCGAGCTTGATCTGCTCGAGAAACATCGTCGGCGAGTAATTGCGGCCTTCGATCAGCAGGATGTCGTTGTTGCGCAACGTGTATGGAACGACCGCGAAATCGCGGCCGTCGACGGTTTCGATGAAGGGCTCGTCGCGGCTGACGTCGTCGATGTGATACACGTAGCCGAGTTCCTGCAGCAGCGGCAGCGTGTGCGGTCCGCGCCGCAGCCAGTTGCAGTTGTAGCCGATCGGGCGCCGTCCCGTCGCCGCTTCGACCATGTCGCGGGCTTCGGTGAGGAAGCGGCGCTCGTCGTCGCGGCTCATCGCGAATTGCGACCGCCAGGTCGGGCCGTGCGCGGCCGCTTCGTGGCCGCGCGACACGATCTCGCGTGCCAGTTCGGGATGCCGGCGCACGGCTTCCCCGATCATGTGCGACGTGACCTTCACGCCATGCCGGTCCCACAGGTCGAGAAGACGCGGGATCCCTTCACGGTAGCCATATGCGAACCACGTGGCCGACGCGAGGTCGACCGGGACCGACGGTGGAAACTCGACGGACGGGAACGGGCTGTCCGCGCCCTTGGGCGGTTGTCCGCCGGCCTCGAACTGCATCGAGATCGAGATGACGAGCCGCGTCTTGTCCGGCCAGAACCCGCTGGCGTTCGTCCCGGCAGCATCCGATATCGGCGCGGCAGTTGCCGACCGGGAGGCGCCCGCGGCCATCGCGATGCCGGCGGCCGCCCCGGCGCCTGCTTGTGCAAGAAACTTGCGGCGCGCCGGACGCATCGCCGAAGAATCGTAGTCGCTGTCAGTCATCGTCCCCTCCGTCAGCCGACGAGCCCGAGCTGACGCATCAGCGTCAGGTTGTCCTCGATGTGCCAGTTTTCCGCTATCCGGCCTTGGACGATGCGGTAGATGTCGGTCGCGATGAAGTCGATCGCCTGTCCGCTTCCGGTCGTTCCGTTGAACGTGCCGGTGAAATGGCCGCGAAAGTGCAGGTGCACGACGACACGGTCGCCCGCCACGATCATCTGTTCGATGTCGCAATGCAGGTCCGGGATGGCCGTGCGCATCGTCCTGGACGCCGCGAGTGGCCCCGCTACGCCTTGTTGACGGCCGGCCGGCAACGTCCGGTCGACGAAATCGGCCGCGAGTGCAGCGCGGGCGAGGGTCGCATCACCGGTATCCCAGAACGTGCCGTAACGACGCGCGGCGAGGATCTGCGCGCGCGCCTGCGTAGCCGGCACGTCGGTCGCGACGGTCAGGCCGTGTGGGTCGAGAAGGTCGGCGGCGCGGGCCGCGACAGGCGACAGCGCGGCGACGCAGGCCGCCGCGGCGATGACGCGGGTGATCGGGCGCACGATCGAAGGAAGGATCGACATGGTTTCGGATGTCCTGTGAATGGCGTCGCGGGACGACGCGGAACAGGTATGGTAGGTTTCCGTTCTGAACACAAATACGGTCTAAAAGCGAATGGATTATTCGAAAAAAGGAAAGGGCGAGGCGAAGCGGGTGCCGCGATGCTGATCGACGATCTCCCGGCGCTCGATACCTTCGCGAGAATCGTGTCGGCCGGTAGCCTGTCCGCGGCGGCGCGCGAGCTGGACTTGTCGCTGTCCGTCGTCAGCAAGCGGCTCGCGCATCTCGAGTCGCAGCTCGGCGTGCGTCTGCTGCACCGGACGACGCGACAGCAGACGCTGACCGACGACGGTGCGCAGTTCCATGCGCAGGTGCTGCGCATCCTGGCCGAGGTCGATCGCGCCGAAACGCTGATGAGCGATCGTCGCGGCACGGTCAGCGGCGTGCTGCGCCTGACGGCGCCCGGCGAACTCGGCCGGCTGCGGATCGCGCCGCTCGTCGCCGCGTTTCAACGGCAACATCCGGAGTTGACTGTGCACCTGATGCTGACCGACGCGATCGTGGATCTGCTCGCGCAGGACATCGACGTTGCCGTGCGGATCGGCAGCCTCGCCGATTCGACGATGATCGCGCGCGAGCTGGCGCCGAATCATCGCGTGCTGTGCGCGTCGTCGAGCTATCTCGCCGTGCACGGGCTGCCGGCCCATCCCGCCGAGCTTCGCATGCACCGATGCATCGTGATGGGCGACCAGCCGCGTGCGGAGTGGCGGTTCGACGGTGTACAGGGCGCGGTTGCGGTCGAAGTGACGGCCGCGCTGCTGACGAACGACGGCGGTGCGGCTCGTACGTTGGCGCTGGAGGGCGCGGGCATCGCGCTGAAGTCGATCTGGGACGTCGGTGCCGACCTCGACGCGGGCCGGCTCGTCCGCGTGCTGCCGGCATTCGCCGCACCCGCGGCACCGCTTCATGCGGTCTATCCCGGCGGGCGTCACGTGCCGTTGCGCGTACGGGCATTCATCGACTTCCTGCGCGAGCAGTTGCGCGCCTCGTGGCGCCGCGGCGCGTGAGCCGGTGCGAACGATGCGCCGGATGACCGCAGGCGCGTGACGACCCGCCGTTAAGAAGCGGTTTACAATCGTTTGCATCGGGTGGTGCAAGCATTGCCCGCCGCACCGTCCACGTTCGACAGGATGCCAACGATGCCAACAACCTCAGCGAATCCTCCGGTTCCCCGTCAGCGACGCGTGCAGTGTGCGAGCGCCGCAGGCCTTCACCACGTCGCCTATACCGAATGGGGCGACCCCGCCAATCCGCGCGTGCTGCTCTGCGTGCACGGCCTGACCCGTTCGGGGCGCGACTTCGACCGGCTCGCCGCCGCGCTGTCCGATACGTATCGCGTCGTCTGCCCCGACGTCGTCGGGCGCGGGCGCTCCGACTGGCTCGCCGATCCGCTGCTTTATGCGATTCCGCAATACGTGGCCGACATGGTGACGCTGATCGCGCGGCTCGACGTCGAGTCGGTCGACTGGTTCGGCACGTCGATGGGCGGGCTGATTGGCATGGCGCTCGCGGGCCTGCCCGGTTCGCCGCTGCGCCGGATGATCGTCAACGACGTCGGCCCGCGCATCGAGCCCGATTCGCTGACGCGCATCGGCGAATACCTCGGCGTGCAGCCGCGCTTCGCGACGGAGCAGGAGGGCATCGACTATCTGACGTCGCTGTCGCTGCCGTTCGGCGCGTTGAGCGGCGACGAGTGGCGCGAGATCAATGGGCCGTTGCTGCGCGAGTTGCCCGACGGCGGCTGGACGATGCGCTACGATCCGCGCATCGCGGAGCCGTTCAAGGCGACGACGCCCGAACTGGCCGCGCTCGGCGAGGCCGCGCTGTGGCGCGCGATCGAGACCACCGATGCGTCGCTGCTGGTCGTGCGCGGCGAGCGTTCCGACCTGCTGTCGCGCGACACGGCGGCCGAGATGGTGCGGCGCGGCCGGCACGTGACGCAAGCCGAGATCCAGGACGCGGGCCATGCGCCGGCGTTCATCAGCGCCGACCAGATTGCGCTCGCCCGCCGGTTTTTCGTCGAAGGCGGCGCATAAACGCGTCATAATATGCGGTTCGGCGGCACGCGGGCCGTGTCGTCGCCGATACTTCACCCACTCACACGACCGGAACATTCCATGGCAGTCATTCGTCACCACGTCGGGGCCCGTCTCTCCGAAACCGCGATCCACAACGGTACCGTGTATCTGGCCGGCCAGATTGCCGAAGACACCACCCAGGACATCAAGGGCCAGACGCGCGAAGTGCTCGGCCACATCGACCGCCTGCTCGCCGAAGCGAACAGCGACAAGGCGCATCTGCTGTCGGTGCAGATCTACATTTCGGATCTCGCGAACTTCGAAGGCATGAATGCGGAGTGGGACGCGTGGGTCGCGCCCGGCAATACGCCGCCGCGCGCGACCGTCGAGGCGAAGCTCGCGGATCCGGCGCTGCTCGTCGAGATCGTCGTCGTCGCCGCGCAGCGGAGCTGAGCGAAGCATCACGATGACCGCAATACGCCAGGCCGTGCAATGACCGAGTCCGTTTCCGCTTCTTCCGTCGCGGCGCCGTCGTTCGACGACGTGCTCGCGTTCGTGCGCGAGCGGGCCGGCGACGCGCGCCTGTCGACGGGCGAGTTGCTCGCCGATCATTCGGCGGGCACGGCGTCGATCATGCGCACGCTGAACGTCGACCCGCACGCGATGCAGGCGGCTGCGCTGTTCGTGCTGACGCCGCACCTGAACGACCCGGAGCGGGAGTTGACCGAACGCTTCGGCGAAGAGGTTGCGCGGCTCGTATCCGACGTGCGCAAGCTGCTGCGGCTCGGCACCGTGAGCCTGCGCGCCGCGCAGAACGCGATGCCCGACGCCGGGCGCGACGCCGCGGAAGAGCGGCGCACGCAGATCGAGGCGCTGCGCAAGATGCTGCTCGCGTTCGCGCAGGACATCCGCGTGGTGCTGATCCGGCTGGCGTCGCGGCTGCAGTCGCTGCGCTACTACGCGGCGGCGAAGATCGACCCGCCGCCCGACGTCGCGCGCGAGACGCTCGAGATCTATGCGCCGCTCGCGAACCGTCTCGGTATCTGGCAACTGAAGTGGGAGCTCGAGGACCTCGCGTTCCGCTTCGAGGATCCGGTCACCTACAAGCGCATCGCCAAGCTGCTCGACGAAAAGCGCATCGAACGCGAGGCGTACGTCGCGCAGGCGATCGAGCGGCTGCAGCACGAACTGGCGGAAGCGCACATCCCGGCCGACGTGAGCGGTCGGCCGAAGCACATCTACAGCATCTGGCGCAAGATGCGCGGCAAGGAGCTCGACTTCTCCGAGCTGTACGACGTGCGCGCATTCCGCGTGATCGTGCCGGACATCAAGGATTGCTACGCGGTGCTCGGCATCGTGCATCACCTGTGGCAGCCGGTGCCGAAGGAATTCGACGATTACATCTCGCGCCCCAAGCCGAACGGCTACAAGTCGCTGCATACGGTCGTGATCGGCGACGACGGTCGCGCGTTCGAAGTACAGATCCGCACGCAGGAAATGCACCGCTTTGCGGAGTACGGCGTCGCCGCGCACTGGCGCTACAAGGAAGCGGGCGCGCGCGGCTATGGCGGCCAGTTCTCGGCGAGCGACAAGTACGACGAGAAGATCGCGTGGCTGCGCCAGCTGCTCGCATGGAAGGACGACGTCGAGGACGGCACCGAAGTCTCGGGCGACAAGGCGTGGGCGCAGCTGCGCGAGACGTCGCTCGACGACGACCATATCTACGTGCTGACGCCGCAGGCGCGCGTGATCGCGCTGCCGCAGGGCGCGACGCCGGTCGATTTCGCGTATCACCTGCACAGCGAGCTTGGCCATCGCTGCCGCGGCGCGCGCGTCGACGGCGTGATGGTGCCGCTGAACACGTCGCTCGCGAACGGCCAGACGGTCGAGATCGTCGCGGTGAAGGAGGGCGGGCCGTCGCGCGACTGGCTGAACCTGCAGCTCGGCTACCTGAAGAGCCCGCGCGCGCGACAGAAGGTGCGCGCGTGGTTCAACTCGATCGAGCAGGAAGAAAACATCGCGCATGGTCGCGCGCTCGTCGAAAAGACGCTGCAGCGCGAAGGCAAGACGTCGGTCAACCTCGACAATCTGGCCGCGAAGCTCGGCTTCAAGTCGCCCGATGAGTTGTTCTCGGTCGTCGGCAAGGAGGAATTCAGCCTGCGCAACGTCGAGCACGCGCTGTCCGATGCGCCGCCGCCCGACCATGCGCCCGAGGCGCCCGCCGATTTCGAGAAGCGCAGCAGCGGGGCGAGCGTCGCGCACGGCGCGTCGACCGGCGTGCTGGTGGTCGGTGTCGATGCGTTGCTGACGCAGCTTGCGCGCTGCTGCCGTCCGGCGCCGCCTGACCCGATCAGTGGTTTCGTGACGCGCGGCAAGGGGATGTCGATCCACCGCAGCGACTGCCCGACGTTCCGGCGGATGGCCGAGCGGGCGCCGGAGCGCGTACTGCAGACGACCTGGTCGGCCGACGTGCTGGGCGGCCGTGGCGTGTCCGTCTATCCGGTCGACCTGATGATCGAGGCGAGCGACAGGCAAGGCCTGCTGCGCGATATCTCTGAAGTGTTCGCGCGCGAGAAGATGAACGTGGTGGGCGTGAAGACGCAGAGCCGCCGCAACGCGGCATTCATGCAGTTCACGGTCGAGGTGTCGAATTCCGCGCAGGTGCAGCGGGCGTGCACGCTGCTCGGCGAAGTGCCGGGCGTCGTGCGGGCGGGGCGCAAGGCTTGATGTCCCTGTAATGGGGTTGGAGCCCGATCATTTTGCTGCGGCCGCATAAAACACTTGCCAAGTCTGCGTTGGCTCCATATAATCTTAGCTTCTCTAGGCTCGTAGCTCAGCTGGTTAGAGCACCACCTTGACATGGTGGGGGTCGTTGGTTCGAGTCCAATCGAGCCTACCAACGAATTGAGAATGCCCGGTTTTTCGGGTGTTCGATGCAGTAAATAACTCAACGCGAACAAGGCGAATACGGTTATGACACCGCGAACGTTGACCGAAACCTTTTCGGAGCGACGCTAGTCGAGGAACGTTTTCGCCCTTTCAGTTTGAGTGAAGTATCGAATGCGGCCCCTCGAAAGCGGGGCCGCATTTTTTTTGTCGCGAAATTTTCGCGCGTGACTTTGATATCGCGTGCTTGGTTTGCCGCCCACTGTCGGCATCACGGAGATTGCTATGGTTTCGATACGCTTGCCTGACGGCTCAGTTCGACAATACGAGCATCCGGTGACAGTTGCCGAGGTTGCGGCCTCGATCGGTCCCGGCCTTGCGAAGGCTGCGCTTGGTGGCAAGCTCGATGGCGAGCTGGTCGATACGTCCACGGTCATCGATCGCGACGCATCGCTCGCGATCGTCACGGACAAGGATGCCGACGGTCTCGACATCATTCGTCACTCGACCGCGCACTTGCTCGCCTATGCGGTGAAGGATCTGTATCCGGATGCGCAGGTGACGATCGGTCCGGTGATCGACAACGGCTTCTATTACGACTTCTCGTACAACCGCCCGTTTACGCCTGAAGATCTGGAAAAGATCGAAAAGCGCATGCAGGAACTCGCGAAGAAGGACGAGCCGGTGACGCGCCGCGTCGTGTCGCGCGACGAGGCGGCCGGCTATTTCCGCAGCCTCGGCGAGAAGTACAAGGCCGAGATCATCGAATCGATTCCGCAAAGTGACGAAATCAAGCTGTACTCGCACGGCGGCTTCACCGACCTCTGCCGCGGCCCGCACGTGCCGTCGACCGGCAAGCTGAAGGTCTTCAAGCTGATGAAGGTCGCGGGCGCGTACTGGCGCGGCGACTCGAAGAACGAGCAGTTGCAGCGCATCTACGGGACGGCCTGGACGAAGAAGGAAGACCAGGATCAATACCTGCACATGCTCGAGGAAGCGGAAAAGCGCGACCACCGCAAGCTCGGCAAGCAACTCGACCTGTTCCACATGCAGGAAGAGTCGCCGGGCATGGTGTTCTGGCATCCGAAGGGCTGGGCGCTGTGGCAGCAGGTCGAGCAGTACATGCGCCGCCGCGTGAACGAAGCCGGCTACCTCGAGATCAAGACGCCGATGATCATGGACCGCTCGCTGTGGGAAGCGTCGGGTCACTGGCAGAACTACCGCGAGAACATGTTCACGACGGAGTCGGAGAAGCGCGACTACGCGATCAAGCCGATGAACTGTCCGGGGCACGTCCAGGTGTTCAAGCACGGCCTGCGCTCGTACCGCGACCTGCCGCTGCGCTACGCGGAATTCGGTTCGTGCCATCGCAACGAGGCGTCGGGCGCGCTGCATGGCCTGATGCGCGTGCGCGGCTTCGTGCAGGACGATGCGCACATCTTCTGTACGGAAGACCAGTTCATCTCGGAATCGATCGCGTTCAACACGCTGGCCATGAGCGTGTACAAGGACTTCGGTTTCGATCACATCGACATCAAGCTGTCGCTGCGTCCCGAGCAGCGTGCGGGCACGGACGAGACGTGGGATCGCGCGGAGCAGGGTCTGCGCGACGCGCTGACGGCCTGCGGCCTCACGTGGGAAGAGTTGCCGGGTGAAGGTGCGTTCTACGGCCCGAAGATCGAGTACCACATCAAGGATGCACTCGGCCGTTCGTGGCAGTGCGGCACGCTGCAGCTCGACATGGTCCTGCCGGAGCGCCTCGGCGCCGAGTACGTTGCGGAAGACAACAGCCGCCGCCGGCCGGTGATGTTGCACCGCGCGATCGTCGGTTCGATGGAGCGTTTCCTCGGCATTTTGATCGAGCACCATGCTGGTGCAATGCCCGTCTGGCTCGCGCCGTTCCAGGCAATTGTGCTCAATATCGCCGAAAGTCAGGCCGAATATGCGCAGTCCCTGGCCCAATCGTTGCAAAAACAAGGGGTTAGAGTGGCGGCCGATTTGCGCAACGAGAAGATTAGCTATAAAATACGCGAGCACACGCTGGAAAAGGTGCCTTATCTCCTCGTCGTGGGCGATAAGGAGCGTGATGCGCAAACGGTAGCCGTGCGTGCCCGTGGCGGCGTCGATCTTGGCGTTATGCCGATCGAAGCCTTCGTTGAGCGTCTGCAGGAAGACCTGCGCTCGTTCAAGTAACCGCCCTGGCAGCGCGGCTCGTTTTTTTAATTTTTAGAGGAAACGTAACATCGCTACTGATAAGTCGTCGCACCGCATCAACGGTGAAATCACTGCGCCGGAAGTGCGTCTGGTCGGGATCGAGAACGAACCGCTCGGTATCGTAAAACTCGCTGATGCTTTCCGTAAATCGGAAGAACTGGATGTTGACCTGGTGGAAATCGCGCCGCAAGCGGTTCCGCCGGTTTGCCGTCTGATGGATTACGGCAAGTTCAAGTACCAGGAATCGAAGAAGCAGCACGAAGCGAAGCTGAAGCAAAAGGTCATCCAGGTGAAGGAAGTCAAATTCCGCCCGGGTACCGATGACGGTGACTACAACGTCAAGCTTCGCAATCTCGTGCGCTTCCTCGAAGAGGGCGACAAGACGAAGATCACGTTGCGTTTCCGCGGCCGCGAAATGGCTCACCAGGAGATCGGCATGCGGATGCTTGAGCGTCTGCGCACGGATCTCGAGGAAGTCGGCCAGGTCGAGCAGATGCCGAAGATGGAAGGGCGCCAGATGATCATGGTGCTCTCGCCGAAGAAAAAGAAGTAACGGGCCCGCGCGCCACGCGCGCAGGTTCGAAAGTGGTTCGGTGCGTGGCCCGGTCAGGGCGGCGCACCAACAATGACGGCGGCTGCGCAAGCGGTTCGCCGTACACAAGTGGACTGGGTTTCGAAGGGCGGGTCAAGGGCGCAAGCCAACCGCACACCCATCGCCATCAAATAAACTGGAGTTGTTCGTCATGCCTAAGATGAAGACCAAGAAGAGTGCTGCAAAGCGCTTCGTGGTGCGTCCGGGCGGTACCGTCAAGCGCGGTCAAGCCTTCAAGCGTCACATCCTGACCAAGAAAACCACGAAGAACAAGCGTCACCTGCGCGGCGCAACGGCAGTTCATGATTCCGATCTGAACTCCGTCCGCGCAATGCTGCCGTTCGCGTAACCCCTCAACTGATACTCCAAGGAGAGAAACATGCCTCGAGTCAAACGTGGGGTAACCGCACGGGCCCGCCACAAGAAGATCATCAACCTGGCCAAGGGTTATCGCGGCCGTCGCAATAACGTCTACCGCATCGCCAAGCAGGCGGTGATGCGCGCTGGTCAGTACGCGTACCGCGATCGCCGCAACAAGAAGCGTGTGTTCCGCGCACTGTGGATCACGCGTATCAACGCGGCGGTTCGCCAGCACGACATGACCTACAGCGTGTTCATCAACGGCCTGAAGAAGGCGTCGATCGAACTCGACCGTAAGGTCCTGGCCGACATGGCGGTGTTCGACAAGGCTGCTTTTGCTGCGATCGTCAAGCAGGTGAAAGCCGCCGTTGCAGCCTAATTGCGAAATTAGCACTGCGTGGTTAGTTGCAGCGACGTTCCGGTAGTCTCGGCCGCTGCAGCGAAAACGGGGCTCTTCCGAGCCCCTTTTTTGTTTGGTGGAGCAGTTTCGCTCGCCAAGACCGAATGACGTTGGAAATGATGGGATCTATGGATCTGGACCAGATTGTCGCCGACGCGCAGCAGTCCTTCGAACAGGCTGCCGACATCACCACGCTCGAAAACGAGAAAGCCCGCTTTCTCGGCAAGTCGGGTGCGCTGACCGAGTTGCTCAAGGGCCTCGGCAAGCTCGATCCCGAAGCACGCAAGACCGAAGGCGCACGCATCAACGTCGCGAAGCAGCAGGTTGAAGCCGCGCTGACCGCACGCCGCCAGGCGCTCGCCGACGCGCTGTTGAACCAGCGCCTCGCCGCCGAGGCGATCGACGTGACGCTGCCGGGCCGCGGCGCCGGCGCAGGCAGCCTGCACCCCGTGATGCGCACGTGGGAGCGCGTCGAACAGATTTTCCGCTCGATCGGCTTCGACGTGGCCGACGGTCCCGAAATCGAGACCGACTGGTACAACTTCACGTCGCTGAACAGCCCGGAGAACCATCCGGCGCGTTCGATGCAGGACACCTTCTACGTCGAAGGCAAGGATGCCGACGGCCGCCAGCTGCTGCTGCGCACGCACACGAGCCCGATGCAGGTGCGTTACGCGCGCATGAACCGCCCGCCGATCAAGGTGATCGCGCCGGGCCGCACGTATCGCGTCGACAGCGATGCGACCCACTCGCCGATGTTCAATCAGGTCGAGGGGCTGTGGATCGACGAGAACATCAGCTTCGCCGACCTCAAGGGCGTCTATACCGACTTCCTGAAGAAATTCTTCGAGCGCGACGACATCCTCGTGCGCTTCCGCCCGTCGTATTTCCCGTTCACGGAACCGTCGGCCGAGATCGACATGATGTTCGAGCACGGCAAGAACGCCGGCAAATGGCTCGAGATCTCGGGCTCGGGGCAGGTGCATCCGACCGTGATCCGCAACATGGGCCTCGATCCCGAGCGCTACATCGGCTTTGCGTTCGGCAGCGGCCTCGAGCGCCTGACGATGCTGCGCTACGGCGTGCAGGATCTCCGGCTGTTCTTCGAGAACGACCTGCGTTTCCTGCGCCAGTTCGCATAACGCACGCGCCGCGCCGACATGTGCCCGCGCATGCCCCGCCGGACGTTTCCGACGGGGGCCGGGCGCCGATCTAACCTGTTTCGAACGTAGACATCCATGCAATTCCCTGAATCCTGGTTGAGAACCTTTGTCGACCCGCAGCTGACGACCGACGAACTGTCGCACGCGCTGACGATGGCGGGGCTCGAAGTCGAATCGCTGAGCAAGGCTGCGCCGCCGACATCGAAGATCGTCGTCGGCCGCGTGCTCGAAGTCGTCAAGCATCCGGATGCGGACAAGCTCAATGTCTGCCAGGTCGACGCCGGCACCGGCGCGACGCTGAATATCGTGTGCGGCGCACCGAACGTGGCGCCCGGCATCAAGGTGCCGGTCGCGCTGGTCGGCGCGGAACTGCCACCGGCAGAAGAGGGCGGCAAGCCGTTCGCGATCAAGCTGTCGAAGCTGCGCGGCGTGGAGAGCCAGGGGATGCTGTGCTCGGCGCGCGAGCTGAAGCTGTCCGAGGACCACAGCGGCCTGCTGATCCTGCCGGAAGACACGCCGGTCGGCCAGGACATCCGCGATACGCTCAATCTCGACGACACGATCTTCGAAATCAAGCTGACGCCGAACAAGGCCGATTGCCTGTCGGTGTTCGGCATCGCGCGCGAGACGGCCGCGATCACCGGCGCGCCGCTGACACCGGTCGATATCCGTCCGGTGCGCGTCGAGCTCGACGAAACGCTGCCCGTGCGCATCGCTGCGCCCGATCTGTGCGGCCGCTTCTCGGGTCGCGTGATCCGCGGCGTGAACGCGCATGCGAAGACGCCGCAATGGATGGTCGAGCGCCTCGAGCGTTCGGGCCAGCGCAGCGTGTCGGCGCTCGTCGACATCTCGAACTACGTGATGTTCGAGCTCGGCCGTCCGTCGCACGTGTTCGATCTGGACAAGATCCACGGCGGCATCGAAGTGCGCTGGGGCAAGCGCGGCGAGTCGCTGAAGCTGCTGAACGGCAACACGGTCGAGCTCGACGAAACGGTCGGCGTGATTGCGGACGACCGTCAGGTCGAAAGCCTCGCGGGCATCATGGGCGGCGACAGCACGGCCGTCACGCTCGATACGACCAACATCTACCTGGAAGCCGCGTTCTGGTGGCCGGACAGCATCCGTGGCCGCGCGCGCAAGTACAACTTCTCGACCGATGCGGCCCATCGGTTCGAGCGCGGCGTCGACTACGCGACGACCGTCGAACACGTCGAGCGCATCACGCAGCTGATTCTCGAGATCTGCGGCGGCAAGGCCGGCCCGGTCGACGACCAGGCAGTGAACCTGCCGCAGCGTGCGCCGGTGAAGATGCGCGTATCGCGCGCGAACCGCATCATCGGCGTGAAGATCGACGCCGACGAGATCGCGAACATCTTCACGCGCCTGCGCCTGCCGTTCGAGCGTGACGACGACGCGTTCCTGGTCACGCCGCCGTCGCACCGCTTCGACATCGAGATCGAGGAAGACCTGATCGAGGAAGTGGCGCGCATTTACGGTTTCGAGAAGATTCCCGCGCGTCCGCCGGTCGCGACGAGCGAGATGCGCGCGACCAACGAGACGCGGCGCTCGATCCACGATATCCGTCATGCGCTCGCGGCGCGCGACTATGCGGAAACGGTCAACTTCAGCTTCGTCGATGCGGAGTGGGAGCACGACTTCGCCGGCAACGACAATCCGATCCGCCTGCTGAACCCGATCGCGAGCCAGCTGTCGGTGATGCGCACGACGCTGTTCGGCAGCCTGATCTCCGTGCTGCGCAACAACCTGAACCGTCGCGCGGATCGCGTGCGCGTGTTCGAGACGGGGCGCGTGTTCCTCACCGATCCGTCGGTGAAGGCCGGCGAGTTGACCGTCGAAGGCTACACGCAGCCGAAGCGTGTCGGCGCGCTCGCGTACGGCCCGGCAGTCGACGAGCAGTGGGGCGTCGCGACCCGCGCGGTCGATTTCTTCGACGTGAAGGGTGACCTCGAGGCACTGCTCGCGCCGGCCGCCGCGCGCTTCGTGAAGGCCGAGCATCCGGCCCTCCATCCGGGCCGCAGCGCACGCATCGAAGTGGATGGCCGCGCGGTCGGCTGGATCGGCGAGCTGCATCCGCGCCTGATGCAGAAGTACGAGCTGCCGCACGCGCCGGTGATGTTCGAAATCGACGCGGATGCGCTGATCGCGCGTGCACTGCCGGCGCCGACCGACGTGTCGAAATTCCCGCCGGTACGGCGCGATATCGCCGTTGTCGTCGATCAGGCGGTCGAGGTTCAGGCACTTTTCGACGAAATGAAGAAGGCGCTGGCCGAAGACGCCTGCCGATTCGTTCAGAAGGTTGTACTCTTCGACGAATTTCGTGCAAAATCAAATACTTCCGGTGGTCTTGCCGCGCACGAGAAGAGCCTTGCCTTCCGCGTGACGCTGCAGGATGCGGCTGGCACGCTACAGGACGAGGTCGTCGATCAGGCGATTCAGACGCTGGTCGAGCGGATGGCTCGTGCGGGTGCCCGCCTGCGCGGCTAAGGAGAGGGGCCGCCCGTTCGCGGGTGGCGCTTCCCCATCGTGAGTTTTGGTTTAACGCGCTGTATGGCAGATATGAACGACATGACCTCGAGTGAATTCGAAGCCCTCCTGACGGCGCAACGCAGCGCCATGAACCGCGACGCTTCGGCGCCGGCGTCCACCGAGACGCCGACGCTGACGAAAGCGGAGCTGGCGGAGCTGCTGTTCGACAGCGTCGGGCTGAACAAGCGTGAAGCGAAGGACATGGTCGAGGCGTTTTTCGAAGTGATCCGCGACGCGCTCGAAAACGGCGAAAGCGTCAAGCTGTCGGGGTTCGGCAACTTCCAGCTGCGCGACAAGCCGCAGCGTCCGGGCCGCAACCCGAAGACGGGCGAGGCGATTCCGATCGCGGCCCGCCGGGTGGTAACCTTCCACGCGAGCCAGAAGCTGAAGGCGCTGGTCGAAAACGGCGCGGAGTAACGCCCGCGCGTCGAAGTCTCCGCGCGGCCGCCGCGCATTCTTTACCGACGGTTAACCGACGATGACCACTACGGTTGAGAAAGTCGTCTTGCCTCCGATTCCCGCGAAGCGCTATTTCACGATCGGTGAAGTCAGCGAACTGTGCGGGGTCAAGCCGCACGTGCTGCGTTATTGGGAACAGGAATTCACGCAGTTGCGGCCGGTGAAGCGGCGTGGCAATCGCCGATACTATCAGCACCACGAAGTGCTGCTGATCCGGCGGATTCGCGAGTTGCTGTACGAACAGGGATTCACGATCAACGGGGCGCGCAACCGGCTCGATTCGCCGGGCGGCGAGCGCGCTGCCGCGGCGCCGGCCGAGCCCGATGTGCCGGCCGGCGACGTGCGAGTATCGGGCAAGCCGGGTGCAACGGTCGACGTGATCGCGTTGCGGCAGGCGCTCCTCGATGTGATCGACGGACTCAAGCACGACTGAGCGCAACGCTCGAATCAACAGGAAACCCGGTCGGTGATGCGCCGCCGGGTTTTTTCATGCACGCGGGCTCGTGCTCGGCGGGTCAGCGCGATGCGAGCGGGTTCGGCTTGCCCATGTCGACGACCAGCGTGCCGTCCGGCAGCATCCGCACCGAGCCCTGCGCGACCTGGCTGCGGTAGCCGTACAGGTCGAAACGCATCGGGCCGGCCTCGGCCGAGTTCCGGATCAGCGCGCGCACGTTCAGTTCGAGCACGTTGAACATCTTCATGTCGCCGCCTTCCATCCACATGTAGCTCGGCGCGTCGATCTGCGGCCGCTTCGTCGCGGGCGCGTCGGCGGCACGCCGGAAAGTGAGGCGCAGCCCGTCGCGTTCGACCGTCGCCTGGCCGAGCTTGCCGTTCAGCACCGGCGGCGGAAACACGGTGTACTGGTCGAGCACGAGCGTGTCGCCGCGCAGCTCCGCGCCGCGGCGCTGCAGCGGCGTCAGCGACGCGAGCTCGATGCCGAGCGAGCGCAGCAGCTTCGCCTGCGGGATGCCGAGCACCGATACCTGCGCCGGCTTGAACGCGAGGTGCCGGTCGTCGAGCACCGACAGCGTGCCCTTCATGTCGGTCGGCAGCCACACGCCGGGCACGTGATTCCAGAGCTTGATGCCGCCCTCGACGCGCAATTCCTGGCCATCCGCACTCAACTGCAGGTCGTTCAGCGAGCGCGGCGAGTAGTCGAGCAGGTAGTTGTTGAAGAGCGCCGACATCGCCTTCCACGATTCGACGACCGTCCCGCCGAGAATGCGGATGTCGTACTGGTTCGGATCGTCGAGATCGACCGGTTCGCCCGGGCGTTTCGCGATCAGCTGCACGTCGAGATCCTCGACATGGAAGCCGATGTCGCCGGACAGGTTGAAGTCGACGTTGTGCAGGTGGATCGTCGGGTTGCGGTTCGACACGTGCCGTTCGTTGAACGGGGCGGTCGACGAGCGCCGCATCGCGACTTTCTGCATGCCGGGTTGCGGTGCGCTGGCCGCGAGTGCAAACGCTTCCCAGTGCTGGCGCGAGTCGCGCAATGCGTTCTGCTGCGCGGCGAGGAAGCTGTCGTTCAGGCGAGCGGCCGCATTGCCGAGCGCGGCGCCGCTCGCGGGGCCCGCGTACGACGGCATCCGGATCGCCATCGCGCCGCTTTCGTCGAAATTGAAATAGCCGGCCGAAACCTGGTCGCGATAGTGGTACAGGTCGAACACGAAGTGCTGGTCGCGCTTCGTCGGATCGACCGGGCCGATCAGGATGTCGGCGTTCATCGGCATCGAGCGCATGAATTTCACGTCGCCGCCGCGGATGTACATCGCCTGTTGCGGCGCGTTCGCGGGGAGCGCGAAGCCGGCGTGCGAGCCGTCGTCGAGCGTCAGGTCGAGGCCGGCCGGTGTTACGCGCAGCGCGGCGATCCGGATCTTCAGCCGAGGCGGCGGCATCAGCTTGTCGACCGACATCACGAGGTCGTCGCCGGCGAGCCGCGCGATCGGTGTTTCCACCTTCAGCAGATCGGCCATCTTCACGTTGGCCGCGCGCATGACCGGCTGCGCGTTGATGCCCGACACGCGCACGCCGGTCGGATGGAATACGAGCTGGCTGCCGTCGCGGATCGCGAGCGTGCCGGTCAGCGAGAACGGCACCCAGCCGTCGCGCTGCATCTCGCCTTGCAGATGGATCACGCCGTCGCCGGCCGATACGGCGAGCTTGCGCAGCGGCGCGTTGCGGTAACCGAAGATGTAAGTGTCGAAGAGCGCGGTCAGCTTTGCGTTGTCGAGCGTGACCGCGCCTTCGTGTACGTCGATCTCGAAGCTCGTCGGGTCGTCGAACACGATGGGGGCGCCGGCCTGCGTCGGCACGAGCGTCGCGGACAGTTGATGGATGAAGAAGCCGAGGTTGTTGACGATGCGGAAATCGACGTCGCGCAGGAACGTCATCGCGCCGTTCTGGCCCGAGTCGCGCAGCGTGAACGGGCGCGGCTGCGTGAGGTTGATCGACGCGAGCGACGGCACCGTGCGGGCGACCTGCTGTTCGTGAGCGAGGCGTTCGGCTTTGGCGCGCTCGATCTTCGTCGATGCGACCGACGCGTTGCCGTCGCGCTGCGCGGCCGGTTCCGCGCAGCCGGTGCAGAGCAGCGCGAGCGCAAGCGCACCGCAGCCGAATGCGCGAGCGGTGCCGTGTGAAACCGGGGCGGCCGCGCGTCGCAGGCCGGCCATCCAGTCGAAACTTGCCAAGGGCGTGCGATGGCCGCGCCGGACCGAATTCCGCATCGTCTGTCTCCATGTCTTGTCGTGACCGGCGAGGGCGCGCGATCGATGCGCGGCGCAGTCGTCGATGCCGTGCAGTGTGGCATAGCGCGCTAGAGCGGCGTTACCAAACAGCGGGCGTGCGGGCAACACCGGTCGGCGCACGACAGGGCAAAGGATTCGCGGCGTCGGGGCGGCAATATCAAACGGTCGTTTGGTTTTGCGGTCGAGGGGCGGCGCGCATTGCGCCGGATCGGCAAACCCGGCGGCGTGGGTTGACGCCGGGTTTCGTGCCGGATGAAGGCCGTGTCCGGTCCGGGCGCGGCGGCAGTGCGATGACAGCCGCGCTGTCGCCAGCGCCGCCTGCGTGATCGGTCAGACCAGCATGCGCTGCCGGATCGCATTCTGCGTCGACGCGTCGAGCTGCAGGCCGTTCTCGATGTATGACGTCATCGAGCCATACGACGCGACGACCTGATCGAACGCCGCCTGCAGATAGGCGGCTTGCGCGCCTTGCAGCGCGGCCATCATGTCGGCCGCATCCTGCCCGCCGCGCTTCTGCGCCTGCGCGACATAGGCGGCGATTTCCGACGCGCTGTAGACGTTGGTCAGCAGATAGTCGGCGAGAATCGTCTGTGGGCGGACACCGAGGATCGTGTGCAGGATGGCCGTCGCCCAGCCGGTGCGATCCTTGCCGGCCGTGCAGTGGAAGACCAGATTGCCGCCGGACGACGCGAAGCCGGCAAACAACGCGTGGTAGCTCGTGCGTGCGGTTTCCGACGTCACGAACGCCCGATACATGCTCATCATGAAGGCCGTGGCCGTCGCGCCGCTGGTCGGCAGCGGGCCGAGATTGGCGGCGCCGAGCACGTTGAGGTTCTGCCAAATGGCGCCAGCCAACGGTACATCCGGCTGCGCTTGGATCTCGGAGGTCGTGCGCAGGTCGCACACCTGCGTGATGCCGAGCGTATCGACCGTTGCGACGTCGGCCGCGGACAACGTGAGCGCGGACGACCGGTAGATCACGCCTTTTTTCATCGCTGCGCCGCTCGGGGTGGCATAGCCCGTTCCGTCCGGTCCTGCGGTATCACGAAAGTTCGCTACCGAGGCGAGCCTGGGCGTCGTGACGGGGGCAATCGCGATCGAATCGCCGCCGCACGCGGACAGAAGCGACGCGCTTCCCAGCGCGATGCCGAACGTGCCGGCGCCCAGCCGGAGAAAGTGTCGTCGGGAAATTTCGTTTTTCTGATGCATTCACTGACCTTTGTCGGAGACTGTCACGGGAAGTTGCGACCGCCGTTGCGATCGAAGTCGCTGCCGGCCCGGCGCGCCGCGCGGCTACGCGCAGATCTGCGATCTCGATCGGCCTGCAGTCGGACGATGCGCCGGGCGCGTCGATCTCGCGCCGGGTAAGCGCACGGTAGCGATCCGCGGCGAAACGGCCATCGTCCTTTTCGACTAGGAGGCGATGCGGGCGCGGTGCAATTCGCGCAACTTGCGATGCGTGCGACGGCTGCGGCGCGGTAAGATCGGCGTCAGTAGCTTGATGATCGAAGCATGGTGGCCGACACGGGGGAGGCGTCATGGATCTGAAGGAACTCGACGTATTGGGAGCGGACGTCGGCGATCACTGGTACTACGCGTCGAAGGCGAGCGCGATTCGCCGGTTCCTGGGCGCGGCGGATGCAAACCGGATACTCGATGTCGGCGCGGGCTCGGGTTTCTTTTCGAAACATTTGCTCGAGCGCACGCAGGCGACGGAAGCGTGGTGTGTCGACACGAGCTACGCCGACGATACCGACGGCGAGGCGGCAGGCAAGCCCGTCCATTTTCGCCGCGCCGTCAATCGGCTCGATGCCGATCTCGTGTTGCTGATGGACGTGCTCGAGCACGTCGATGACGATGTCGGGCTGCTTGCACAATATGTGGCCGGCGTGCCGAAGGGCAGCCGCTTCCTGATCACCGTTCCCGCGTTTCAGTTCCTCTGGAGCGCGCACGACGACTTTCTCGAACACAAGCGCAGGTATACGCTCGACGGCCTCGAAGACGTCGTGCGCCGTGCGGGGCTCGAGGTCGAGCGCGGCGCTTACTACTTCGGCTTCACGTTTCCGCTCGCGGCGGCATTGCGACTGAGCGAGCGAGCGCGTCGCCAGCCACGCGAACCCGCGTCGCAACTGCGTCGACACAATCCGGTAGTCAATGGTTTGCTCAAGCTGATCTGCCGCGCCGAGTTGCCGATGTTCCGGTTCAACCGGTTGGCGGGGCTCACGGTGATCTGTGTCGCGCGCAGCGCGTGAGCGTCCGGCGGATCGCGTGGACGGACGACGGACCGGCGGGGCGTCATGTGCGTCGCCGTTCGTGTCGAATCGGTCACGCCACGTGCGCCACAAAAAATTTCGGCAGGAACATGCACAAAATGCATGCGACCCGTTCTAAACCGGCCAACTCTCTGTTATAATTTTTTTCTTTCGGGGCGTAGCGCAGCCTGGTAGCGTACCTGCATGGGGTGCAGGTGGTCGGAGGTTCAAATCCTCTCGCCCCGACCAGGAAAATCAAGGACTTACGGTGAAAGCCGTAAGTCCTTTTCCATTTGGGGCGGATTTTGCCCCCACATTTGCCCCCACGCGTTGAGTGGTTCTCACGGGAACGGCGCGGAACTTCCATCGAGCTATGCGGCGTCCGGATCGGAATTCCGGTTGTAGCGACTTCGCCGCCCCCGCACAACTTGCGCGCCACTGCTGACGTCGCCGCACCGCTGGCGTAAAGCTGATCACAAGTCACTCCCGCCTTTCGGCCTCGATTGAAAGGCGACCCACCGGGTTGTCACGTTGATTGTGATCGACGTCGGCGGTCGCATCTAGATGGACCCAGAAAATGAAATCGAAGCCCCGGTCCTCGAGGCGCTCGAACTGCTCCTCAGCTGCGGCAAGCTTCAGCAGGCATTGAGCTTGCCAATCCAACCCCACCACGAACCATTTCCACGAATTGTTCCACCCGCGCCACAGGATGGCGCCGGCGCTGCAATGATCGTGTGCAAACTTCTGGATCCGTCGGTCGATCACCTTCGCATCGTCGCGCGAAATGGATCCAGATAGGCGGATCGCGACAGTGTTCGCCGCATCGTCACGCGCGAGATATACCTCCGCAATGCCGCTCAAGTGCCGACGAACGCTTTCGAGATGCTCGAGTTCCATATCTGCATCCACTGGCATCGCGCCACACAATACATATTCACCCTTGTCTAGGGCATCTTCGATATCCATGATCATCACATCCGCTGATGTTTCGCCGGACAGGTCGGGCGACTGACTGGATGCTCCGGCGTGGGACAGGCGGCCAGCGGCCATGCGACGGCGGGCTGCCGTGCTGGGCGTTCATGAGAAAAGTCAGGAGCCGCCATACACCGTCGACGCGCAGCGTTCCAGTCTGCGGGTCCAGATGATGGAATCTCGGGAGAGGTCGATGTGGCGATCAAGGCCGAGCGGCAAGAATGAAACGTCGCCGGCCCAATTCCTTGTGAAAATTGCAGCGGCGCTCGCGTGTTTCTGCGCAAAGTCGGCAAGCACTTTCTCCACCGCGAGCCATGCGTTCGGTAATAGCGCGCCTGTGAGGCAGATTGCCAAACAGTGCGCCACAGGGTCGGTGGCAAAATAAGCGTCGACATCGACCTGTTCGGTCAATCTGTTGGCGAGGTTTTCGGCGTGTGCACGACGAAATTGGGTACCGACGGGTAGCGCGCCGCGGAGTGTGTAGTTGGCCATGGTTTCCTCCGGACCGATTCGCCGCTCGTGCGAGCCGGCATGGCGGCGCCCGCTCGACAACGTGCGGTAACATCGAGAAGTCAAATGGTATGACGAGATTAGTACTCGTTTGTACCATTGTCAACTAACAAAACATGACAAATGGATGATTTTCCGACACGCCTCAAGCAGGAACGCAAGCGCATGCGCTTGACCCAGCCCGAATTTGCAGAGCTGGGCGGGGTTCATAAGCAGGCTCAGTTTCATTACGAGCGAGGGACGCGCCGTCCGAATTCCGATTACCTCGTCGGGTTGGCGTCTGCCGGCGTGGACGTGTACTACCTGCTTACTGGGCGCGTCGCGACGCTTGCATCGACTGTTGAGGAGCAGCAGATCCTGTCCAGATACAGGGCCCTCGACGCAGATCAGCGCGTTGCAATGCTGGCGCTTATGGACACCATGGGTGGATCAACGCACCGTGCGAAAAAGAATGGTGATTCGTAGGGGGACTAAAAGGTCGGCACGTTCGCGGATCGCACGATCTGACGATCGTGATCTGTAGACGAATTCGGGGCGCCGTGTAAGGCCAATGTCTCTTTGGCTAGAAGAAGTCCCGTCAACATCCCTGCCTAGGAACGACGACCTGTACTTCCTAATGTGTGCCGCTCACCATTGACCTATGTTGTCGGGAGGGTAATGCGGGCTATTACAGGGCCGAGCCACAGCCGGACAGTAACCGACCTTCCACAGGACGCGAAACGGCTTTCCATCGCTCGAACTGTTATTCCGCGCAGTGCAGAGGTGCATGGCGCCCAAAACCGGCGCAAGCCTATCCTGCCGTCACTCATTTTTCATCTTGTTTTCTCAGCCGAGCGTGACTTCCGTATGCGCTATGTGCAAGCCATGCGCATTCTGAAATCGCGTCCGTGTAATTGCCGTGTGCGGCGCGTTTGATGCAGCGGTGTGAAGAAGTGAGCCCCGCATACACGATCGCATGATCCCGAGCGCATCACGTGTAATCGGGTGGAGAATGCCGGAAAGCATGTCTTGAGTGATTGGTGCGTCCGAAGCACTGCGTCGCGTCGTGCCGGTGGTACTCGAGTTTGGTCCGCAGTGGCGCGACGGTGAATGTCTGCGTAACGCCGGTGCGCGCGTGTAGCGCTGGCGTTGAAAGGGCCGGGCAGAAGAGGTGAATGCCGAGTGCAAGCCGGTGGCATCGAATGCGTTCTGGATTGCGCTTCAGCGCGAATGGATGGGCAGCAGTGTTCACTGCAATTTGTGTCCATACGCACGCGAATGAGAAGCCAGATGAGGCGTCTGACGACAAAAAATATTTCTTGTTCCGTCATATTCCTATGTATTCCTCTACATTCAGTTTGCTCCGAAATCGACATAGAACGAGGGTTGACGGAGCGTAAACGCGTGCGCAAGATGCAGTGAAGGGTGTGCGTCGGAGGTCGTCATGTCGGTTGCCAGAAGATTCACTCGAGGGCAGTGGGAAGCGTTCGGTCGCAGGCTGGATGCGCTGCCGGAAAAACCGAAAGACGCGCAACCTATCAAGGTGGGGGACGGTGTCAAATCTATACAGCCACAGATCGTGGCGGCGCGGGAGAAGGGATATACGTTGTATGAACTGATAGAGCAGGCCGCGCAAGACGGCATCGACGTGAATCTCAATTCGCTGAGATATGCGATGCGCCGTGCGGACGGAAAAGGAAGGGTTCGGCGAGGCAATCGAGACACGGCACGAGAGCAGGCGACAGCGCCTGCTCGAGGCAGGAAGTCAGCGCGGGCCAATGTGTCACGCGATAACCCGCCGCGCACGGGATTGCAGCAGAAAGAGAACACGGGGACAACCAGGCCGGGGCAACAGGTACAGGGCTGTCTTGGATTTCCGATCAGCCCGGACACCGAGAACTTGTAGAGGTCTCACATGGCAAGGCAAAATCCCCCCATCTATTTGGTTGGTGGTAGCAAGGGTGGTGTCGGCAAGAGTTTTGTGACGCTGGCGCTGGTCGACTATCTGCAACGCGCGGACATCAACGTCGTGCTGGTGGAGACGGACACGTCCAATCCTGATGTCA
The DNA here is from genome assembly GCF_003857985.1 of Burkholderia sp. Bp9090. Classification (NCBI taxonomy): domain Bacteria; kingdom Pseudomonadati; phylum Pseudomonadota; class Betaproteobacteria; order Burkholderiales; family Burkholderiaceae; genus Burkholderia; species Burkholderia sp. Bp9090. Next base: position 27,375 of record NZ_QTPV01000042.1, read on the forward strand.
TGAAAGCGGTCCATGCCGAAATCGAGTGCGCGTCATGTAATTTGGACGACGTCAGCGGATGGATCGACTTTGTTAACTTCTGCGATACGCACCGGGATGCGATCGTTGTCGTCAACACGGCAGCCCGGAGTCAGGCGGGTGTCGAGCAGTACGGTGGAACACTCGCTAGCGCGCTCGATGAGCTCGCCCGGCGTCTGGTCGTGTTGTGGGTCATCAACCGGCAACGCGATAGTCTCGAATTGCTGCTCAAGTTCGGCGCGACGTTCCCGAACGCAATCACGCATGTTGTGCGCAACGGCTACTTTGGTTCGCCAGATAAATTCACCCTTTATCGGGACTCGCAATTGCGCAACGCCGTTGAAGCACAAGGCCAATCGTTGGATTTTCCCGATCTTGCGGATCGCGTCGCGGACGAGTTGCGTAGCCAGCGTCTGTCGGTCGGGAGGGCGGCGCAAACGATGCATATCGGTGAGCGGGCGGAACTGCTGCGCTGGCGTGCGATATACGGCACGATGTTCGCCAAGCTGACAGCTCATGCGCAATTGGCGCGGTGAGGTTGTCCGGTGCGCTCACGCGTCTGTTACTCGAGGTCGGAACGTCCCGGTCGAGGAGGATATTCGGGAGCCACGCAGACTTTGCAAACTGCCGCTTGGCAGCAGTGATATGAATTATATGACGGACCCAAGGAGATCCTGTCATGACAAAATGAATAGTTATCCTGATGGGATTGATTTGAGTAGGGCGACGCGATGCCGCCCTACGGCACTTACACCTTCATTTGGCGCATGGCGTCGGCCAGCATCCACAGGGCGCGATTGAGCTTTACGTTTTGGTCGATTCCGGTGATGGGGCGTGTGGACATTGCACGCCCGGTGCGCGAGCGGCCATGCAGCCCGCCTTTCGTGAGGTTCTCCTGCACGCGGTTAAACACCGTCCAGAGGTCGTCACGACGATCCTCGAAACGGCGGGGAGCGAGCAACTGACTTTCGGTGATCGGGGCAGGAATCTCGGCATCGGTTGGATCGTAGCGCAGCGCAAGCGCGGAGCGAGCGAACGCCTGCTGTTCGTCACGGTTCAGCGAAACGTCGCGCATGCCTTCCTTTTGTTCGCGAATCAGCTCGAAACCGTCGAGCACGTCGAACGCACCATTGATGACGTTCTGAATGATGTTTCCTTTGTGCGGCACGCGAATATCGGCGACGTTGTCGCCCGCAACCATGCCATTCTGGCAGACAAAGCGCAGCAAGCCGGCGAGCATCTGATAGCTACTCGTGCCGTCATGCGAGTTCAGCAACACGATTTCGTTGGCTTCGTCGCCGTTGATCTGCTCGGCGTGGCGAAGGCGAAGCATGTGCTTCGTGTAGTCGCGCTTGCCCTGATCGCGCACGCGCGTTTGGCAGATCATGAATGGCTGGAATCCTTCATTACGCAGGCCTCGCAATACGTCGATGGTCGGAATGTAGGTGTAGCGCTCCGAGCGACTTTCGTGCTTGCCGTCGCCGAAGATGGACGGTGCAACGCGGCGAATCTGGTCGTCTGAGAGGGGTGAGTCGGCCCGAAGCATCGGGGAACTGTAATGGAAAGAAGAAGCGAGTTGCATGGCAATCTCCACAGCAAAAAGGGTTGAGCGGCGGGCTGTGGGATGACCTTGCCGCTTACGCGGAAAAACTCTCCCGGTGGAACTCGGGGTTGGCTTTTGCTTTTGCCTGACACCCTGTTTCCTGCCCGTGCGATCCAAGGAGCCGAGCGCTGGACGGTGTCAAGGAAGGAGGCGAGGGATGGTGCGGGCAACCCGGTCCCTCGCCCCTTGATGCCGTCCAGGGCTTGGCTACGGTCGCGGGACAGGGCAGGAAATAGGGTGCCAGGCGCAGGCCAAGGCAGGAGTTTCACGGGAAGAATGACGAAGCCCCGGTTATTCACAGTCTCTGGGGGCAACGCTGTGAACAACTTTCGCGGCCGGAGCGTAAGTGATTGAGGTGTCTTGGATCTCGGGGCGAACGGTGCAGTAAGCGTGAATCGGGTCAGGATTCGGGAATTCGATCGCCCAAGTTCACTTTCGCTCGGAATCACATAGGCATCGGAAGTTAGCCGCCCCGTATACTGGGGCCGACGTAAGGACATGGGGGTGGGTATGGGGCTTTAGTGGATCGAGTATCTGAAGCAGAGCGGCTGGATGGATCTGCTAAAAGTTGGCGGCGTCGCCGGCGTTGTGAGCTCGGTCGTCACGCTGGGTTGGAATGAATTGCGGGAGGCCAGGGTCAGCAGGCGCAAAGCACGGCATGTCGCGTTGACGGTCGCGCTGTCGTTGGAAAGCAATTGAGCGGCCCCCAGTAAACAGTGCCATGATGTAAGCGAGTTTTCGGCGGACTTTTTCAGTATGAAAGGAGCCGTACGATGAAACGCAAGCGCTTCAGTGTCGAGCAGATTGTGGCGGTGTTGAAACAGGCCGAAGCAGGCATGCCGGTAGCGGAACTGATTCGTCACGTGGGCATTTCGGAGCAAACCTTCTATCGCTGGAAGAAGGTATATGCCGGTTTGCAGACGGACCAGGTGCGGCAGCTCAAGCAGCTTCAAGACGAGAACGCCCAACTGAAGAAGGTGGTCGCGGAGCTGACGTTGGACAAGGCGATGCTGACCGACGTATTGAAAAAAAAAGTGGTGATGTCCTCGCCAAGGCGCCACGTCGTGGATTATCTGAAGTCTGCCTATGGAATAGCAGAGCGGCGTGCTTGCCGCCTGGCGGCCATATCGCGCTCGGTGTGTAGTTGTCTAATGAATTCGGACACTGATTTAGGCGAGAATGGTCGCCATGAAGAGGTGTCTGATGAGCAAGCAACGACGTACGTTTTCCCCGGAGTTCAAACAGCAAGCCGCCTGTCTGGTGCTCGACCAGGGCTGTAGCCATATGCGCTGCGTGTTCCAGGCGATCACAAGGTTCGTCAACATCGGCAACAAGAACGACGCAGCAGGTGCGAGAGCAATATGGCTCGCAGTGCAGCAGCCATGCAAAGCAGTCGCGGTAAAGCCCGAGGACCAACAAGCTGTACTGGCGATGCACCGAACCCGTCAGCAACTGGTAAAGGTCAGGACCATGCAGATCAACGCGCTGCGCGGCTTGTTGACCGAATACGGTGAAGTGATGGGCACGAGCCGTGCGTCACTCGATAAAGGGATATCTGGCCTGCTGGAACGGCTTGCCGAGCGCCTGCCGGCGATGCTGATCGACACGCTACGCGAGCAGTGGAATGGTCTAGCGAAGCTGGACGAACAGATCGCGACAATCGAGAGGCGGCTGAAAGCATAGATGAAGCAAGATCGGGCATGCGCGACTATCGCTGCGATACCGGGAATCGGATTTCTTACGGCCACCGCGGCGGTAGCAACGATGGGGGACGCGAAGGTGTTCAGATCTGGGCGGGAATTCGCGGCATACATCGGTTTGGTACCGAAGCAGTCAGGGTCGGGAGGCAAGGTCAATCTGCAGGGCATCAGCAAACGCGGCGACACGTATCTGCGCACGTTGCTGATACACGGTGCGCGCAGTGTGTTGGCAAACGCAAAAGATCCCGGCCCGTGGATTGAGCAAATCAGAAAGCGTCGGCCGCCGAATGTCGTAATCGTTGCGTTGGCCAACAAGATGGCGCGAACGGTTTGGGCTGTTCTTGCACACGAGAAGCAGTACGAGAAGGCCTACGTGAGTGTGAAGCCGGCATGATGGGCTTTGCCGCGTAGAAGCTCAATGTTTTGCAGAGGAAGAATTGTCGAAAGGTTGCGCAGGCGTTTTGCGTGTGATGACGAACCAGGTAAGACCGTGACTCGCCAAGCCTGAACTGGTCGTAGAGTCTCGAGCTCGCCGGAGGAATGAGGCACGAGCCAGCGGATTTCATCGGGGCCCGCAGCGGGAGAACCGGCTGCAAGAAGGCCGGATATAGAGCTGCAACCCATCCTGTCCGTCAACGCACAAGAAAACCTGCACAAACGGGAGACGTTCATATAGACGACCAGTGAAACTGGTTTGTGAAGTTCTCGGCGTGTCGCGCTCGAACGTATCGGCACGACTGTCGCGTCCGGCGACGTGGCGCGATGGCCGTCAATCGCGGCAGACGGACGATGCGAGCGTGGTCGAGGAAATCCGCCGAGTCGTCGGCGATTTGCCCAGCTATGGCTATCGGCGGGTGTGGGGCTCGCTGCGCAATGAACGCATTGCTGCCGGACAGGTGCCGTTCAATGCGAAGCGCATCTATCGCATCATGCGCACTCACGGTCTGCTGATGCAACGGCGTCCAGCCCCGCCTCGGCCGCAACGTCGGCACGATGGCAAGGTGACCGTCGCGCGCAGCAATCAGCGATGGTGCTCGGACGGCTTCGAGTTCCGCTGTGACAACGGCGAGCCGCTGCGGGTGACGTTTGCGCTGGATTGCTGCGACCGAGAGGCGATGAGCTGGGCAGCCACGACAGCAGGTCACAGCGGCGACATCGTGCGCGACGTGATGCTGGCTGCAGTGGAGAATCGGTTTGGCAACGAACTGCATACCCCGTCCGAAATCGAGTGGCTGAGCGACAACGGTTCGGGCTACACGGCCGACGACACGCGCCGGTTCGCAGTGGCCATCGACCTGAAGCCATTGACTACACCGGTGTGCAGCCCACAAAGTAATGGGATGGCAGAGAGCTTCGTGAAGACGATGAAACGCGACTACGTCGCCTTCATACCGAAGCCGGACGTAGCGACTGCTGCACGCAACTTGGCCATCGCGTTCGAGCATTACAACGAGAAGCATCCCCATAGCGCGCTGAAATACCGCTCGCCTCGCGAGTTCCGGCGCTCGATGGATTCAGCAACCTTAGTGTGATGCCGTGTCCGGGATTACGGGGGCAACACCAGATTGTGAACTCCTACAGCTGCGCTGGGTTGCGCGTGACCAACAGCGATCACCCGTTCAATTCCATGTACCGGCGGGCAATTGCGCCGGGTCGACGGTGTGACGGCTAACACTATCGTATAAGGTACGAACTCCCATGAGGTGATATTGCGGAGACCGACTGTTCTCTAGACTTCTGGTTAATCCTTCCACCGCAACGATTTCCGGAGAACAGCATGGACCGTACCCTGCACGCGATGTCAGTGTTTAGTCACGTCGCCCGCCTGGGCAGTTTCACCGCAGCGGCTGATATGCTAGGTATCAGTGCAGCGTCGGCCAGTACGTTGGTCCGGAGACTGGAAGAATATCTCGGCGCAACGTTGCTTCAGCGATCGACCCGCTGTGTCAGGCTCACTACGGAGGGCGAGCAGTATCAGGAGCACTGCCAGCGCATTCTCGGCGAGATCGAACTGATGCAGCAGCAACTGAGCGGCGCCGGAAAGATCGCGCGCGGCCGGTTGGCGGTGGATCTCGATCAGGAAGTCGCGCATTCGGTGTTGCCGTTCTTGCCGGTGTTCCGTGCGAACCATCCGGAAGTGGGCTTGCGGGTCGACGTCGGCGGCGACGCGGACGGCCTGATCGCGAACGGCGTGGACTGCGCGGTCGTGGTCGGCCAGTTGGCGGACTCGTCGCTGCGCAGCCGGCGCGTCGGGCACTTCCATGCGGTGACGGTGGCGAGCCCCGACTATCTGAAAGCGCGCGGCACGCCGGTTGACCCCGACAGCCTCCATTGCCACGACGTGATCCATTACACGCCGCGGCGCTTTGGTCCGGTCCGCGAGTTCCGTTACACCGTGGACGGCGCCGAGACGCGGCTCAAGCTGGCGGAGCGCATTTCCGTCAATGACGTGCGTTCGGCCGTTCGATATGCGGTCGAAGGCGTCGGCATCGCGCAGGTGAGCGAACGGATGGTCGCGGAAGAGTTGGCGAAGGGCACGCTCGTCAGCATTCTCGGTGAGTACGGCCCGCCGCCGCTGCCGATTTCGGTGCTGTATCCGGATCGACGCCAGGTGCCGATGTCGATACGCGCGTTCATCGACTGGATGCAGACCGAGCTTCGCGATCTGGAAATCGCCAGCTTCGACCACACGTCGGTGCCGAACGGCGGGCGCGACGCGGCACCGTACTGGACGCCGAACGGCGAGCGGCCGTTCATTACAGCGGGCTTCCAGCAGCTGTCGGCCACGGCGTGAGCCGTACAGACGAGGTGGCAGCATGCATGTCGGGCGCGGCGTTATACCGAAGTATAGTTTGCGAGCCGATGCCGGCGGCATAGGATGCGGTCGAGCCCGCGGACCTCGAATGCGCGATCTCGCCATTTTTTTGAATTGAAGGTCAAGGACCCGCTGGTATGCCGAACCGAGGTATAGTTTCCATCGTCGATGATGACCGGTCCATCCGTCGGGCAACGCGCAGTCTCGTGCGCTCGCTGGGCTGGGACGTGCGCGTCTACGAGTCCGGCGAGGCGTTCCTCGACGCAGATCTAATCGGCGACGTCGCGTGTATCATCTCCGACGTGCATATGAAGGGCATCACCGGGTTGGAGATGTATGAAGCTCTTCTCGAGCGCGGACCGGCTCCTCCCGTGATCTTCATCACGGCTTTCCCATCCGACGCAACGCGTGAGCAGGCGATGAAGCTCGGCGCGATCTGCGTGTTCAGCAAACCGGTCGATCCGGCGCAGATCCAGAAGCGCCTGGAGGACGTCGGCGCGAACAGCGGCCTCCAGTAATCCGGAGATCCGTTTTTACCGAGTCACGAGATATGGATAGCAATCGCCAGATGAGCGAGGGTCGCGGCGTACGTGTGGACCACATCATTGCGCCGCCCGAGCTCGCGGCGGTGCCTGCGTCCGCGCTCGGCCCCAATGTCGACGCGCAGCTGCGCACCAGCCCGCGCGCGGTGTACGCGGTCGCGATTGCGCTGGGTCTCGCGGTGTTCCTCGTCGACGCGTTCGCGCCGGTCGACGTCGCGGTCGCCGTGCTGTACGTCGTGGTGGTGCTGCTGGTTGCATCGGTGGCGTCCACGACGGTCACTGTCGGCACGGCGTGGGCTTGCGTGTCGCTGACCGTGCTCGGCTTCCTGCTCGCGCAAAGCGATCAGATCGCGGTCAGTTCGCTCGCGCGTTGCATCGTCAGCGTCATTGCGATCGTGACGGTGTCGGCGCTCGCGTTGCGCAATCAGAGCAGCCGCGCCATGCTGCAGAACCAGGTCGATCTGCTCAACCTCACGCACGACGCAATCGTCGTGTACGGCCTCGACGGGCGCGTCCGCTTCTGGAGCAAGGGCGCGGAGCGTCTGTACGGATGGCGCGCGCCGGAAGCGTTCGGCGCGGCGTTCCATGAGCTGACGCGGACGGCCGCCGCAGCGCCGATCGCCGAGCTGATCGACACGACGATGCGCGAAGGTTGCTGGCAAGGGGAGCTGACGCGCACGCGCAAGAGCGGCGAGACGGTGCTGATCTCCAGCCGCTGGATCGTGTCGCGCGACAAGTCGGGGCAGCCCGTGGCGATTCTGTCGACCGACAGCGACATCACGCAAGCAAAGTCGCTGGAAGCCGAGCTGCGCCGCCAGAAGGAAGAACTGGTGGCCACGATCGATGCGATCCCCGCGATGGTGTGGAGCACGGCGGAAGACGGACGCCTGCTGTACCTCAATCGTCGCTGGACCGATTACGACGTCAGAACCCGCGACGGCGCGGACGTGTGGCGCGACATCGTCCATCCCGACGACATCGCGACGCTCGAGGCGGCCTGGCATGATGCGATTGCGTCCGGCAGCCCGTTCGAGGTGACGGCGCGCGTCCAGCTCGGCAGCGGCGAGTATCGCTGCATGATCATCGGTGCCGCACCGTTGCGCGATGCAGATGGCCGGATTCGCCGCTGGTACGGCGTCAATACGGACATCGAGGCGCGCCGGCAGGCCGAGCAGGCGCTGGAGCGCTCGCGCGCGGAACTGGCCCATGTCACGCGCATCACGATGCTCGGCGAACTCGCGGCGTCGATCGCCCACGAGGTCACGCAGCCCTTGGCCGCGATCGTGACGTCCGGTGAGGCCGGGCTTCGCTGGCTGAACCACGACGTGCCGGATCTCGACGAAGTGCGCGATTCGATCGAACAAATGACCGACGACGCAAGGCGTGCCACCGATATCATTCGTCAGATTCGCGCGATGGCGAAGCGCAACGATAGGGACGACGCGCTCGTCGACGTGACGTCGATTGTCGAGCAATCGATGGACCTGATGCGCCGCGAGCTGCAGAGCCACGGCGTCGAAGTCGCGCAGAACTGCCAGCCGTCGCTGTGGGTGCGTGGCGATCGTGTGCAGTTGCAGCAGGTGGTCATCAATCTGCTGATGAACGCCGTGCAGGCGATGAGCGGCGTCACCGACCGCACGCGCACGCTGGCCGTGTCGACGCGGCTCGTCGACGGCGCGAACGCGCAGATCACGGTGGAAGACTCCGGTCACGGAATCAAAACGCAGGACGCCGATTCGCTGTTTACGCCATTCTTCACGACTAAGAAGGAGGGCATGGGAATGGGCCTGTCGATTTGCCGTTCGATCGTCGAAGGGCATGGTGGCCGCATCTGGGCCGAATCACAAGAAAACGAGGGGACATCAATGCAGTTCGTTCTACCAGTCGAAGGAATCACGCAGCCATGAGCAACGGTCCCGATCTCATCGCAACGAACTCCGTCGTGTATGTCGTCGACGACGACGACTCGATGCGCAACGCGCTTGGCCGGCTGTTTCGCTCCGTCGGCCTCGGCGTGGAGCTCTTCGGTTCGGCCCAGGAGTTTCTCGATGTCGACAAGCGTGATGTGCCGAGCTGCCTGATTCTCGACGTCCGGCTCAAAGGCCAAAGCGGCCTCGCCTTGCAGGAACAGATCGTCGCCGGCGATCTTCAGTTGCCGATCATCTTCATCACGGCGCACGGCGACGTCGCCATGTCGGTGAAGGCGATGAAGAACGGCGCATTGGACTTCATGTCCAAGCCGTTCCGCGATCAGGACATGCTGGACGTCGTCCAGAATGCATTGCTGAAGGACGAGAGGCGCCGCAAGTCGGACGGCCGTCTCGCCGACGTTCGCCGCCGCTACGGCACGTTGACGCCGCGCGAGCGCGAAGTGATGAAGTACGTGGTGAGTGGTCTGCTGAACAAGCAGATTGCCGCGGAGATGGGGCTCAGTGAAATCACCGTGAAGATCCATCGCGGCCATGCGATGCGCAAGATGGGCGCGCGAACGCTGCCCGAATTCGTGCTCGGCGCGCAAGCGCTAGGGCTCGATCCCGCGGCGGAGTAACGCTGTCGGCCGCCGCGCCTGCACGAGGCGGAGCGGCGGCGCGAGTGCTGCCGGCTTATCGGTTCACGATATGTTTGGGCAGCACCAGTGTGAGACACAGGCCCGCCAGCAGGCACGCAATCATGCACCACACGGGAAGCGCAAAGCTGCCCGATGATTGCTTCAGCACGCCGACCACATACGGACCGAAAAAGCCGCCGATGTTGCCGATCGCACTGATCCAGGCGATGCCGCTGGCCGCATTGCTGGGGCCGAGCACCGCCGTCGGCATTCCCCAGAACACGGGCGGCACGGACAGCAACCCGGCATTGGCGATGCACAGCGCGAGCACGGTCAGCCATAGGTTGCCGTGCCAGACCAGCGCGAGCGTGAGCCCCGCCGCAGCGAGCAGGAACAGCGCGGCCGTATGCAGGCGCCGTTCGCGGTGACGATCCGCGCTTTGTCCGACCATGATCATCACGATCATTGCGACCGCATTCGGCAGCGCTGCGATCAGCCCGATAACGAAATCCCTTCCGACGCCGAGCGACTTGATCATAGTCGGCGCCCATAGCGTGTAGCCGTAAATGCCGAACACGTCAAGGAAGTAGACCACGCCGAAGGTCCAGAAAATCCAGCTGCCGAACATCTGGTCGTTGGACGCCGATGCGGCCAGTGCCCGATCCTGGGCGAGCGTGCGGCTGAGGTACGCGCGGTCGGCCTCGCTCTCGTGCCGGCTCTGGGTGACGTCGTCCTCGAGATACTTCCAGCAGAGCAGCGCCGCGACGAACGCCGGCAACGCCTCGACGACCAGCATCCATTTCCATCCGGACAGCCCGGCGATGCCGTCGAAGTATTCCATGATGAAGCCGCTCAACGGCGAGCCGATCAGCCCGGACAGCGGAAGCGCCGCGTAGAAGGTCGACAGCACCCGCGCACGGTGGTATCGCGGGAACGACTGCGAGATGTAGTAGACGATGCCCGGTACGAGCCCGGCCTCCGCGACGCCGAGCAGATAGCGCATCACGTAGAACTGCTTGGGCGTCGCGATGAACGTGGTCAACGCCGAAACGATCGCCCATGACAGGATGATGCGCGTGAGCCAGCGCTTCGCGCCGACCCGCTGCAGGATCATGTTGCTCGGCACCTCGAACACGACGTAGCCCAGCGCGAACGTACCGGCGCCGAAGCCGAACACCGCATCGCTGAAACCCAGATCGACCACCATCTGCAGTTTGGCAAAGCTGACGTTGATGCGGTCGACGTAGGCGGCCACGTACGCAAACATGAAAATCGGCAGGATGCGCAGCGCAAGATGCCGCGAAATGCGATTTTCGCGCGTTTCGTCGTTGGGGTCGTCGCTGCCGGCCGGATGACCGGATGAGCGCGTCGCGTTCAGATCCAAGAGGCTCCCTCGTTGCTTGGCGAGCCAGGCCGCACGGATTCGTCCATGGCAACGCCAGTGATCGTCGATATCGAATGCCAACAGCAATTCATGTTTCCACGCCGCGACGCACACCTACACGTGCACGTCGTTCGCTCGGTAACGAAGCGCAGCGGGTTGCTGGATGCAAGTGGAAGAACGGCGACTTTACCCACGGTCGACGCCCACGGGCCCGGAGCGGGCGCCAGTGTCGACGAACGCATGTTTTGTTCGAGGCTCGAAACTACCGCGCAGCCCGTGTGTCCGTTGACGGGACGCAGCGAGCCATTCGAACTTGCCCGCGGATTTTACCGGATAGTGGCGACGCGAGTACGCTAAGTGCAGTCATTTTTATGTTGGCTGCGACAGGCGTGCGGACGTGCCGACGCCGTCGCGGCGCATCAGGCGTCACGACGGCGCGAGCGGCCGGGAAAACCCGGCCATCGGCGCGAGCGGCGGCTTACTTGATCGTTGCGAAAAGCAGGTTGAGGCCTTCGGCGAGAAGCGGGTGGGCAAGGATCGCGTCGCGCACCGATGTGTAGGGTAACTTGCCGATCATCGCGATCTGCACGGCCGACATCACTTCGCCTGCACCCGCGCCGACCATCGTGAAGCCCAGGATCTGGCCGGTGTCCGGCGCGACGAGCGCCTTCATGAAGCCGCGCGTGGTGCCGTTGGTGCGCGCGCGCGGCACGGCTGCCATCGGCAGTTTCGCGACGATGACCGGCGTGTTGTGCGCTTTGGCGTCCGTTTCGTTCAGACCGATGCGCGCCAGCTCCGGATCGGTGAACAACGCGTACGGAATCACACGCGACGCCGTGCTGCCGGCGCGCCCGTCGATGCCGGCTTTCAGCACGCGATAGTCGTCGAACGATGCATGCGTGAACATCGGCGTGCCGGCCACTTCGCCGATCGCCCAGGTGCGTTCCGCGGTGGTCGCCAGCGTGTCGTCGACCTTGATGAAGCCGCGCGCGTCGCGCTCGACGCCGGCCAGATCGAGGCCAAGGTCGTCGGTGACCGGGCGCCGGCCCGTCGCCACCAGCAGATGGCTGCCTTTGACGGTCGTGCCGTCGGCGAGCGCGACCGTGACGCCGGTGCCCGATCGGCCCTCCACGCGGGCAATGCGTGCAGACAGCTGCAACGCGATCCCGTCGGCTTCGAACGCGTTCTGGATCTCGATGCTGACGTCCTCGTCCTCGCGAACCGCGACGCGCGGCGCGTCGTGAATCACGACGACTTCGCTGCCGAGACGCCGGAACGCCTGCGCCATCTCGAGGCCGATGTAGCCGCCGCCGATGACGATCAGCCGTTCCGGAAGCACGTCGAGGCCGAGCGCCTCGACGTGGGTAAGCGGAGCGGCGTCGCGCAGCCCCGGCACGTCGGGGATCGTCGCCACCGTGCCGGTGTTGATGTAGACGTTCTCGCCTTCCAACAGCTGCTCGCTGCCGTCGGCGGCGAGCACGGCGATGCGCCGCGGCTCGACGAAGCGGCCGGAGCCGATCACCAGATCGAGGCCGGACTGCTCGAACGCGCGGCGGTTGACGTCGACCATCCCGTCGACCACGGCGCGTACGTTCGCGTGGACTCGCGCCATGTCGGCCACCGGATGAGCCGTCGCGTCGGCCGAGCGCCACGCATGCATGTTGCGGGCATTCTGGATCAGCGTCTTGCTCGGAATGCAGGCGACGTTGATGCACGAACCGCCAATCATCCCGCGCTCGATGACGGCCACGCGCTTGCCGCTACGCGCAAGATCCATCGCCAGCGACTTGCCGCCCTTGCCGCCGCCGAGGAACAGATACTCGTATTGTTTGGGGCTTTCCATGACGCAACTCCTCAGGTTATCCAAAAGATCGAATCGGCGAGGACTCACGCGACCGGAATGGGGTTTTCCGCGAGCGCCTGATTGAACTGATCGACGAATGCATGTTCGTTCGGGCCGACGTTGTTGCGCAGCGGCTGTGCGATCTCGACCACGACTTCCGTCGTCGCGGTTCCGAGACGCTGTATCGTCTCCGCGATGAACGCGTCGAGCGGCATCGCGCGCGGATCGCCGCTCTTGTGGACGAGGTCCGTATCGACCCACGGCGGCGCGATTTCGAGCACCCGCACGCTCGTGTCGCGCAATGCGAAGCGCTGCGACAGCGTGTACGAGTGAATCGCCGCCTTGGTGGCCGAGTAGAGCGCGGTGGACGCAAGCGGAACGTAGGCGAGAACGGAGCTGTTGTTGATGATGTACGACTCCGGTTGCGCCTTCAGATGCTCGACGAGCGCGGCGCTCAGGCGCACCGGGCCGAGCAGGTTGGTGTTCACGAGCCGCACAGCCTGGGTATCGTCGAGCGCACCGGCGGCATCGTCGAACGGCATGATGCCCGCGTTGTTGACGAGGACGTTCAAGGTCGGATAGTCGGCGATTAGCTGGCGCGCGACGCGCTCGATCTGCTGCGCGTCGCCGACGTCCAGCTCCACCGTGTCGATGCCCGGATTCGCGTCGGCGATCTCGTCGAGCAGTGTGCGGCGACGCCCGGCGACGATCACCTTGTTGCCGCGCCGATGAAGGTTTTCAGCGAGTGCGCGGCCGATGCCCGAGGTACCGCCGGTAATGAAGATGGTGTTTCCGGTGAGTTTCATGATCGTGGTTCCTTTGAATGAATGAGTTGAGCGGTTGCGAAGTTGGATGAACCGGGTCAGTGCGTGACGGCGTAACGTGCGGCGACGGTGCTGTTCGACAGATGGGGCGTCATGACGCGACGGGCGGCGTCGTAGGCATCCCATTCTTCCGCTGCGTGCAGCGACGGAATCGTGACGAGCTCGTGACGATCGAAGCCGGTCAGCGCGGCGTCGACGAGGTCGGACGCCGACATCACGATCTCCTTCGGCAGGTTGTCGAGAGGCAGGCCGCCGTTGTCCCAGAACTCGGTGGCCGTCGCGCCGGGCAGAACGGCCTGCACCTGCACGCCTTTGTCGGCGAGCTCGTGATGCAGCGACTGCGTGAACGCGAGCGTGAACGCCTTGCTGCCGCCGTACACGCCGTTCAGCAGCTCGGGGCCGATCGCGACGATCGACGAGATGTTGATGATCGCGCCGTGACCGCGCTCGACGAAGCCCGGTGCCGCGGCATAGGTCAGACGCGTCAGCGCGGTGACGTTGAGATCGATCATGCGCGTCATGGCGTCGACGTCGCTTTCGAGCAGCGGCTTGTGCGTGCCGACACCGGCGTTGTTCACCAGCATCGTGAGGCTCGCGTCGGTGCGCAGCTTCGCTTCGATCTCGGCGAGCGCTCGAGGATCGCCGAGGTCGGCGGCGATCACTTCGACGTTGCGCTGCGTGTCGTCGGTGATGCGCTTGGCGAAGTCGTTGAGCCGGTCGCGATTGCGGGCGACGAGGACGAGATCGAAGCCGCGGCGTGCGAGCCGTTGCGCATAGATCGCGCCGATGCCCGACGATGCGCCGGTGATGAGTGCGGTGCCTTGATGTGCTTGCGTCATGCTGTTGCTCCGGTGAGGGTGTCGAAGTGCTCGACACGGGCCGGCGAAGCGCATGAGCCGCTGCGTGATGCCGGTGGCTCGGTGCTGCATGCGCTTCCTCGTTCGTGTCGAGGTAGTGCGATGCAGTGTATGAGTCGCACGACGGGTCGATCAACGAGCCCCGCCCATAAACTCAATTCATCCAGCATGAATACTGGATCGGCGAACCGGTACCGGCGGCGGCGAGCGTCGCGCGTCAGTTCGGCTGCGTCGCACCGATGCGTGACGGCACGTAATCGAGCCGACTCGTCTCGCGGTTGCCGAGGTTCAGCGCGCGCAGTTCGACCAGCGCGGCGGGCGCAATCGCGTACAGCGACGTCTTTCTGACGATCAACGTGGCGTCGTCCGTGCCGCCCAGCAGCCCCTTCGGATCGTCGAGTTCGCGAATTCTGTATTGCTCGTGCAGATACTGCGGCGTCCACAGCGGAACGACGAACCAGCGACGCTCGGCGACCGCCTCTTCGAATGTGCGAACGCAATCGTCGAGCGGGCCGTTCTCGAAGTGATAGCCCGCGTGCGCCAGACCGTACTGCGTGATGATTTCGCGCGAGAAGCGACTGATGCCCGCGCCGGGATTGATGCCCTGAATCCGCTTGACCATCCGGGCGGCGACATCGGGCCGCCTCAGATCGGGAATCGCGCGCACCGCGCTGGCCGGCACGTAGTCCGGCACGCCCCACAGCGCGTAGGGCCGATACAGGACGGTGATCTTCTCGACGTCGTGCTCGAACGGTGCGAGATAGACGCTGTGGCTGCTCGGCAGCCACGCGCTGGTGAGCATGTCGGCCTGGCCTTCGCGCAGCATCTGGAGCGCCTGTTCATGCGGCGCAAAGCGCTCGTCGACCGCGATGCCGTGCGCGTTCAGGATGCGCCGCACGACGGCGGACGCCGCACGATGAAACGACAGGTCGATGGTAATCAGCGTGAGTCTGGATGGCGTCGGGATGGGATCGATCATGGGATGCTCCTGGGTAGACGAACGCGTTCAGCGCGATGTAATGGAAAGCGCGATGCCGGCGACGATGAGGACGACGCTGGTCGCGAGACCCGTGGTGAGATGCTCGTGAAGCCAGAGCACCGACGTGACGGGCCCGACGACCGGAACGCCGAGCATCGCCGTCGCCATGCTCATGCTCGACATTCGCGTGTTCGCCGCATTCACCGCGCAGAAGCAGAACGCCGTCGCGATCGGGCCGATGTAGACCAGCACCGACGTCAGCACGACGCTGCCGTCGCCGGTGTACGGCCCTTCGAAGATCGTGGCGAGCGCGACCAGCGGCGCGGCGGCGACGAGCATCTGCCACGGTGCGAGCGTGTAGGCGATCGATGCGCTGCGGAAGTGCCGCAGGTGCAGGATGCACACGGCCCAGCACAGCGAGGCCGCGAGCAGCATGAGGTTCGCGAGCACGGCGCGATGGTCGTGCCAGTCGACGTCGAGTGGATTGAACAGCAGCACGCCGGCCGCACCGAGCGCCGTGCCGAAGGCGGCGCCGTCGGACATCGGACGCAACGCTTTGCTGTCTTGGCTCGGCGTGTTCCGCGACGCGCATCCGAAGCTCGTGCTGCGGTTGTCGTTGTCGGACTACGTAACCGACGTGTTTCGCGACCCCGTCGATGTGGCGATTCGTTACGGCGCACCTGAAGCCGCGAGTTACGTCGCGCTGCCGCTCGCGGAAAGCAATCGACGCGTGCTCGTCGCGTCGCCCGACTACGTGAAGCGGCACGGCGCGCCTGCGTCGCTCGACGAGCTGGTGTTGCACGAGTGCCTGCCGTTCGTGCTGGGTGGACGTGTATACGATCGCTGGGTGTTCCCCGCCAGCGGCGTGCGGCGTCAAGTTACGGTGAAGGGCGTACTGCTTTGCGACGATGCCGAGATTGCGAGACGCTGGGCCGTCGAGGGTCGAGAGATCGCGTACAAGTCGTGGCTCGATGTCCACGACGATGTGCTGGCCGGCCGGCTGGTCGTGTTGCTGCCCGAACAGCGCGGTGAGGCAGCTCCGCTTAGCCTCGTGTGCCCGCATCGTCGTCAGTTCTCGCCCGCCGTCCGATATCTCCATGCGCATCTGCGCGAGCGGATCGCGCCAATGATCGCGGCGGTGCGCGACTACGTCGGCGACGCGGCCGAGTAACGCGCGGCGCTCCGTCGTGCAGGCGTTCGCGCTTGACGGCGAACGCCGAAGCTCGTGCATCGTGGCACGCATCGTTCTGGCACCAGTGCGGGACCACGTGTGCCCGCGAGTGTCGTCGAGTTCCGCTTGCGGAAGCGTCTTCGTCACTTCACCGAATTGCCCGCTCGCGCAATGCACCGTGTTGCATGCGTCTCGTACGCGGATGAGCGTCGGCCGGACACCGTGCAACACGTGCCGGTACTGTGCCGCTGCGGCGTCCTCCGGAAAATCGTCTCGCCGGGTATTCGACTAGTCGGAAATATTCAATTCACCTGTACGCAGGTATAGCGGGTACCGCGGGCGCCGCCGCGGGACATGATCATCTGCGCGGCTTTAAAGCTGTTTTCGGAAATGCGCCATTGAGCGCGGGGAGGCGGTTGTCTACCATTCGATCGGGTTTCAGCCCTTGTCGAATTTCCATCGATGTATTTTGAGGAGCTTGTGATGAAAAAGATTATTGCGTCTGTACTGTACGTAACGTATTTGGCTTTTGGCGTTTCCGCCCATGCGGCAGAACAGGATGCCGCTGCACCTTCTGACGCGGTCGTCAGCCAGAAAGAAGTGAACAAGGCCGACAGGCGGGCCGAACGCACCGCCGATCGGGCACTGTCGCGCAAAATCGTCTGGGCGCTGTCGAAAACGAAAGGGCTGAACGCGGTCAATGCGCGGGTACTCGTGCGCCATGGCGTGGTGACGCTGACCGGCTACGTGCCCGACAGCGAGCAGGTCCAGCTCGCCGGCGACAGCTCAGCGCGCGTCGCGGGCGTAACGTCGGTCGTCAACAATCTGGTGCCAGGCGAGCAGGGCCGGTGATTTCGCGCGCGCGTCGATGCCATGCGGGCGCTGCTGTGCGAAGCGCACTGGAACCATTGACGGCTCCGCGGCGAGCCGTGAGAGCCGTGTAGAGCATTTTCCTCAAAGCGTCGGAATTCGAATGCCGTTTTCGGTGCGCCCATGGTGCCGAAATCGAAATTCATTTCGTCGATAAAGAATGGAGAAAAATGTCGCCGCTGATCGCATTCGTTGCGCGACTGCGCGCATTTGCTCCTTGCCGCGTTTGACCATTAGCCAAGCCCCGGAATGCGGACATCGATCCGCGCTCCTTAATCACGTCGGCCATTGTCGGCCGGCGCCCGATTATCCAGCTCAGTGAGATATATATATGACACGCCTGACCACTTTGAAACCGTCGGAAGCGACCGGGGAAACCGCTGTCGTCTTCAACCAGATCAGGGCCGCGATCGGCAAAGTTCCGAATGCTTATGCGACCATCGGTACGCATAGTCCTGCCGGTCTGGCGGCCATGCTGAACGTCGACGCCGCTATCGCCGCGAGCTCGCTTGAGCAGGCCGACGTCGAAGCGGTGCGCCTCGCGGTCAGCGCGCTGTCGGGCTGCGATTACTGCGTCGCGGCGCACACGATGATCGGCAGGATGGCCGGCCTCGCGCCTGACGCGATGAAGCACATCCGCGCCGGCCTGCCGTCCGGCGATGCGCGCCGCGATGCGTTGCTCGCGTTCGTGCGCGCGATCGTGACCAGCCGCGATACGGTGCCTGCCGCCGTTCTCGACGCGGTGCTTGAAGCCGGGCTGACGGAGCGCCAGGTGATCGAGACGATCCTCGTCGTCACGTCGATTGCGTTCACCAATCTTGTGAATCGCGTGAACGACACGACGCTCGACTTTCCGGCTGTCGACTGAGGATGGCCATATCCGGCGCACGTTTCATTGCGTGACGCCGCGCGTGAGCCGGTGCGGTCGCGCGGGTGGTCGTACGTGCATGTCGGGCGGACGGCAGGCGGCGGATACCGTTTGAAGTCGCGCAACCAAGGGCGGTCGCGATTCGGGCAACGCGCCCGCTCGCGTCCGATCGGTTCAGTCAAAAATGGAGGTATCAATGTCCACGCAGTATGTGGTTGCCACGATTACGGCAGATCCGCAGCACGCCGCGACGGTGGAAGCGGCGCTGGTGGCCGCGGTTCCGGCTGTCCGCGCCGAGGATGGATGCGAGAAGTACGAACTGCATCGGCACCGCGCCGCGTTTCATCGCTTCACGATGGTCGAACGATGGCGTGACGAGCACGCGCTGAATGTGCACGGCATGACGCCCGCGTTCCAGACGCTGTCGCTAGCTGCGCTCGAAGGCAAGGCGACGCTCGACGTCGTGCTGCTCGAGAAGCTGATCTGAGTCTGCCGACTGTGGCTGTCAAGCAGCGGCGGCGCGCGGCATTCCCGGCCGCCGCTGTTTCGTTCCCCGGTCGCGATGGCGATCGCCTCGCAGCGTCGTTCATCGGACCAGCGCGGCGAGCACCGGCGCGACAAGTGTGGTTAGCACGCCGCTCATTCCGATCGCCAGCCCACCGAACGCGCTGGCTGTTCGCTGATACTCAGCATTCGCGCGGTGGCCAGCCCGTGGCCCGTAGTTCCGGCAGCCAAGCCGTGTGCGCGGGAATCGACGACGCGCATCACCTTAATCGCCACGCCGATCTGCATCACGGCCGCGATGCCGGCAAGCAGCGTGAAGGTCGCGGTCAGCGAGGGGTCGCCGCCGATGCGACGCGAGATGCTCATCGCGATGGGCGTGGTCGCCGAATGCACGATCAGCGATGCCGTGACCACCCGCGCGGCGCCGAGCCCTTTGCTGACGAATGCGGCGCTGCCGGCCGACACGATCGAGCCGATCGCAAGCGCCGGGACGAGCGCACGAGCGGTTCTGGGGATGTGGTGAAAACTGCGGAACATCGGGATTGCGAGCGCGACGGTCGCCGGCGCGAGCAGAAAGTGCACATACTGCGTAGCCGCCAGGTAGTCGCGGTATTGCACGTGCCTGATCGACAGCAATCCGACGAGCAGCAGCACCGCGACGAGAACGGGACGCGCGAGCACGTGTCCGTGCGCGGTTCGGTTCGCGAACAGTCCGATCTGATAGGCGACCAGCGTTGCGAGCAACCCCCAAAAGCGGTTGGTGTTGCAATATGGCCCATGCGGACGCGAGATCAGGTGTTATGTTCGGTCTCCGTTTCGGCAGCGGGCGTTTTGCTGAGTCGCTCCATGATCCATCCGGTGGTCGCGAGACCAAGCAACGTCGAGAGCAAGATGGCGGCCGCGATGCGCCACCAGTCCGCCGTCAACTGGTCGAATGCGGTCATCAGGCCGGTGGCGGGTGGCGCGAACAGCATCGCGAGCCACGACAGCAGGTCGTCGCCGAATTTCTCGAGGTCCGGCGATGGCCCGCTCTTCCAGATCAGGATGCCGAGCAGGAGCAGCATCCCGATCAGCGGGCCGGGGATCGGTGCGCCCGTTAGCTGCGCGAGCAGCTCGCCGACGAACTGGTTGGCGAGAAGGGTCGACAACGCACTCAACATGATGGCTATGCCTCGAGAAGGACACGTGAACGCGCGTTCGCGCGGACTGAGCAGTCGTCGGGATTGTCGACCTTCGCTCGGCTCTCGAGTAGCGCGAAATGGCGAGAAACAGTTTCGGCAATAGACGGAAAAAGCGGTTGACGAGCGCAACGGAACGGGCGCCACGCGGTGCGGCGGGCCTGACATTCGGTCACCGCGACGCGCACGCGGATGCGCACGGCCCGCACGCGACGCGGCTGCATGGAGTGCGTCGCCGGGTTCAGGATTGAAGCGATGCACTGCACGTGGCGGCACTGAGTCTCCCGTTGACCGCGGCGCGCGACACGAGCAGGCTGCCGGTCGCCTGCGCGAGAAACGCGAGCGAATTGCCGACCGAGCCTGTCAGGCCGAAGGCGGGATAGACCCAGCCGGCGATGGCCGAGCCGACGCCGATGCCGCAAAACACGTACGACGCGGTCAACGCCAGCGCAATACCTCGCCATTGGGGCATCAGTTCGACGATGCGCCGTTGCTGCGACGGCCACAGCAGGTCGCTCGCGAACGCCCACGCGGGGAGCGCGACGAACGGCAGACGCAGGCTCGGCGGCGTGAAGCGGAGAAACACGAGGTCGAGCGCGAGCAATGCGAGGCCGGCAAACAGCATCGCTTCGGCGCGGTAGCGGCGCGCGGCGGGCATCACGAACAGGTTGCCCACGATGCCCGCGACGTCCAACACGATCAGCGCGGTCGACACCGTATCGGCGCTGGCGTGGAACACGTCGCGAATGATCGGCGCGATGAACGCATAGGTCGAATAGACGCCGGCCGCGATGAAGAAGACCACCAGAAACGCGCTGAGCGTATCGGTGGGCGTCAGCAGCGACGCAATCGTCGCGAATTTGAGGGTTTCCCCTCGGCTCGTGTCCGGAACGGCGCGAACGATCACCGCGGCGGTCACCGCGCCTGCGAGTCCAATGACGAGAAAGAGCACGCGAGCGCCCCATGCGCGTGCGATCCACGCGGACAGCGGCATTCCTACCAAACCGGCGACGCTCAGGCCGAGCAGCACGACGGCGATCGCGTTGCCCTGTTGATCGCGTTCGACGAGGCTCGAGCCCAACGCGCCGAGCACCGGGCCGATGAATTCTGCGCCGAGGCCCATCAGCACGCGCGACAGCAGCGGCACCGGACAATTCGGCGCGGCTGCGAGCAGCAGGGCGGCCGCGCTGAACAGCGTCAGGCCGAGCAATACCTGGCGGCGGCGCAGATGGCCGAAGCCGACCTGCAGCAGCGGCGCTGCAAGCGCAAACCTGACGCCGAACACGGTCACGAGGTACACGCTTGGCGAATCCGCGAGCCCCCACTGATGCGAGATCGAATCGAGGCTGCCGACGACGGAGAGCGCGCCCGTCGCCTGGACGAAGTATGCGAGACTCAAGACGCGAAGCGCGCGGGTCGTGCGCGCTGAAATGGGCGTAGTCATGGTGGGTCCTTTCGAGCCTGGGAAGCGCGCTCCGGAAAGCCGGGTGGACGCGCGCGGGGGCGGCCGGCCAACCGCCGAGTGCGTGGACAACCAGCTCGGCCGCGACGTGCCATGCGCCCACCGCGCAGATCAGCAGCCCGAGCGCTCGACGTAGCGGGTAGGACATCGGCATCAACCGGCGGTCAACGACGTGTAACTGGCCGCCTTCGTGACATCGGCCTGCGGATTGGAGATCGCGTTTTGCATCACGCCGACGACCTTTCCGCCGCTGATCAGCGCAGGCGCATCGTGGCTCGGCAGCAGAAACCGGCTCGTTGCGAGCGCGCGCTTTTCGTCGAGCGTCGACATTGCGCGGTTCGCGGTGATCGTGGGTTCGTGCGCGGCCTGATCGAGGATCGGGTCGATCAGTTGGTCCTGCAGGTTGTATGCGATATCGTCGTAGATGTTCGCGATGCCTTCATCGGTTTCGACGAACCGAAAGCGAACCCGGCGTGCGACCGCCGGACAGGCGGACCGCGACGCCCGGAACGATCTCTTCCTCGAAGGTACCGTCGACGTCGAGCAGACGGATCGCGCCGCGCGTGTGCAGGCGGTCGATCAGATGTTTCGTATCGGCGGCGGTGTACATCAGCGGGCCCATGATCCCCGAGGCGGTGAATTCGAGCTCGCGGCGCGAGATCGCGACGGTGGCCGTCATCGGAAACCGGTCGGTCATGCCGACGTGATCGATATGCGCATGCGTGCGCACGATGTGGCGGATACCCTGCGTGTTGCCGCCAGCCCTTTCCCGTGTCGAACCAGACATCGGCGCAAAGACCCCCACGAGTGCAACTTGAGCACCCATGATTGCAATGTGATCGAGCAAGGCCGCCAGGAATCTGGCATGGCAGTTGCGATTCTTCAGAGCACGACGGCGCACTCATCGGACCGCGGTGGCGACGGAAAGGGCTGCGAGCCTGTTGCAGTTGCACCTGAACACCACTCGACCTTCGTGGCTCGCCTCCGGTGACGACATTGGTGCGCTACGTACGACTTCATGAATTCACGAGCATTTCGCATTTCCGGGCTGACAATGACCGGCGAAGTGATACTTTTACTTGTCAAATTGCGATAACTATATTCTCGTTTACGCCATCGTGATCGGATGGGTGTCAAGCACCACGAATTCTGGTGTTCCCTGCAAGATCGCGGCAAAATTATTATGATCCTGCATTTTTTTGGGACGAAGACTTGATGCGACAGGTCGGCTTGATTCTTGAAGACGGGTTCCAACTGATGGGGCTGGCTGCGCTGGCGGCCTTTGAGCTCGCCAATGCTGAGCTTGGCGACGATGGCTACCGGCTGACTTTACTGTCCGAACATGGCGGCACGGTTCACTCCTCGATGAACGCAGGCATTGAAACCGTGCCGGTGGACATCGTGCCCGATACGCTTATGGTGGCTGGCGAACTGGTTCCCAAGAGCGTTTCGGCCGGACTGTGCACCTATGTTGCCCGCGCCGGTAGCGAAGCCAGACGGGTGGCAGGGGTTTGCACAGGTGCCTTTGTGCTGGCACAGGCGGGTCTTTTGGATGGGCGCACGGCAACGACCCATTGGGCGCATGCGCGCGATCTGCAATTGCGCTTTCCGAAGGTGCGGGTGGATGACGACCGTATCTTCATCCGTGACGGCAATATCTGGACCTCGGCGGGCATGTCCTCGGCGATCGACCTGACGTTGGCATTGCTTGAAGATGATCACGGCTCAGCTCTGTCCCGGTCCATCGCCCGCAAACTGGTCGTCTATCATCGCCGCCCGGGCGGGCAGTCTCAGTTCTCGGCGATGTTGGAGCTGGAACCGCGCTCCGACCGAATTAAGCGCGCCCTGACCTATGCGCGCGAAAACCTGCGCAATCCGCTGTCGATCGAGGAACTGGCCGAAGCAGCCAGCCTGTCGCCGCGCCAGTTCAGTCGCGTGTTTCGCGAAGAGACGGGGCAGTCTCCAGCCAAAGCGGTCGAGCGGCTGCGCCTGGAGGCCGCGCGTGTGATGCTGGAGGATGGGCGCCATCCGCTAGACATCGTTGCACGCGACACCGGCTTTGTTGACCGCGACCGGATGCGGCGCGCCTTCCTGCGCAACTATGGGCAAGCGCCCACAAGCCTGAAGCGCGACCCGAAGCCAATGGAAGACGGCACAGTCACATGACCTGATTAGACGCCTTTACGTCATTCAAGCTTCCCTGTCTCGAGATAACCTGCCGGCATCACAACGGGATGGGGGAATGACATGGGCGACACCTCGCGCATCGGCTGGCTGAACACTCGCCGTGGCAAACTCGCCACCATGCAGGACGGACCGGACGGTGGCGTACCTCTGGTTTTGCTTCAGCGTTTCCGTGGCACCATGGACGACTGGGATCCGGCGTTCATCAAGGTCTTGTCGGCCGACAGGCGGGTGATTCGGTTCGACAGTGCCGGCATCGGTCGATCCGAAGGTCGGGTGCCGGAAACGATTGCCGAAATGGCGGTAGTCGTTGCCGAGGTCGTCGAGGAACTGGGGCTAGGGCAGGTCGACGTCCTCGGTTGGTCTCTCGGCGGCGTTGTCGCTCAACAGCTTGCGCTGGACGCTCCACATCTCATCCGTCGCCTGATTGTCGCGGGGTCCAGTCCGGGCGGCATCACGGAAGGCCCTCAGCCTCACCCCCGTGTGCCGCAAGTCATGTCGCACAGCGTAAACGACGCCGCCGATTTCCTGTTCCTGTTCTACCCCGAATCCGAAACAAGTGTCGCTGCGGGCAAAGCTTCGCTGAATCGCATTGCCGAGCAGTCGCATGTGGGGCCAGCGGTCACGGCCGAGGCTTTCATGGCGCAGATCAAGGCCATTTCGACTTGGCCGGGCGTCTTGCACCGCGCAAAAGAATTGCGCATGCCGGTCCTGGTCGCCAACGGCGCGCATGACGTCATGTTGCCGGCCTATCGGTCCTATGTCCTGTCGCAGCAAGCGCCGGACGCCAAGCTGATTCTCTACCCAGACGCGGGCCATGCTTTCCTGTTCCAGGAAATCGACGACTTCGCGGCGCAGATCGATCTGTTTCTGGAGTAATGGTCCTTCGGCCGCTGCCTGGGGAGAGCGCAGGATTCTCATGGGAACCAGCTGACGACCGGGTATTCGTTCCCGTCACGAGTCTTGCATGACTGTTATCGCCGTTTATATGTCATTTGAGGTGCAACCCAACTCGCGCATAGTTCATACATCGAAAGCGCCATGGTGGCGCAAGGGAAATGAAGAATCATGCAGATGACGGGCAATACCATTTTCATCACGGGCGGCACTTCCGGCATTGGTCGCGCGCTGGCCGAGCAGTTTCACGCACTAGGCAACAAGGTCATCATCGCCGGGCGCCGCAAGGCTCTGCTCGATGAGGTCACGACAGCCAATCCGGGCATGGAAGGTGTGGCGCTGGACATTTCGGATGCGGCCGACATCGACCGCGTCGCAGCGCAGGTGATTCGCGACTATCCGTCGCTGAACGTGTTGATCAACAATGCCGGGATCATGCCGTTTGATGATCCTTCCGGCCGGATCGATGATACCGTCTCCCGCCAAATCCTCGACACGAATCTGCTGGGTCCGATTCGTCTGACCTCGGCGTTGATCGAGCACCTCAAGGCGCAGCCTCGCGCGACGATCATCTACAACACCTCGGTGTTGGCCTATGTGCCGATCGCGACCAACGCGGTCTATTCAGCCTCGAAGGCGGCGCTGCATTCGTATGCATTGTCGCAACGCTTCATGCTCAAGGGCACGAGCGTGTCCGTGCAGGAAATCGCGCCTCCGTGGGTCGACACCGACCTCATCAAG
This sequence comes from Burkholderia sp. Bp9090, assembly GCF_003857985.1. Classification (NCBI taxonomy): domain Bacteria; kingdom Pseudomonadati; phylum Pseudomonadota; class Betaproteobacteria; order Burkholderiales; family Burkholderiaceae; genus Burkholderia; species Burkholderia sp. Bp9090. The sequence continues at coordinate 52,363 of NZ_QTPV01000042.1, forward strand.
AAGAGTGGCGACCCGCGCGCCATGCCGCTCGATGCATTCATCGCAGAAACGATGAAGGGCCTGGCGACCGAAGAGCCCGAAGTCTTTGTCGAGGCGATTCGCGCGCTGCGCGACAATCCCGGCCTGGGCGAACACGCGCTGATCGATGGCTTCAACGCCGAGATCGCCGCGAACCCTATCCCGGTCTGACGCATCCGGCCATACCATTGAGTCCGCACGGGTGCGGACCCACATCAACGAGACTCGCGTCATGAACGTGTCGCTCGCCGTGAACTCCCGAGCCGCGCTCATGCCGGCCGGGTTCCTTGCCCTCGGAACGTTCGCCATCGGCACCGAGGGCTTTATGATTGCGCCGCTGCTGCCGGTCATGGCCAAGGACTTCGGTTTGCCGGTCCCGACCGTTGCGGTGCTCGTCATCGTCTTCACCCTTGTGTTGGCGCTGTCATCACCGATCTCCACGGTTGCCACCGGCCGGATGGCGCGCAAGTGGGTCTTGCTCGCAGCCATGTCGCTGTTCGCCATCGGCAACGTGACGGCGGCGGTGTCCGCATCGTTCGCCTTGCTGATCGGAGCACGGGTATTGATGGCTATCGCTGCAGGCCTGTATGTACCAGCGGCCAATGGGCTCGCCGGTGTCATCGTGCCGCCGAGCATGCGAGGCCGCGCACTCGCCATCGTCAGCGCGGGCCAGACATTGGCCATCGCACTCGGACTGCCGCTAGGCGGGATGATCGGTCACGCTTTCGGTTGGCGTGCGACCTTTCTGCTGGTCGGCGCAATGAGCGTCATCGCCATTGCGGGCATCTTCGCGGGTATTGCCCGCGACGCCGGAGAGGGAGTTGCCGTGGCGAGCCTGCGCGAACGTGTGTCCGTGATCCGCCAGGCTCCGATTCAGCGCTTGCTTGGAGTCAGCCTGTTCTGGTCGATCGGCGCCTTTGCTGCCTATCCGTACATCGCGGAATACCTGGATGCCGTCCTTGCTTTCGGCCCGAATGCAATCACGGCGACGGTTTCTCTATGGGGGCTTTCTGCGGCAGCAGGGGTGATGACTGGAGGTGTGTTCAATGACCGCTTCGGGGCCAATCGGGTGGTGCACGGATCGCTGATGCTGCTGGGCCTGTCGTTCCTGGCGCTGGCTATCGCCTCGCGTCTGCCGCCGCAGGTTGCCCTGGTTCCGGTGCTTGTTGCAGTCGCTGTCTGGGGCTTTACTGTCTGGTCGTACTTCCCGGCCCAGATGTCGCGGCTCATCGCGGCCGGCGCGCCGGCGCAAGCGCCGGTTGCCCTCGCGCTCAATACGTCCACCATGTACTTCGGTTTTTCTGTCGGCAGTACCTTGGGCGCCGCAGTGTTGAGCTCAGGCGCTGTCTGGGGCATCGGAGCCGTGGCGGCGCTGGCCGAACTGATCGCCTTGGCTCTCAACGCGGTCCTTAGCAGAAACGCCCGTGCCTGAAACTGGACGATGCTTGTACGGTGCCCTCGGTGCCTGACCGATTCAATCAACAAGACTTCTATCAAATTTCGATGGCGAATGGCTCGCCCGCGAAGACAACCTCAAATGGAGCTGACCAAATGACTGCCCGGATCAATACGCCTGCCGCTGCTGCGGCCACTGGCGCGACCGCCGACGTTTTTGCCACCATCCGCAAGGCGGTGGGCATGGTTCCGAACGCTTATGCGGCCATCGGTGCTCTGAATACGCCTGCGCTGCAGGCGATTCTTTCCGCCGACGCGGTGCTCTCGAAGGGCTCGCTGTCCGCACAGGATTGCGAAACGATCAAACTCGTGGTCAGCGCCATTTCCGGTTGCGACTACTGCGTGGCAGCACATAGCCTGGCCAGCAAGGCATCCGGTATCGCGGTCGATTCCGTGCGCGCGATTAGGGCCCTGGAGCCCACTGGTGACGCACGTCGCGATGCGCTGATTCGGTTCATTCGGGTTCTTCAGGAAAGCCGCGGAACAATTGCTTCAGAGGAATTGGAGGCTTTCCGGTCAGCAGGATACTCGGACGAGTCCGTCGTTGATGTTGCTCTGGCCATCGCGCTCATCACGTTCACGAACGTATTCAATCGAGTGAATGACACGGTCGTGGATTTCCCCGCGTTGAAGTAGGGCATCCGCTACTGGACAGGAACTCGATGCTCCGCAGGAATGTCATTCGTCGTCGATCGGACTGTCGACAGTGTGCCGGGCGCGACCACGCAATCGACGTTCCGGTGCCTGCGGCATGTGCGGCTGATGTTTGAGCTGCTGGACTGTGCAATTGGCGAGCACATGCCGAAGCCGAATCGCTGACGATCGAATCGAATGATGATATCGACAGCTTCTTTCGTTTGATGTCTGAGGCGGCGCCCTTGAACTATCAGGTGATGCTAATGATTGGCATCGCGATGCAGGTTCAGGTGGCGTCGACTTTTCCGATCAGTGGGTGTGTCCACCTTGACGCTCGGCGTTCGCGGTCATTTGTCGGTCGAAGACCGATGTCCGCGACGGAAATCGTGATCGGCAATGTCGTCATATCTCCGCGCGACACAAGCGTGGCACCGGGCTATTGCGTGTCGTTCGTCGAGGGCGGCTTGACGTTGCCAGATTGGCGACTCGATTGGGCGTGGTGAGGACAGGATCAACGCCGCTCATGGTGGTTGATCGGCCGAGAACGCGAGATCAATTACTCGTCCCGCGCGTGCCAGTTCGTCAGGCAGCTTCGCTTAGTTCCTCGGGCTGATCTTCGATCGAATTGCGAACGGATCTTCTCACCGCCTGAGGAGTCAGGCCGTAACTGCGAACGAACGCTTCGCGGAGGTGATTGCGGTCGCGAAATCCCGTTTCGCGTGCAATGGTATCGAGCGTATGCCGGCCGCGCTCGATCAGGACCCTTGCCGCTTCGAGTCGCAGCCGCTTGATCGCGTTGGCAGGAGACTCGCCAGTCTCCGCGAGGAAGATGCGCGCGAATTGCCGAGTGCTGATATGTGCGGCTCGTGCGAGATCGCTGACGCGCAAGGGCCCTGCCAGATTGGCGCGAGCGTATTCGAGCGCGAGTTGTATCCGGTCGGACTTGGGAGCTAGTGCCAGCAACTCGGATTGTTGCGATTGCCGGCCCGAACGTCGTTGATTCATCACGAGTGCACGCGCAACCGAGTTCGCAAACTCGGGGCCGATATCTTCTTCCACCATACCGAGCGCGAGATCCATGGCTGCAGTCAGCCCGGCGGACGTCCAAATCGGGCCATCGGTAATAAAGATCCAGTCGCGCACGACTTGGGCAAGCGGCAAGCGCCGTTGCAGTTCGTCTGCATAGGCCCAGTGGGTTGTGGCACGTCTTCCATTGAGCAGGCCCGCCTCGCCGAGGATGAATGCACCTGTACATAGCCCGGCCACGCGCCGGGCACTGCTGCTAATCTCTTTGATGAATTGAAGTTCGGCGGCCGATGAGGTCCGGGTGCCCGGATTAATCACACCTCCGATCATCCATGTATCGGCTGCAGCGGCCGTGTTTGCGGGTTCAGTCAGAACCGAAAGACCGAGCGACGAACGAACCGGCCCGCCGGCGACGGAAACATTCGTTAGATGGTAAATCTGCTCTTTTGCTACGACGTTCGCAATCTCGAACACAGCCTGAGTCCCGATTGCCATCACCTGGAAACCTTCCGTCAGGAGAAAACCAATTCGATGCATTTTGCCCACCAAGTCTCTCATCAAAATGGTGAATTATAGGGGGTGTAGTGAAGTAATGCAGGGATCCGAAATTATTTTTATAAGGTGACGATCATTTGTGTAGGGACCAGAATTTTATTGTGGGAATTGACCACGGAACGTTGTGCGCCGACATCTCGTCGTCATATCCCAACATATGGAAAGGCCGTGCTTCGGTAGATGGATGCGTTCTGATGGTGCCGCACCAAAATAGGGCTATTTGTAGACTCAATGTGACGCGTAGGACAGGGTCGATGTTTGTCTCAAATCATACTCATAAATGTCCTTTGAGAATTGGTAAGCAGCGTTGATCATAGGAGCCGCGGCAATGCAGCATCAGTCAGGTTGGGCATGAAGAAGGTTACGTGCGACGGTGCACCATGAACCGCGTGACAACAGTTCGTGCTCTTTCATAAGTTATCGATTTTTTGTCAGAAAGATGAGCAGGCACGCAAGCAACACGCGAGATTCAAGGGTGCGATATCGCGCCGGGAACCGAGTGGGCTGCAACGCCGGACTGATCAACAGAGATATCGGTACGATGCGAGACGACGAAATCGCCATTGCGAGTGCGGCCGATGCCGAACTGAAGCGTGATTGCACACGCCTGCGCGACGATGCACCTATTGGGGCATTGTCTGGTCTGAAGGCCGTGCTCAGCTTGCCGCTGAGTGTTTTGCAGGGTTCCGCGCGGAGTCTTCGTGATCTGGATTTCTCTATCACCCTGCCCGGGCCGAGCTACACGGTGCTCTGCTGTTGGTCGCAAAAGAACGAGGTTCAACAGAAGCTTTTTCAAAGCACCGAGCCGATTGATCCGGCGGTCGACAGCACGGGGATGAAGGTCCGTAGTGAAGGCGTGCAGAGAGTTCGTACGCATGGCCGAGAATGGGGGGCAAGTGGCTACCTCATCGTTCGCTTGCCGAGGCAGTCACGTATCGGTATCAAGCACCTACTGGCCCCTGAATGCGATTTCGGCGCGTCGACGTGCAGGCGAATGAACTGCCGATTAGGATCAATCAATCGCACGACTGAGATCGCAGGCTCACAGTCTGTCTGCGTTGCAAATCGTGAATAAAAATATCACATCGTCCGTGTGTTGGATTTGCTGGAGAAGTATATTGTCTCATTTTTTTATCGATATAAAGATTTCGTCTAGCATGTCTGATTTATAGTATTTAGATGCGTATTGGTTATATCGAATGTCGTACTCTTCAGTGGCCTATTTGCTTTTTTTGGGATTTATCCGTTTATCGAGGTGCTCAAACTAGATCTGGCATGGATTGGTTGCGATATCAGTTTTTGAATTGATGTGGGGTTCTGAACGATTCCGTCTATGAACTATTTAAACTTTGGGGTGAAGAAATGAATAAAGTCGCTCAAAGCATTATCGATGCGCATGGCGGGATCGAGCAATGGCGGACATTTCGGGAGGTCCGTGCCGATCTGATTCAGGGCGGCGCGCTGTGGGGATTGAAAGGGCAGAGCGGCGTGCTGGATCGCACGCGTGTCTCGGTTGCAACGGATCGCCAGTGGGCATCGCATGCACCGTTCGCGACGGTGGCCGCGCGAAGCGAGTTCACTGGTGATCGCATTGCGCTCCTCGACGACTCGGGGCGCGTCATTGAAGCCCAGGCGCAGCCGCGCGAATTGTTCGCTGGCCACACGCTGGAGACGCCGTGGAATGCGTTGCAGTTGGCCTTTTTTGCCGGATGTGCGATGTGGACGTATCTGAATTCTCCGTTCCTGCTTGCTTTCGATGGTGTCGAATGTGAAGACGTCGGACCGTGGTCGGAGCAAGGTGAATGGTGGCGGAAGATCCGTGTAGTGTACCCCGCGACGCTCGAAGTATTCAGCAAGGTGCAGGCAATGTATGTCGGGCCCGACAACTTGATTCGCCGTTTGGATTATGACGTAGAGATTGCCGGAAACACGCCTGGCGCGCACTACGTGAGCGACTATGTGACCGTCTCCGGCATCCGAGTTCCGATGCGTCGTCGGATTTATCCGCGCATGCCTGACGGTACTTCGATTTCCGAACCACTGGTCGTATCAATTGATCTGGAGAACATCGAACTCCTTTGAATCGGTAGGGAGCGATATAGCTCGTCCGACGGGGCGTGTTGTCCCGTACGGAAACGTTTGTGCGTCGACGTGCCACGGGCGATTGAAGCCAGGAAGGCAACTCGTGTCGATAGGCCAGCCGGCTCGACTGGACGTCATGCTGCTGAAGCCTATTTGCTCTCGCCGAATTGGGAGTTCAAATTCGCGCGATCGATGTTCCGCATCTGATCGATGCGAGCAGGTTCCGGACGACCATGAGTAAGAATGCAAGTGAGGTCACCGAGAACGCCGGGCCTGCGCTCAAGATGGTCGCGAGCAACAAAGCCGTCTGGAAGATCGTTACGGAAGGTGTTCCGCCATTTTTTTACTTTGCAGATTTGCAGTGAAGAGTTCCGGGATCAGTGAACGCTCGGATATACGTTGATTTACTGAAGATTGCGTATTTGCAACACGAGGAGAATCCAGATGTCGAATGAGGGAAAGTGCCCGTTTAACCATGGAAAGCGTAACGGGACGACGAACCGCGACTGGTGGCCGAACCAGTTGAACCTCAAGATTTTGCACCAGCATTCGAGCGAGGCGGATCCGATGGATCCGGGCTTTGATTATGCTGAAGCATTCAATAGTCTGGATCTGGCTGCGGTCAAGGCCGATCTGCGCGCGCTGATGACGGCATCGCAGGACTGGTGGCCGGCGGACTTCGGTCACTACGGGCCGTTTTTCGTGCGCATGGCGTGGCATAGTGCCGGCACATACCGGACGGGGGATGGCCGCGGTGGTGCAGGGCGAGGTCAACAGCGATTCGCACCCCTGAATAGTTGGCCGGACAACGTCGGGCTGGACAAGGCCCGGCGATTGATCTGGCCGGTCAAGCAGAAATACGGACGCAAGATTTCGTGGGCGGACCTGATCGTACTGACTGGCAACGTGGCGCTGGAATCGATGGGCTTCAAGACGTTCGGCTTCGCGGGCGGCCGGGAAGACTCGTGGGAGCCGGACGAGGACGTTTACTGGGGCATGGAATCGACCTGGCTGGACGACAAGCGCTACAGCGGCGATCGTCAGCTCGAGACGCCGCTGGCGGCAGTGCAGATGGGGTTGATCTATGTGAACCCGGAAGGCCCGAACGGCAACCCCGACCCGTTGGCGTCGGCGCGCGACATCCGTGAGACCTTCGCACGCATGGCGATGAACGATGAGGAAACCGTCGCCCTGATCGCGGGCGGCCACACGTTCGGCAAGACCCACGGTGCGGGTGATGCGTCGCACGTCGGGCCTGAGCCCGAAGCGGCACCGCTCGAACAGATGGGGCTGGGCTGGAAGAGTTCGTTCGGGTCAGGCAAGGCGGGCGATGCGATCGGCAGCGGCCTCGAGGTGATCTGGACGTCGACGCCGACGCAGTGGAGCAACAATTTCTTCTGGAATCTATTCGGCTACGACTGGGAGCTAACGAAGAGTCCGGCTGGCGCGCATCAGTGGCAGCCGAAGGGCGGCGCCGGTGCGGACAGTGTGCCGGATCCGTTTCAACCGGGCAAACGCCGTGTACCGACGATGCTGACCTCGGATATTGCGCTGCGTGCCGACCCGACTTACGAGAAGATCTCGCGCCGCTTCTTCGAGAATCCGAACGAGTTCGCCGAGGCATTCGCGCGCGCGTGGTTCAAGCTGACGCACCGTGACATGGGGCCGCGCGTGCGTTATCTGGGTCCGGAAGTGCCCAGCGAGGAATTGCTGTGGCAGGATCCGATTCCGATGCCGGATCATCCCCAGGTAGACGAACAGGATGTGAGCGCGCTGAAGGCCAAGGTGCTCGCATCGGGTCTGTCGGTCTCAGAACTGGTCTCCACTGCGTGGGCGTCGGCTTCGACGTTCCGCGGTTCGGACAAGCGCGGCGGAGCGAACGGCGCGCGTGTGCGTCTCGCGCCACAGAAGGACTGGGAAGTGAACCGGCCGGCGCAACTGGCCACGGTGCTGGAGGTGCTGGGCGCGCTGCAGGTGGAATTCAACCGTGCGGCCACGGGCGGCAAGCAGGTTTCGCTGGCCGACCTGATCGTGATCGCGGGGAATGCGGGTGTCGAGCAGGCCGCAGCAGCAGCCGGGGTCGAGATCACGGTGCCGTTCACGCCGGGGCGCGGCGATGCAAGCGCCGAGCAGACGGATGTCGATTCGATGGCGGTTCTCGAGCCGATCGCTGACGGCTTCCGCAACTACCTGAAAGGTGCATATACGATCCCGGCAGAGAAGTTGCTGATCGACAAGGCGCAACTGCTTTCGCTATCGGCGCCGGAGATGACGGTGCTGATCGGTGGCCTGCGCGTGCTCGGCACGAACGTGGGCGATTCGAAGCACGGCGTGTTCACGGACCGTCGCGAAGTGCTGACCAACGACTTTTTCCGCAATCTGCTCGACATGGGCACGGAGTGGAAGCCGACCTCGGAGGCCAACGAAGCCTATGAAGGTCGGGATCGTGCGACGGGCGAGCTCAAGTGGCTGGCCTCGCGTGTCGACCTGGTGTTCGGTTCGCATTCGCAACTGCGCGCGCTGTCGGAAGTGTACGGCAGCGAGGATTCGCAGCAGAAGTTCGTGCGTGACTTCGTTGCCGCGTGGACGAAGGTGATGAACGCCGATCGTTTCGATATCAAGCACAATTAACGGAAGTACGGTCGGATGGCGTGTCATGGTCCGATGCCGTTACGCGCCGTCCGCCGATACGCCGAACATGTATTCAATTCAAGACAAGTTTGGAGTTGCGCAATGAGTTACTTTAAGTCGGGTGACGATACCGAAATTTTCTACAAGGACTGGGGCCATGGCACGCCCGTTGTTTTCTCGCACGGCTGGCCGCTGACTTCGGATGCATGGGATGCGCAAATGCTGTTCTTCGGCGGTCGCGGCTACCGGGTCATTGCGCACGACCGTCGAGGACATGGTCGCTCGGCGCAGCCGTGGGACGGCAATGATATGGATACCTATGCGGACGATTTGGCTGCGCTGCTCGATCACCTTGACGTGCGCGGTGCGATGCTGGTGGGCCATTCCACGGGTGGCGGCGAGGTGGCGCACTACATCGGCCGTCACGGCACGGCACGTGTAGCGAAAGTGGTGCTGATCGGTGCGGTACCGCCGATCATGCTGAAGACGGAAGCGAACCCGGGTGGCTTGCCGATGGAAGTGTTCGACGGTATTCGCGAAGGTGTTTTGAAGAACCGCTCGCAGTTTTACAGGGATCTGGCGGTGCCGTTCCACAACTTCAATCGTGAGGGTGCGACGGTTTCGCAGGGGACGATAGATTCGTTCTGGTCGCAGGGCATGATGGGCTCGATCAAGGGCCAGTTCGACTGTATCCGGGAGTTCTCGGAAGTGGATTACACCGAGGATCTTCGAAAGATCAACGTGCCGGTACTGGTGTTGCACGGAGACGACGACCAGATCGTTCCGATCGACGCGTCGGCGCGCCGGACGGCCGCGATTGCGCCGAATGTGACGCTGAAGGTGTATCCGGGCGGATCGCACGGGATCGCGATCACGCACGCCGATCAGGTCAATGCGGATCTGCTCACTTTCTTCGAGAACACGACACGCAAGTAAGGCAGAACTTGGGCCGGATGCTGGCGATGATCGAGTTCGGCCCGGGACCTGCCGATGACCTGAAATGCCGATGGGTGAGCAAGATGGGTCGTCGGTTATTGAATCAGCAGACGTAAATTCCAAACCGATTGGATTGTGAGGAGATGATTGGATTTTTACGGGCTTGATACTGCCATTCCTCAGAATTCGTTCGGAGAAAACCATGGAAATCACACTGCAGGCGATGTCGATTTTCACGTACATCGTGCGTGTGGGAAGCTTCACGGCAGCGGCAAAACTGCTTGGCATCAGCGCCGGAACGGCCAGTCGCCTGGTACGCAATCTCGAGAATCATCTCGGCGTGACCCTGTTGCAGCGCTCCACGCGATGCGTGCGCTTGACTACCGAGGGCGCGCAGTATTTTGAGCACTGCGAGCGGGTGCTGGGCGAGATCGAAGAAGTGAAGGCTCATCTCGCCGGCGCGCGGGAGGTGGCGCGTGGCCGCTTGTCGGTGGACATCGATCAGGAGATCGCTCATACAGTGTTGCCGCTGATCCCGGAGTTTCGCCTGATGTTTCCGGAAGTGGAACTTCGCCTAGAAATCGGTGGCGATCCGGGCGGCCTGGTCGAGCACGGAATCGATTGTGCGATCGCGGTAGGGCCGCTGCCGGATTCGTCGCTCCGCGGGCGACGCATTGGCGACTTCAACGCAGTGACGGTCGCGAGCCCGGCCTATCTGTCCCGACGCGGCATTCCGCATGAGCTTGGCGATTTGGATCGCCACGACATCATTCATTATTCCCCCCGCCGTTTCGGCCCCGTGCGTGACTTCAGATATTGCGTGGACGGATGCGAGGTGAGCTTGAAATTTCCCGAGCGGATCTCCGTGAGTGATGCGCGTTCGGCAGTTCAGTTCGCTGTTGAAGGTATCGGAATCGCACAGGTGTGCGGCCGAATGGTAGTGAACGAAATAGCCAATGGGCGTTTGGTGAGTCTCTTAGCCGAAAATCGTCCGACATCGCTGCAGATCTTTGCCCTTTATGTGGGCCAGCGCTACATTCCGAGGTCGATTCGTGCTTTCATCGACTGGCTCGAGATCCAGCTGCGTTGGAGGAATGCGAATGTGATTGCTCCATCAATGATGGAGATTGGAAAATCGCGCGCATTGCAGTCGTGTTGGGGCACGGACGCTTCGCGCGGCAAAACGCAGTTTGCAGCGGAGTCTGAAGGGGCACAGCACCTCGTTCTCGGACGTGCGAAATCCGACATGCACGTTGAACTGGATCTGACTGCTCTCCATGCGATGCTTGAAATCTGACCGGGTGACGTGTTCTTGCCGGACGGTACTGCGCTTCTGCTTCCATGGAAAGCGTGAAAGACGGAAGTCGATGTGTTGTGCCTTATCGGCGGCGGAGCCCGTTGCGAAGTCAACGTATCTGCAAGAGTCAATGTCGTGTGTTAACGGGCCACGACGGCTGCTTGCATTGCCGTCACCTATCCGGAAGACGGGCGAGAAAGTTGCTCGAGCACGGTGATGACGCTCGACAATTCGTGTGTCTAGACAGCGCCGGACCGGTTGCATTGGGCGCTGTCTCGGGTGATGGTGGCATCACCGTTACCGCGCCCGTTATCGACGCTGTTTTATGCGGTCATGCTGGCAAGAAACTTGTGAAGCTGCGAGACGACCGCTGCTCCATCGCCGACAGCGGCCGCCACGCGCTTGGTGGAATCATGCCGCACGTCTCCGGCACAAAATACGCCACGGACACTGGTTTCATGCTCTCCAGCTTGTGCGGAAACGCCGGATCCCGTTAGCACAAAGCCAGATGTGTCGACGGTAACTCCACATCCATCAAGCCACGAGGTGTTAGGTGTCGCCCCGATAAACAGGAAGACGTGCTCGGTTTTCTTCGATGTGCGCTTTCCGTCGGAGCCGGTAATCTCGATCTCCTGCAGCTCATCCTCACCGCGAAACGACGCAATCTGCGTATTGAAGTGAATGTCAATGTTGTCCAGTGATTCGATGCGATCGATGAGATAGCGCGACATGCTGTCGGATAGATTCGGTCCCCGGACAAGCATGCTGACATGTTTCGCGTGCGATGACAGATAGACGGCCGCCTGTCCGGCCGAGTTTCCGGCGCCGACAAGTACGACATTTTTCCCCGCGCATAGTTTGGCTTCTACCGGCGAGGCCCAGTAATACACGCCTCGCCCCTGAAAACGCTCGATCCCTTCGATCGCAGGCTTGCGGTAAGCCGCGCCTGTAGCTATGACGACCGAATGGGCCCGCACCGCGCCGTTATTGCCGAGCCGGAGGCGAAATGGAGATGTGTCACATTCCAGGGCTTCGACATCCACCGGGATCGCGACGCGCGCACCGAATTTCTGAGCCTGGATATATGCGCGTGCGGTCAATGCATACCCTGATATACCAGCCGGGAAACCGAAGAAGTTCTCGATACGCGCGCTCGCGCCTGCCTGTCCGCCTGGTGCGTGGTTATCCAAAATGACGGCAGCTAGGCCTTCCGATGCTGCATATACCGCAGTGGCGAGGCCGGCAGGGCCCGAGCCGACGATCGCGACATCGAACACTTCGGCTTCGTCAAAATCGGGAACGAGGTCGAGCGCTGTCGCCAGTTCGGTTTCGGTTGGCGCGCAGAGAACCTTTCCGTCCGGGCAGATAATGAGCGGATAGTTTTCGGAATCGGTGGGGTATTGATTGACGTAGCGCGCAATCTCGAGATCCGTACTATCGACGACGGTGTGGGGAATGCTGTTCCGTGTGAGAAAGTTCTGAAGTGCATTGAGAGTCGGCGAATTTGATTCCGTGACGATGACGATGCCGCTGCCGCCTTCGACGAGTCCAGCTCGCCGCAGGATCAAGGCTCTCATGATGCGCTCGCCGAGTTCTGCTTCTGCGATCAACAATGCGCGCAGCCTGGCCGGTGTAACTTGAAGTGCGCGGACGTTGCCAGCGGCATCGCCATCAACCAGGCATCTCGCTCCTGATATCTGGCCAACCTCGGCGACGAAATGATGATCCCCCAGTTCTTTGACAACAATCTGTCGGTTCAGTGCATCCCGGCGAGTGACGCGAATCGAGCCCGAAAGGATGACGAACATACCGAAGCCCGGCTCGCCCACACGGAAGATCTGATCGCCGTCGTTCCACTCGCGGACTTCACCGAATCGCGTGATTCGGTGTATTTCCGCTTCGCTGAGTAATGGGTATCGCTCTCGTTGGTAATCGGTGTCACCAATCGCAACCGGGCTGGACAGTGGGTTGGTATCGCCTTGCTTACCATCATCATTTGAGCGTACGTGCATGGCTGAAGTAGAAAGAGAATTCTGGACAGTGTGCGAAATACGGATGTCGATCGCGCTGGGAGGAGCATTGCTTGACTCGAGAGCAAAGTGTACGACGTCCGAGGCGGGAGTCCCACTATACGTGGGTATGTAGGCCCGGTGTGACAAGGTTACCGTGCCAGAAGCGGAGCGAGCGGAGTCGGCAAAGTTGGGGGCGCCCCGTCCGCTTGTCCGAAATCCTAGCCGTAAATGTCGTTGTAGAGACTATGGGTGGTGGCGGATTTTCGGCATGATATTCGCGCCAATCGCGGGTGGTTATGGTCGACGGCGCGAGTAGCGTCAATGAGATTGTCCGCACCCTCGCGGAGGTTGCTTGACCGCTGCGGACGCGCTTGCCAGGCAATGTCGGACTGAATCGATGCGATCCGGCATTGCTGCTTCAGCGGCTGTCCGCGCCGGGTATGTGATACGCGAAATATTCGCCGGTGGCGTCGCGCGTCGTGGTATTGACGCACATATGGTGCGGACGCCAGGCTTATTCGGAGCGTGCCGTGCAGTGATGGCTCGCTCAGTGGCAGCAACAGAGGCGCGCGCCGGCGGCGCTTCCCCAATTACCGGCCCTGGAGGCTGAATGGTCACCCTCAACATCAACGGCGAAACCCGCACGGTCGACGCCCCCGACGATATGCCCTTGCTCTGGGTACTGCGCGACGTCGTCGGCCTGACCGGCACCAAGTTCGGCTGCGGAATCGCGCAATGCGGCGCGTGCACCGTGCATCTCGACGGCGTCGCCGCGCGTTCGTGCGTCCTGCCGGTCGCGGCCGTCGCGGGCCGCAAGATCACGACGATCGAAGCCGTCGGCGCGACGCCGGCCGGCCACAAGGTCCAGCAGGCATGGCGCGAGCTCGACGTCGTCCAGTGCGGCTACTGCCAGTCGGGGCAGGTGATGGCGGCCACCGCGCTGATCGCATCGAACCCGAACCCGAGCGACGCCGACATCGACGCGGCAATGGCCGGCAACATCTGCCGCTGCGGCACGTACAACCGGATTCGCGCGGCCGTGAAGCAAGCCGCGAAGGAGGCCTGACATGTCGCGAGGATTGATCGAAGCAGGTCGGGTCGGCGCGGGCGTGTCGCGCCGTTCGTTCCTCAAACTCGGCATGTCGCTTGGCGCGGCGGCCGGCGGCGGATTGCTGCTCGGCTTCAGCCTGCCGGCGGCGGGCGACGATGCGCGGCGCTCGGTGATCGGCGGTGACGCGGCCGAACCGGCGCAGCCCGGCGTGTTCGCGCCGAACGCGTTCGTGCAGATCGACCGTGCCGGCAAGGTCACGCTGGTGATGCCGAAAGTCGAGATGGGGCAGGGTGTCTATACGGCGCTGCCGATGCTGATCGCCGAGGAGCTCGAAGTGCCGCTGTCGAACGTGACGCTCGACCACGCGCCGCCGAACGAGAAACTGTTCATGGATCCGCTGCTCGGCGGCCAGCTCACCGGCGGCTCGACGTCGGTGCGTTATGCGTGGGAACCGATGCGCCGCGCGGGCGCCACCGCGCGCACCCTGCTGGTCTCGGCGGCCGCGAAACAATGGAACGTCGATCCGGCCACCTGCCGCGCGGCGAACGGCGAAGTGCAGCATCCGCCCAGCGGCCGGCGCGCATCGTACGGCCAGTTGGCCGACGCTGCGGCGAAACTGCCGGTGCCGAAGGACGTCGTCCTGAAGAAGCCCGAGGATTTCAAGCTGATCGGCACGCCCGCGAAGCGCCTCGACTCGCCGGAGAAGGTCGACGGCACCGCGCAGTTCGGGCTCGACGTGCGCCTGCCCGGCATGCTGTACGCGGTGATCGTGAACAGCCCGGTATTCGGCGGCACGGTCGCGAGCGTCGACGATACGGCCGCGAAAAAGATTCCCGGCGTGCGCCAGGTCGTGCGCGTCGACAACGCGGTCGCGGTGGTCGGCGATCACACGTGGGCCGCGAAGCGCGGCGCATCGGCACTCGTCGTGAAGTGGAACGAGGGCGCGGGCGCGAAGGTGTCGACCAAGGATCTGTTCGCGGATCTCGCGCAGGCGGCGGCGAACGGCAAGGGCGCGGTCGCACGCAAGGAAGGGGACGTCGGCAAGGCATTCGCGAACGCGAAGACGCGTGTCGACGCCGTCTACGAACAGCCGTTGCTCGCGCACGCGACGATGGAGCCGGTGAACTGCACGGTGCATGTGCGCGGCGACGGCTGCGAGATCTGGGTCGGCACGCAGGTGCCGACGCGCGCGGTTGACACAGCGCAGCAACTCACGGGCCTGTCGCCCGACAAGATCGTCGTGCACAACCATCTGCTCGGCGGCGGCTTCGGGCGTCGGCTCGAGACCGACATGATCGGCCAGGCCGTGAAGGTCGGCAAGCAGGTCAACGCGCCGGTGAAGGTGATCTGGACGCGCGAGGAAGACGTTCAGCACGACATGTACCGGCCGTGCTACTACGACAAGATTTCGGCCGGCCTCGACGCGAACGGCAAGCCCGTCGCATGGCAGCACCGAATCGTCGGTTCGTCGATCATGGCACGCTTCGCGCCGCCCGCATTCCAGAACGGCGTCGATCCCGACGCGGTCGAGGTCGCGGCCGAACTGCCGTACGACCTGCCGAACCAGCTCGTCGACTACGTGCGCCAGGAGCCGCGCCACGTGCCGACCGCGTTCTGGCGCGGCGTCGGGCCGACCCGGGGCACGTTCGTCGTCGAGAGCTTCATCGACGAACTCGCCGCGCAGACCAAGACCGACCCCGTGCAATATCGCCGCGCGCTGCTCGACAAGACGCCGCGCGCACGCAACGTGCTCGACGTCGCGACGAAGGCCGCCGGCTGGGGCGCGTCGTTGCCGAAGGGGCAGGGGCGGGGCGTGTCGGTGATGCACGCGTTCGGCAGCTTCTTCTCGATCGTCATCGACGTCGCGGTGGACGGCGGCGAGGTGCAGGTCAAGCGCGCCGTGTGCGCGGTCGATTGCGGGATGGTCGTCAATCCGAACACGATCGAGGCGCAGGTGCAGGGCGGCATCATCTTCGGGATCACGGGCGCGCTGTACGGCGAGATCACGATCGAGGACGGCCGCGTGATGCAGAGCAACTTTACCGACTACCGGGTGATGCGGATCAACGAGACGCCGCCGATCGAGGTCCATCTGGTGAAGAGCGGCGAAGCGCCGGGCGGGATCGGCGAGCCGGGCACGGCGGCGACGGCGGCGGCGCTGTCCAACGCGATCTTCGCGGCGACCGGCAAGCGGCTGCGCAAGCTGCCGGTCGGCGACCAGCTGAAGACGGCTTGAGGGGAGGCGACGATCATGCGAAACCTCACCCTGAATACGTTCCGTGCATCGCTGCTCGCGCTGTCCGCCATGCTGGCCGGCCCGGCCGCGCAGGCCGCGCAGACGGCGCAGACGGCACCGGCCGACAGCGCGCTCGTCGCGCGCGGCGCATACCTCGCGAAAGCGGGCGACTGCGTCGCGTGCCACACCGCGCCGCGCGGCACGCCGTTCGCCGGCGGCCTGAAGATGGTCACGCCGATGGGCGCGATCTACACGACCAACATCACGCCCGATCCGGAAACGGGCATCGGCGGCTATACGGAAGCCGAGTTCGCCGGCGCGTTGCGCAAGGGCGTCGCGAAGGACGGCCACAACCTGTATCCGGCGATGCCGTATCCGTCGTACGCGAAGCTGAAGGACGAGGACGTCAAGGCGCTGTACGCGTACTTCATGCACGGCGTCGAACCGGTGAAGCAGGCGAACCGGCCGTCCGACATCCCGTGGCCGCTCAACATGCGCTGGCCGCTCGCGTTGTGGAACATGGTGTTCCTCGACACGACGCCTTACGCCGACAAGCCGGCCAAGGACGCGATGTGGAACCGCGGCGCGTACCTCGTGCAGGGGCTCGGGCACTGCGGGTCGTGCCACACGCCGCGCGGCGTCGGCTTCCAGGAGAAGGCGCTCGACGAAGGCGGCGCGGCGTTCCTGTCGGGTGCGCCGATCGACAACTGGTTCGCATCGAACCTGACCGGCGAGCCCAACACGGGGCTCGGCCGCTGGAACGAGGCCGAGGTCGCGCAGTTCCTGAAGACCGGCGCGAACCGCCATGCGACCGCGTTCGGTTCGATGGTGAGCGTGATCAACCACAGCACGCAGGCCCTCACGGACGACGATCTGGCGGCAATCTCCCGTTACCTGAAATCGCTGCCGGCGGCAGGCGGCACAGGGGCGCCGCCGTACAGCTACGATCCGAAGGCGACGCAGGTCGCGCTGGGCCGGCCGGCAGCCGATCCGGGCGCGAAGGTGTATAACGCTTACTGCCTGCATTGCCACGGCGCGGACGGGCGCGGCTACGCGCCGCTGCTCGCGCCGCTCGCCGGCAATCCGAACGTGCTCGAAGGCGATGCCGCGTCGCTGATCAACGTGACGCTGAACGGCAGCGAGACGCTCGTGATCGATGGCGTGCCGTCCGCTTATCCGATGCCGGCGTTCTCGAACCAGTTGAACGACCAGCAGATCGCCGACGTGCTGACCTTCATGCGCGCCGGCTGGAACAACGGCGCGCCGGCCGTGCAGGCGGCGGACGTCGCGAAACTCCGCAAGGCGACGGCGAACATGCAATGAATGGCTGAGTCACTGTAAGGCACCCTGAAGTGACTGGCGTTCCCGTTGACCGAAATCGACGGGGCCGTATAACTTCATTGTTCGTAGGCGCCCAGCATTAGCAGACCTACGAACTTTGTCAGCTGCTGTAGAGGGGGCTCGGCCTCAGGTGCTACTGATCAATCGTAATCGCTGTGAACGCTTATATTTGTCGTCGCGAGAGGCGAACGCCCCGGCGGGCCGACGGCCGTCTTCTCTCCGCGTGCAGAGAGAATTCGATGGAAATGGAAGAGTACTCGAGCACTTCGACGGGGCTTCCGCTTTCGAAGCAACTAGTGGCTTCCCCATATTTGACATAATGGAATTTGGCGCCAAAAAGTCTTGTAGTAGCTTTTTAGAAATGTCGTGTTCTGGCTACTTAGAAATGTCGTGTTTTGACCTCGGTATGCTGGCCGGTT
>NZ_QTPV01000043.1:0-69477 GCF_003857985.1 Burkholderia sp. Bp9090
GCCGTTGCCGCCTGGTGGGCGCTCACCGGCCTGCTCGTGACGACGTTCGCGTTCCTCGGCGTCAACATGTTCCTGTCCGGGCTGCACAGCTACGGCAAGCTGTAAGATTTCCGACGCGGGTCCGACAAAAGACCGCCGGCGCACTGCGTGCCCGGCGGTTTTCTTTTGTAACGGGCGGGCGGTCCGGGCGTCGAACGGCGCAGGATGGGTCGGGTCGAACGCTCATGAAGCGTGCGCGCCGCGCATGCAGGAGGAGCAGCACGATGTGGATCAAACACCCTTTGCGCACCGTACTGACCGGCGGTGACATCGCGCAGAGCCAGATTACGCCGCGCGCGGTGTTCGAGAACCGGCGGCGCGTCTTGCAGGCCGCCGGCCTGGCGGCGGCGGGCGGATTGCTCGGCGGCAGCGGCGCGGCGTTCGCCGCCTATGCGTCGCCCGACGCGCGGGCCGCGAAGCTCGTGGCGAAAACCAACCCGAAGTTCGTTGCGGCCGACCGGGTCACGCCGTTCAAGGACATCACGTCCTACAACAACTTCTACGAATTCGGCACCGACAAGGGCGACCCGGCGCAGAACGCCGGCACGCTGCGGCCGCGCCCGTGGCGCGTGAGCGTCGAAGGCGAGGTGCTGCACCCGAAGGTGTTCGATCTCGACGAACTGCTGAAGCTCGCGCCGCTCGAAGAGCGCGTGTACCGGCTGCGTTGCGTCGAAGGTTGGTCGATGGTGGTCCCGTGGATCGGCGTGCCGCTGTCCGAGCTGATCAAGCGCGTGCAGCCGACCGGCAACGCGAAGTACGTGCAGTTCGTCACGCTGGCCGATTCGTCGCAGATGCCGGGGCTGTCGACGCCGGTGCTCGACTGGCCGTACTCGGAAGGGCTGCGGATGGACGAGGCGATGAATCCGCTGACGCTGCTGACGATGGGCGTGTACGGCCAGGTGTTGCCGAACCAGAACGGCGCGCCGGTGCGGATCGTCGTGCCGTGGAAGTACGGCTTCAAGAGTGCGAAGTCGCTCGTGAAGATCCGCTTCGTCGACAAGCAGCCGAAAACGAGCTGGAACACGTACGCGTCGAACGAATACGGCTTCTATTCGAACGTGAACCCGAACGTCGATCACCCGCGCTGGAGCCAGGCGACCGAGCGCCGGATCGGCGAGGACGGCTTCTTCACGCCGAAGCGCAAGACGCTGATGTTCAACGGCTACGGCGATCTCGTCGCGTCGATGTATCAGGGCATGGACCTGAAGAAGAACTTCTGAGCGCGCCGGTGAGAAACGACATGCCTCCTTCGACGCTGACGCCCGCGCGCGCGTCCGGCACGCGCACGGCTGCCGCCGGCAGTTCCCGGGGCGGCGCAGTGCGTGCTGCCGCGCCGCGCTGGCTTGCCCCCGCCAAGGTACTGGTTTTCGCGGCCGGACTCTATCCGCTCGCCCGTCTCGTGCTGTTCGGGCTGACCGACCGGCTCGGCGCGAACCCGATCGAATTCATCACGCGTTCGACGGGCCTCTGGACGCTGGTGATGCTCTGCCTCACGCTCGCCGTCACACCGCTTCGGCGCGTGACGGGCGTTCCCGCGTTGCTGCGCTTTCGCCGGATGATCGGCCTGTTCGCGTTCTTTTACGCGACGCTGCATTTCACGACGTATCTGTGGTTCGACAAGTGGTTCGACGTGCTTGCGATCCTGAAGGACGTCGGCAAGCGTCCGTTCATCACGGTCGGCTTCGCCGCGTTCGTGCTGCTGATTCCGCTGGCCGCGACCTCGCCGCGCGCGATGGTGCGCCGGCTCGGCCGTCACTGGGCGACGCTGCATCGCGCGATCTATGTGATCGCGCTGTTCGGCGTGCTGCATTTCTGGTGGATGAGGGCCGGCAAGCACAATCTCGCGCAGCCGAAGCTCTACGCGGTGATCGTTGCGGTGCTGCTCGGCTGGCGCCTGCTCGAATGGGGCTGGCGGCGCATCCGCGCGTGACGAGGCGGGCCCGGAAAAACAAAAGGCGATGACGGGCAGTCATCGCCTTGGTCGCGAAGGAAGCCGCGCGAGCGGCGGCGCGCGCTTATTGCGTTGCGGCCGGGCCGGATGCCGGCGTCGCGGCCTTCGATGCATCGCTCGACAGCTCCGGTGACAGCGTGAGCGGCGTGCCGGAAGAATCGGGAATGCTGTCGGACGACGCGTTTTCATCGGTCGGCGTGACGTCGGACGGCGCCGTGTCCTGCTGCTGGATGGGCTTCGCCGGCAACGGGGGCACGGTGGGCAGATAGAGCGGACCGCGTTGACCGCAGCCGGCAAGAATCGCCAAAGCCGCTACAATCGCGCTCATCCGGAAAACGACTCGCATGATCGTCCCTGAACAATTTAACCGATAGAGTTTAGCATGTCCGATACTGAATACCTGGCCCGTGCCGAGGCCGTGCTGGCGGCCGTCGAGCGTACCGTGGATGCCGCGAACGACGGCGATCACGACATCGATCTGGAGCGCAACGGCAGCGTGCTGACGCTGACGTTCGAGAACGGCTCGAAGATCATCGTCAACCTCCAGCCGCCGATGAAGGAGCTGTGGATCGCCGCGAAGGCGGGCGGGTTCCATTACCGTTTCGTGGACGGCGAATGGCGCGATACGCGCACCGGCACCGAGTTCTTCGCGGCGCTTACCGAATACGCAACGCAGCAGGCCGGCCTGCCGATCACGTTCGGCGCGTAACGCGTCCGGCGCTCGCCCGGCCGGGCGCCGATACGCCGGATCGAAGCACAACGAAAAAGCGCCCCGCGGGGCGCTTTTTTCATGCTCGGGCCGTTCGTGTCAGTGGCCGCGGAACAGGTTCATGATGTCCTGCTTCTCCTGTTCGTCGACATGCGGCACCGCTTCGTCGGTGCTCTGCACCGCCGGCGCCTGCGGCACGCCGACCGTCGACACGAAGCCGTGCCCCGGCGTGAAGTCGGTGAAGTACAACTCGCTGCCGAGCGCCTGGACGTCGTCCGGCATCGTCGGCTTGAACTCCGGCACGCCCTTCAGCGCCGCGCCCATATAGTCGATCCAGACCGGCAACGACAGGCCGCCGCCGGTTTCGCGATCGCCGAGGCTGCGCGGGTTGTCGTAACCGATCCACGCGATCGCCGCGAGCGTGTGCTGGTAGCCGGCGAACCACGCGTCGTGCGAGTCGTTCGTCGTGCCGGTCTTGCCTGCGAGGTCGGTGCGCTTCAGCACGTTGGTGCGCGCGCCCGTGCCGCGCTGCGCGACGCTCTGCAGCAGGCTGTTCATCACGTATGCGTTGCGCGCGTCGATCGCGCGCGGCGCGTTTTGCTCGGCGATGAGCGGCTGCGCGCGGGCGACGACAGCGCCGTTCGGATCGGTCACTTCGGCGATCAGGTACGGATTCACGCGGAAGCCGCCGTTCGCGAACACCGAGTACGCGCCGGCCATCTGCAGCGGCGTGACCTGGCCCGCGCCGAGCGCCATCGGCAGGTAGGCCGGATGACGGTCGGCGTCGAAGCCGAAGCGCGTGATGTACTGCTGCGCGTACTTCGTGCCGATGTGGTTCAGGATCCGGATCGACACGAGGTTGCGCGAGCGCTGCAGCGCGGTGCGCATCGACATCGGGCCTTCGAAACCGCCGCCGTAGTTTTTCGGTTCCCACGGCTGGCCGCCGGTTTCCGCGGCGCTGAAATACAGCGGGCCGTCGTTGATCACCGTGGCCGGCCCGAGGCCCTTGTCGAGCGACGCCGAGTAGATGAACGGCTTGAACGACGAACCCGGTTGCCGCCACGCCTGCGTGACGTGGTTGAACTTGTTCTTGTTGTAGTCGAAGCCGCCGACCAGCGAGCGGATCGCGCCGTCCTGCGGAACGATCGAGATGAACGCGCCTTCGACCTGCGGCAACTGCGTGATCGACCACTTCCCGGCGTCGTTCTTCACGACCCGGACGATCGCGCCCGGGCGGATGCGGCGGTTCGGCTGCGCGCCGGCCGACAGCGCGCCCGACGCGAAGCGCAGGTTGTCGCCTTCGATCGTCGCGCTGCTGCCGTCGATGAAGGCGATGGTGATCTGGCGCGGGGTGGCCGCGGTGACGACCGCCGCGATCAGCTCGCCGTTGTCGGGGTGTTCGAGCAGCGCATCGTCGATCGCCTGCTCGCGATCGTCGGCGCCGGCCGGCAATTCGATGAAGCCTTCCGGCCCGCGATAGCCGTGGCGGCGCTCGTAATCCATGATGCCCTTGCGCAGCGAGGTGTAGGCAACCTGCTGGTCGGCGGAATCGATCGTCGTGACGACGTTGAAGCCGCGCGTGTAGGTTTCCTCGCGGTACTGCGCGTACATCATTTGTCGGACCATTTCCGCGACGTACTCGGCGTGCACGCTGAACTCGCGGCCCGCACCCTTGACGGCGAGCGGCTGCGCGACGGCTTGGTCGTACTGCTCGCGCGTGATGAAGTTCAGCTCGAGCATCCGCTGCAGGATGTATTCCTGGCGCACCTTCGCGCGCTTCGGATTGACGACCGGGTTGTACGCGGATGGCGCTTTCGGCAGCCCCGCGAGCATCGCCGCTTCGGCGAGCGTGATGTCCTTCAGGTCCTTGCCGAAATAGACCCGCGCGGCGCTCGCGAAGCCGTACGCACGCTGGCCGAGATAGATCTGATTCATGTAGACCTCGAGAATCTGATCCTTCGTCAGCGCGCGCTCGATCCGGTAGGCCAGCAGCATCTCGTAGATCTTGCGCGTGTAGGTCTTTTCGCTCGACAGGAAGAAGTTGCGCGCGACCTGCATCGTGATCGTGCTCGCGCCCTGCGACGCATGGCCATTCGTCAGTGCGACGAAGCCGGCGCGGGCGATGCCGGTGAGGTCGACGCCGCCGTGATCGTAGAAGCGTGCGTCCTCGATCGCGAGGATCGCCTTCTTGAGCGAGTCGGGCACGTCCTTGAAATGGACGATGTCGCGGCGTTCCTCGCCGAATTCGCCGATCAGCACGTGATCGGACGTATAGATGCGCAGCGGTACCTTCGGACGATAGTCGGTCAGCGCGTCGAGCGACGGCATGTTCGGCCACGCGACGACAAGCGCGTAGCCGAGCACGAGGCCGCCGGCCACGACGAGGGCCACGCACATCGCGGCGAGGCCGATCAGGACTTTCAGCCACCAGGACCGCTTCTTCGGCTCGGGCGCGGGAGGCGGGGACGTAGGAGACGTGGATTGCATAGGCATACCGGAAAACAGTCCCGCGATTATAGCTGCCCGGTAAGACCGGTCCTGACGCGGGGGGCGGCGGCCGGAAACCGGCTGATCGCGGTGCCGCCGGCATAGTGTCCACGAGGTCGCCCGGTGCCACAACTGGCCGTCCGGCCGACTGTCGGGCACACGCGCCGCTTTGCAGAATCAGGCCTCGGAAACGCGGCGTGGGCCGCAACGATCGCGGGAGGCTGGGATGGCAGGACGATGGGCGGCGCGGTTCGCGCCGGGCAGGCACCGTTCGACGGGCATCGACGTCGGGGCGGACGAGGTGAGGGTGGCCGTGCTGAGCCGGCGCGGACGGGCCGTGGAGGTGCGGGTCGAAGGACTCGAGCGGGAGCCGGTCGGATTGCAGGACGGGCCGGAGGAGGCGCGCTGGGCCGCGGTCGCACGCGCGTTGGCGGCGGCCGTGTCGCGATTGTCGGCGGCGGGCGTGCGCTGCGATACGCGCGGCGTGATGGCGCTGCGCGACGACGAAATGCGGACCGCGACGCTCGACCTGGCCGGGCGCGACGACGTCGCGGACGCCGCCCGGCAGGCCGCTGAACGGATCTCGGGGCTGCCGCCCCACAGCCTCGCGTTCGACTGGCGGCAGGACGACGGCGCGTGCCCGGGCGAGATCGAGGTCGCCGTGGCGCCGCAGGCATTGCTCGACCGGCGGATCGACGTGGCCGCGCAGGCCGGCGTCGACCTGACGGCCGTCGACGGCGAGTCGGCCGCCGCGCTGCGCGCGTTGCGCTATGCCGCGCAGTTCGAACCCGACGCCCACGGCCCGTACGCCGCATTCTGGTTCTGCGACACGGGCGTACGCGGTTGGCGGGTCGACGGTTCGATCGCCGTACCGGTGCTCGCGGTGTCCGGCGACGTGCAGGCGGCGTTCCCCGACGCATTGCGCCAATGCGTGTTCGAGCCGGTGCGCTGCGTGCTCGTGGCCGGCGACGCGCGCAGCATCGCCCGCTGCGGTACGTCGGCCGCCGATATCGGCGATGCGCTCGGCGTGGCCGCGGTGCCGTTCGACTGCACCGGATGGGACGGGCTGCCGGGCGTGCCCGCCGGAACGCAGGGCGGTCCGGCGTTTGCCCTCGCGATCGGGCTGGCGCTGCGCGGGGTGTGGGAATGATGGCCGATGTGGGGTTCGGGCGAACTGCCGCCGGCCACGCCGTGCTCGGCGGCTTCAATCTGCTGCCGTACCGTGAGCGGCTGGCGCAGGCGTTGCGGCGGCGCCGTGCCGCGCAGTGCGGGGCGGCGGTCGTGCTCGGCGTGCTCGGGGCCTGCGTTTGGACGGGTGCGGCGACGGCGTGGCGATGGCGCATGGATGCGGAGCGTACGCGTGTGGAGGCGCGGCTGCGGCAATTGCAGCCACGGATCGATGCCGCACGGCGCGCCGCCGGCGTGGCTGCCGACCTCGCGCGACGCGATGCACGGGCGGTCGTGCTTGCCGCGCCTTACCGGCGTGTCGCCGGGCTGCTCGCGACGCTGGCCCAGGTGCGCGACGACACCGTCCGGCTCGACGCATTGCGCACGACTGCGTCCGGCGCCGTGCTCGACGCGCGCACGACGAGTTACCGGGCGGCCGCGCGGTGGCTCGCACGGATTGCGGTCGAGCAGCGTGACTGGCGATTCGATGTCGGTGCGCTGACACCTGCTTCGGCCACGCCGGTCACGGGTTCGGCCGTGCCGTTCCGGTTTTCCGTGCAGGTGCGTTGGCACGACGCGCCGCCGCGGCAGAACGCAGCGGGAGGCGACGCATGACGGCGATCACGCATCGGTCCATGCCAGCCGGTGCCGGGCGGCGCGGCCGCATGGCGCGGATGTCGCCGGCCGCGGCGCATGCCATCGGCTGCGTGGCGGCGTTCGCGTGCGTGACGATGGGCACCATTCATCTGATGGATGCCGTAGACGCGAGCGGCCTCGCACGCAGTCGCGCGTTGCTGGCAACGGCACAAGTGCGTGCCGCCGACGCACAGCGGCTGCTCGCGACCGCGCCACGGCGCGACCCGGACCCGGCTGCCGGGCACGCCTCCAGCGTGCCGAGTGCGTCGGGGTGGCCCGCACTGATGCTCGAACTGGCGGACCTGGCCGGCGCGAGCGGACTGCGGATCGCGTCGATCGAGCCGCGGCGCACTGACGAAGCGGCGCCGGATGGCCGACGCACGGTGCGGATCGTCGCGGACGGCGGCTTTCCGGCGTTACTGCGGCTGATCGGCGGGCTGGCGAGTTTTCCCGCGCTGGTGGTGCCGTCGAGGCTGCATATTGAGCGCAAACCGCCCGCGTTGCGGGTGGACATGACGATCGACGTGTTTCCGGCGCTGTCGGGGGCTCGTGTTCCCGATGGCACGGTGCGGCTGCTTGCCGGCGTGCCGAGCGACGATCCATTCGGCGGCGATGGCTTGCCCGCGCAGGCCGACGATGCGACGCCGCGCCTGGCCGGCACGATTCGCGACGTACGCGCCGGGCTCGCGCTATTCGACGCGGGCGATGGCGCATTCGCGACCGTTGCGCCGGGCGAAGCGTTCGGGATGTCACGCGTGGTGAGCGTCGATGCCGGTGCGGTGACGCTTGCGACAGCCGACGGCGCGCGCCGGTTCGTCATGGATGACGGAGGTCGCCCATGACGAAGTACGGATGGCGGGCGATCGCATTCTGGGTCGGATCGGGCGTGGCCGCGGCACACGCGGCGTTGCCGCCGTTGCCCCTGTTGCCGCCTTTGCCGCCGGCCGGCTGGCCGATCGCATCGATGCAGGCGCATGCCCAGGACATACCGCTGCCGCAGGGCGCGCCCGACGGTGCGGACGGCGCAGCGCCCGCGCATGACGGCCCGCCGCCGTTCGATCGGGCCGTGCGCGCGGCGCTTCAAGCGGACACAACCGCACCGGTGCCCCGGCTGGAAGGGCCGCCGATTCCATTGCCGCCGCCGACGCGCATGAGCGACGCCGCGGCGCGGCACCCCGGCGATGCGGATGACGCGCGGCGGATCTCGCTGAATCTGCAAGGCGCCGGGCTCGCTGCCGCGTTCGACGCGCTCGCGCGATTCACCGGGCTGAACATCATCGTCGGCGAGCAGGTGCGCGGCACCGTGACGTTACGTCTGAACAATATCCGCTGGCGCGATGCGTTCGACACGTTGCTCGACACGCACGGGCTGGCGATGTCCCGGCGCGGCAACGTGATCTGGGTCACGCCGGCGGCCGAACTCGCCGCGCGCGAGCGCGAGCGCTTCGAAACGCATGCACGCGCGGCCGAGCTGGAGCCGCTCGCGAGCCGGACCTTCGCGCTGCATTATCCGCGCGCGCAGGACGTGCAGCGGCTGCTGGCCGGAGCGACCGGCCAGCGCCTGCTGTCGAAACGCGGCGCCGCCGCGGCCGATCCGCGCACGAACCTGTTGTTCGTCACCGATCTGGCGCCGCGCATCGCGCAGATCGCGGGCTTGATCGATGCGATCGACCGGCCATCGCGGCAGGTCCGGATCGAGGCGCGCATCGTCGAAGGCGAGCAAGGCTTCTCGCGCAACCTCGGCGCACGTGTCGCGCTGCGCGCGCAGGGACGGGCGCCCGCGGCCGACGGCGCGGCATTCGCGACGGACACGCGCAACGCGCTCGACCTGGCCGCACGACCGCTCGGCGGCTTCGAGGCGGCGACGGCCGGCTTCACGTTGTTCGCCGCGCCGCTCAGCCGCGTGCTCGACGTTGAATTGAGCGCGCTCGAGGCGCAGGGGCGGGGCCAGATCGTCTCCAGCCCCCGCGTGGTGACGGCCGACCGCGTGAAGGCGATCGTCGAACAGGGCTCGGAGCTGCCGTACCAGGCGAAGGTCGGCAACGGCGTGAGCGGCGTGCAGTTCCGCCGCGCGACGCTGAAGCTCGAGGTCGAGCCGCAGATCACGCCCGACGGGCGCGTCGTGCTGGACCTGGACGTGACGAAGGACAGCATCGGCGAGCCGACGGCGGCCGGCCCGGCGATTCATACGAAGCACGTCCAGACACGCGTCGAGGTCGAGGACGGCGGAACGGTCGCGATCGGCGGGATTTACGAGCAGTTGAACCGGGACGATGTGACGCGGGTGCCGCTCTTGGGCAAAATACCGGTACTGGGCGCGCTTTTCCGGCACCGCGCACGGCGCGACCAGCGCAGCGAACTGGTCGTCTTCATCACGCCGACGGTCGTCGGCCCGCATTGCGAGACGGCCGGCGCGGGCGACGCGGATGCACGGAAAACGGGGCCGGAAGCCGGCGGCGCAGGCTCGACAAGGCAGCCGCTTTGCCAGTAAGCTGCGCCACACACCAGCAAGATTCAAGCAGAGGAAGCCGTTGCAAGCGCGGGACCCACATGCAAACGTATTTTTCGTCGGCCTTATGGGAGCGGGTAAGACCACCGTGGGCCGGGCGGTCGCGCGCCGGCTCGACAGGACGTTCTTCGACTCCGACCACGAAATCGAGGCCCGCACGGGTGCGCGCATTCCGGTGATCTTCGAGATGGAGGGCGAGGCCGGGTTTCGCGACCGCGAATCGCAGGTGATCGCCGATCTCACGCAGCGCGAGAACATCGTGCTCGCGACGGGCGGCGGCGCGGTGCTGCGGCCCGAGAATCGCGACTGCCTGAAAAGCAGCGGCATCGTCATCTATCTGCGCGCCAATCCGCACGATCTGTGGCTGCGCACCCGCAAGGACAAGAACCGCCCGCTGTTGCAGACCGACGATCCGAAGGCGCGTCTCGAAGCGCTCTACGAAGTGCGCGACCCGCTGTACCGCGAGTGCGCGGACTTCATCATCGAGACCGGCCGCCCGTCGGTCAACGGCCTCGTCAACATGGTGCTGATGCAACTCGAACTGGCAGGCGTCATCGCCAAGCCGCTACAAGCATGATTACCGTCAACGTCGATCTGGGCGAGCGCGCCTACCCGATTCACATTGGTGCCGGCCTGATCGGCCGCACCGAGCTGTTCGCCCCTCACATCACCGGTTCGTCGGTCACGATCGTCACGAACACGACGGTCGATCCGCTCTACGGCGACGTGCTGCGCGCGGCGCTCGCGCCGCTCGGCAAGCGCGTGTCGACGGTCGTGCTGCCGGACGGCGAGGCCTACAAGAACTGGGAAACGCTGAACCTGATCTTCGACGGCCTGCTGACCGAGCGCGCCGACCGCAAGACGACGCTCGTCGCACTCGGCGGCGGCGTGATCGGCGACATGACCGGCTTCGCCGCCGCGTGCTACATGCGCGGCGTGCCGTTCATCCAGGTGCCGACGACGCTGCTGTCGCAAGTCGATTCGTCGGTCGGCGGCAAGACGGGCATCAACCACCCGCTCGGCAAGAACATGATCGGTGCGTTCTACCAGCCGCAGGCCGTGATCGCCGATATCGGCGCGCTGACCACGTTGCCCGATCGCGAGCTGGCGGCCGGCGTGGCCGAGGTCATCAAGACGGGCGCGATCGCCGATGCGGCATTCTTCGACTGGATCGAGGCGAACGTCGAGGCGCTGAACCGCCGCGAGCCGGCCGCGCTCGCGCATGCGGTGAAGCGCTCGTGCGAGATCAAGGCGAGCGTGGTCGCAGCCGACGAACGCGAAGGCGGGCTGCGTGCGATCCTGAATTTCGGCCATACGTTCGGCCATGCGATCGAGGCCGGGCTCGGTTATGGCGAGTGGCTGCACGGCGAAGCGGTCGGCTGCGGGATGGTGATGGCGGGCGACCTGTCGGTGCGGCTCGGCCTGCTCGACGAAGCGTCGCGGCAGCGGCTCGACGCGGTGATCGCCGCCGCACATCTGCCGGTGCGCGGGCCGGCACTCGGCGATGCGCGCTACATGGACCTGATGCGCGTCGACAAGAAGGCTGAAGCCGGAGCGATCAAGTTCATCCTGCTGAAGCGATTCGGCGATACGCTGATCACCCAGGCGCCCGACGAAGCCGTGTTCGCTACGCTGGCGCAGACGACCCGGTAACGGCGCCCCGGATGCCCCGGCGCCCCTGACATGGAGGAGACGTGAGCGAGACATCCAGCAGCAAACCGACCCGAGCCGGCCGCGCATCTGCCGCGGCGCTGGCCGAGCCGCCGACGCTGGCGGCGCTGGAAGCCCATCTCGCTCCGTATGCCGCCCACGCGTCGCAGTCGCGCGGCCGCCGCCATCAGGAAACCCCGCCGGCGGCGCGCACCGAATTCCAGCGTGACCGCGACCGCATCGTTCATTCGACCGCGTTCCGCCGGCTCGAATACAAGACGCAGGTCTTCGTCAATCACGAAGGCGACCTGTTTCGCACCCGCCTCACGCACAGCCTCGAAGTCGCGCAGATCGCACGTTCGGTCGCGCGCAACCTGCGCCTGAACGAGGATCTCGTCGAAGCGATCTCGCTCGCGCACGATCTCGGTCATACGCCGTTCGGCCATGCCGGGCAGGACGCGCTGAATGCGTGCATGCGCGAGCACGGCGGCTTCGAGCACAACCTGCAGAGCCTGGCGGTGGTCGACGAACTCGAGGAGCACTACGGCGCGTTCAATGGCCTGAACCTGTGCTTCGAGACGCGCGAAGGCATCCTCAAGCACTGTTCGCGCGAGAACGCCCGCAAGCTCGGCGCACTCGGCGAGCGTTTCCTGCAAGGCCGCCAGCCGTCGCTGGAAGCGCAGCTCGCGAACATTGCGGACGAAATCGCGTACAACAACCACGACGTCGACGACGGCCTGCGCTCCGGCCTGATCACGATCGAGCAGCTCGCCGAAGTCGAGCTGTGGCAGCGCCACTACGACGCGGCGCTCGCCGAATTCCCGCATCTCGAAGGCCGCCGCCTCGTGCACGAGACGGTGCGCCGCATCATCAACACGCTGATCGTCGACCTGATCGACGAGACCACGCGCAATCTCGCACGTGTCGCGCCCGCGTCGCTCGACGACGTGCGCGCCGCGCCGCCGCTCGTCGCGCACAGCGAGCCGATCGCCGCGCAGGCGGCGGCCCTCAAGCGTTTCCTGTTCAAGAACCTGTATCGCCACTACAAGGTGATGCGCATGGCGAACAAGGCGCAGCGCGTCGTCACCGGGTTGTTCGACGCGTTCATCGACGATCCGCGCCTGCTGCCGCCGCCGTACCAGTCGGACGACGAAGCGCAGCAGCCGCGCCTCGTCGCGCACTACATCGCCGGCATGACCGACCGCTTCGCGCTGAAGGAATACCAGCGCCTGTTCGTCATCAACGACAACTGACTGTCACAAACGATCACTAGACTTCGCCGGTTCAATGGCGACGGGAATGTTGCACACGCTGTTGGTAACGTTTTCACAGGAGAGAGATCGATGAAGAAGAAGCCCGCGGGGACAATGGTTCGCTCGATCGCGCTGGGCGGCGCGCTCATGTTCGGTGTGCAGCATGCGGCGTTCGCCGCGACGGAGATCCAGTTCTGGCATGCGATGGAGTCGGCGCTCGGTGAGCGCGTCAACGAGCTCGCCACGCAGTTCAACGCATCGCAGAGCGACTACAAGATCGTGCCGGTCTTCAAGGGCACGTACGACCAGGCACTCGCGGCGGGCATCGCCGCCTATCGCAGCGGCAACGCGCCGGCGATCCTCCAGGTCTATGAAGTCGGCACCGCGACGATGATGCAGGCGAAGAAGGCTGTCGTGCCGGTCTACGACGTGTTCAAGCAGGCCGGCGTGCCGCTCGACGAAAAGGCGTTCGTACCGACCATCGCGAGCTACTACAGCGACGCGAAGACGGGCCATCTCGTGTCGATGCCGTTCAACAGCTCGACGCCGGTGCTGTACTACAACAAGGACGCGTTCAAGAAGGCCGGGCTCGACCCGAACCAGCCGCCGAAGACGTGGGCCGACGTGCAGGCCGCCGCGGAGAAGCTGCGCAAATCCGGGATGACGTGCGGCTTCACGACCGGCTGGCAGGGCTGGATCCAGCTCGAGAACTACAGCGCGTGGCATGCGCTGCCGTTCGCGAGCCGCAATAACGGCTTCGACGGCGCCGACGCGGCGCTCGAATTCAACAAGCCGCAGCAGGTCGCGCACATCGCGTTCCTGCAACAGATGCAGAAGGACGGCACGTTCACGTACGCGGGCCGCAAGGACGAGGCATCGGCGAAGTTCTACAGCGGCGACTGCGGGATCCTGACGACGTCGTCGGGCGCGCTCGCGAACGTGCAGAAGTTCGCGAAGTTCAGCTACGGCACGGGCATGATGCCGTACGACGCGAACGTGAAGGGCGCGCCGCAGAACGCGATCATCGGCGGCGCGAGCCTGTGGGTGCTGGCCGGCAAGGATCCGGCGACCTACAAGGGCGTCGCGAAGTTCCTCGCATTCCTGGCCTCGCCGCCGATCGCCGC
This sequence comes from Burkholderia sp. Bp9090, assembly GCF_003857985.1. Lineage (NCBI taxonomy): Bacteria > Pseudomonadati > Pseudomonadota > Betaproteobacteria > Burkholderiales > Burkholderiaceae > Burkholderia > Burkholderia sp. Bp9090. The sequence continues at coordinate 13,526 of NZ_QTPV01000043.1, forward strand.
GAAGTGGCACCAGGAAACCGGCTACCTGCCGGTCACGACGGCTGCGTACGAACTCACGCGCCAGCAGGGCTTCTATGCGAAGAACCCGAGCGCGGAAACCGCGATCAAGCAGATGATGAACAAGCCGCCGCTGCCGTATACGAAGGGGCTGCGCCTCGGCAACATGCCGCAGATCCGCACGGTCGTCGACGAAGAGCTGGAGCAGGTCTGGGCGGAGAAGAAGTCGCCGAAGGAGGCGCTCGACTCGGCGGCGTCGCGCGGCGACGAGCTGCTGCGCCGCTTCGAGAAGTCGGGCGGCTGAGCCTGCATCGCGTTCGTGCCGCCGGCCGCTGCATCGCGTATGCGCGCGTGCGGGCCGGCGGCACGGTTCCCTTCCCGTTTCGCCTCCGGACACCCGCGATGCAATCCCGTTCCCGTTTCGGCGCGAGCCTGCTGCCGTACCTGCTGATCGCGCCGCAGCTCGCGATCACCGCCGTGTTCTTCCTGTGGCCGGCCGGCGTCGCGCTGTGGCAGTCGACGCAGATGCAGGACGCGTTCGGCACGTCGAGTGAATTCGTCGGCTTCGCGAACTTCACGCACCTGTTCGCCGACCCGCTGTACCTCGACTCGTTCCGCACGACGCTGGTGTTCAGCTCGCTCGTCACGGTCAGCGGGCTCGTCGTGTCGCTGCTGCTCGCCGCCTGCGCCGACCGCGTGATCCGCGGCGCGCGCGTATACCGCACGCTGCTGATCTGGCCGTATGCGGTCGCGCCGACGATCGCGGCCGTGCTGTGGGCGTTCCTGTTCAACCCGAGCATCGGCCTCGTCACCTATGCGCTCGCGAAGGGCGGCATCGTGTGGAATCACGCGCTGAACGGCGGCCAGGCGATGTTCCTCGTCGTGCTCGCGTCGGTATGGAAGCAGGTGAGCTACAACTTCCTGTTCTTCTACGCAGGACTGCAGGCGATTCCGCGCTCGCTGATCGAGGCGGCGGCGATCGACGGTGCCGGGCCGGTGCGGCGCTTCTTCCACATCGTGCTGCCGCTGCTGTCGCCGACGAGCTTCTTCCTGCTGGTCGTGAACCTCGTCTACGCGTTCTTCGACACCTTCCCGGTGATCGACGCGGCCACCGCCGGCGGCCCCGCGCAGAGCACGAAGACGCTGATCTACAAGATCTTCACGGAAGGCTTCCAGGGGCTCGACATCGGCAGCTCGGGTGCGCAGTCGGTCGTGCTGATGATCATCGTCGTCGGCCTGACGGTGATCCAGTTCCGCTTCGTCGAACGCAGGGTGCAATACGCATGATCGAAAATCGCAAGGGCTTCGACCTGTTCTGCCACGCGGTGCTGATCGCGGGCGTCGTGCTGATCGTGTTCCCCGTGTACGTCGCGTTCTGCGCGGCGACCATGAACGCGCAGGAAGTGTTCACGATCCCGCTGTCGCTGGTGCCTAGCACGCACCTGCTGGAGAACGTCGCCTATATCTGGGGGCACGGCAGCGGCGGCACGACGGCGCCGTTCGGCCGGCTGCTCGTCAACAGCTTCGTGATGGCGCTCGCGATCGCGGTCGGCAAGATCGCGGTGTCGATCCTGTCCGCGTACGCGATCGTCTACTTCCGCTTCCCGTTCCGCAACACGGCGTTCTGGCTGATCTTCATCACGCTGATGCTGCCGGTCGAGGTGCGGATCTTCCCGACCGTGCAGGTCGTGTCGACGCTCCACATGACGAACACCTACGCGGGGCTCTCGCTGCCGCTGATCGCATCGGCGACCGCGACGTTCCTGTTCCGCCAGTTCTTCATGACGCTGCCCGACGAGCTGATGGACGCCGCGCGCATCGACGGCGCGGGGCCGCTGCGCTTCTTCCGGGACGTCGTGCTGCCGCTGTCGAAGACGAGCATCGCGGCGCTGTTCGTGATCACGTTCATCTACGGCTGGAACCAGTATCTGTGGCCGATCCTGATCACGACGGAGGCGTCGCTGTCGACGGCGGTGGTGGGCATCAAGACGATGATCGCGAGCGGCGACGCCGCGACCGAATGGCAATACGTAATGGCGGCGACGCTGCTGGCGATGATTCCGCCGCTCGTCGTCGTGCTGGCGATGCAGCGCTGGTTCGTGCGCGGCCTCGTCGATTCCGAGAAATAACCACGGACGGCAACCGGGAGAAGGACCAAGTATGGCTGCGCTGAGCTTGAAGGGCGTCAGGAAATCCTACGACGGCAAGCAGCACGTGCTGCATGGCATCGACGTGGAGATCGCCGACGGCGAATTCATCGTGCTGGTCGGCCCGTCGGGCTGCGGCAAGTCGACGCTGCTGCGGATGATCGCGGGGCTCGAGACGGTGACGGACGGCGAGATCGCGATCGGCGAGCGCGTGGTCAACGCGCTGGAGCCGAAGGATCGCGACATCGCGATGGTGTTCCAGAACTACGCGCTGTATCCGCACATGACGGTCGCGCAGAACATGGGCTACGGGCTGAAGATCCGCGGCATCGAGCGCGCGACGATCGACGCGCGGGTGGCTGCCGCCGCGAAGATCCTCGAGCTCGAGCCGCTGCTCGCGCGGCGGCCGCGCGAACTGTCGGGCGGCCAGCGGCAGCGCGTCGCGATGGGGCGCGCGATCGTGCGCGAGCCGTCGGTATTCCTGTTCGACGAGCCGCTGTCGAACCTCGACGCGAAGCTGCGCGTGCAGATGCGGCTCGAGATCCAGCGGCTGCATGCGCGGCTCGCGACCACGAGCGTGTACGTGACGCACGACCAGATCGAGGCGATGACGCTCGCGCAGCGCGTGATCGTGATGAACCGCGGCTATGCGGAGCAGATCGGCGCGCCGGTCGACGTGTACGAGAAGCCGGCGACGGTGTTCGTCGCGGGCTTCATCGGCTCGCCGGCGATGAACCTGATGCACGGCCGACTGTCGGAGGATGGCGCGACGTTTACGGTCGCGGGCGGCGGCCCGGCGCTGCCGGTCGCCGGCGCGCCCGGCATCGGCACCGCGATCGCCACCGGGCGCGACTGGGTGCTCGGCGTGCGGCCGGAGCACATGACGCCGCAGCCGGGCGTCGCGCAGGCGACGCTGCCGGTCGACTCGTGCGAGCTGCTCGGCGCGGACAACCTCGCGCACGGCCGCTGGGGCAACCACGACGTCGCGGTGCGGCTGCCGCACGCGGATCGTCCCGCGCGCGGCACGGCGCTGGGTGCCGCGCTGCCCGCGCACCGGCTGCATTTCTTCGATCCCGAGACCGGCAAGCGGGCCGGCTGATCCTGACGAACCAGTTGCGAGGCGCATGATGACTTCCCGAACCGACTGGCCCTATCCGCGCGTCGTCGCCCATCGCGGCGGCGGCACGCTCGCACCGGAGAACACGCTCGCCGCGTTCGACGAGGGCGCGCGGCGCGGTCACCGGATGGTCGAGTTCGACGCGAAGCTGTCCGCCGACGACGTGACGTTCCTCCTGCACGACGACACGGTCGACCGCACGTCGAACGGCCGCGGCCCGGCGGCGGGCATGCGTTATGCGGCGCTGGCCGCGCTCGACGCCGGTGCCTGGTTCGACGCGCGTTTCGCGGGCGAGCGGATGCCGACGCTCGAGGCGGCGGCGGCGCGCTGCGTCGCGCACGGGCTGGCGGCGAACGTCGAGATCAAGCCGTGCCCGGGCCGCGAGCGCGACACGGGGCAGCGGGTCGCGGCCGATGCGGCCGCGTACTGGCATGGCGCGGCGGTGCCGCCGCTCTTGTCGTCGTTCTCGTTCGAGGCGCTGCAACAGGCGCGCGCGAGCGCACCGGCGCTGCCGCGCGGGATGCTGTACGAGGCGGTACCGGACGACTGGCACGCGCAGGTCGTCGGTGCGCTCGGCTGCGTATCGTTGCACGCAAGCCACAAGGAGCTCGACGAACCGCTCGTGCGCGCGATCAAGGCGGCCGGGCTGCGGATCCTGGTGTACACGGTCAACGACCTCGCCCGGGCGCGCGAACTCGCGCGCTGGGGCGTCGATGCGGTCTGCACGGACCGGATCGACCTGATCGCCGCCGATGCGCTGGACGACATCGCGTAGCGACCGGTCCCGCGCGATGCTGGTGGCGGGAAAACCCTGAGGCAAAAAAACGACGCCCCGGCGGGTTTCCGCCGGGGCGTTTTCCATCGTGGAGACGTTACGTCACGAAAAATCGGCTACAAATTGCAGCAGGATTAACCATTCCCCAAATATTCGACTACGCTTAGAAGCGGTAGCCGATGTTCAGGTACGTGACGATCGGATTGAGCGAGATCTTCGCTTTCGACGTTTCGGTCAGGGTGCCGACCGGCGTCCGGCGGGCCGTCGTGAAGGTCGCGGTGACGCTGATCGGGATGTACGAGATCGACAGGCCGCCGAACCAGTGTTTCGTGAAGTTGTACGTGAAGCCGGCGTTGAACACGGGCGCCCACTGGTTGCTGGTCGTCGCGCTGGTCGGGCCGCCGAGCACGCCGTTCTCGAAGCTGCTGTTCGTGATCTTTGCGCCGGTGAACCACGTATATGTCGCGCCGACGCCGACATACGGACGGAACTTCGCGTTGGCGTCGTTGAAGTGGTAGCGCAGCAATACGGCGGGGCTCCACTGGTACGCACGGCCGAGTACGCCGAAGTTTTCGAACCGACCCTTGCCGGTAATGTCGAACTTCGGCGGTATCCCCATCACGAGCTCGGTGGAGATATGGTCGGTGACGAAGTAGCCCGCTGCGAGACCGAGCGTATCGGCGTCGTTGATGCCGGCGCCGGTGTTGGGAATCGATTGGTTGATGGGCGTGCCGCCGACGCCGTACACGAACAGCGGGTCGCTGCTGTCCTGCGGCGAAAAGTGCAGCCAGCCGGTGCTGACGTAGAAATCACCTGCGGATTGTGCGTGTGCCGTACCGCCCGCGAATGCGAGCGCCACGGCCCCCGTAATGGCCAGTTTTCGTTTCATTGTGTCTCCTCCGATCAAAGGCGTGCTCATTATGACGACTGCGTTTAAAACCAAACAAGCTCGCAAGTTAGAGCTTTCTCCCTAGGATTCGCACGACCGTACGCTTCCGCGCCCCGCCAGGACAGGCATTCTACGCAGGTGCGCATTTTCGGACCTTCGGGTATTTCCTAACGCGTTCAAACGGACATTCAGCATGGCACGGTTAGCACGACTCTACGTTCCCGACCAGCCGCAGCACGTGATACTGCGCGGCCTGGATCAGCAACCCGCGTTTGTCGACGACCAGGACTACGAACTCTTCATCGATTGTCTGAAGGCCGCGGCACGCGATCACCATCTTTCGGTGCATGCCTACGTGCTGCTGCCGCGTCAGGTGCAGCTCCTCGTGACGCCGAGCGACGAGGCGAGCCTGCCGAAGGCGATGCAGGCGGTGGGCCGCCGCTACGTCGCGCATTTCAACCGGCGCTATTCGCGGCGCGGCACCCTGTGGGAAGGCCGCTATCGCGCGACCGTGATCGAAGGCGAGCGCTATTTCCTGCTCGCGAGCCGCGTGGTCGAGATGAGCCCGGTGCGCGCGCAGCTGGTCGCGACGCCCGACGCCTATCGCTGGTCGAGCTACCGGCACCACGTCGGGCTCACCGTCGACAGCCTGATCACCGACCATCCGCTCTACTGGGCGCTCGGCAACACGCCGTTCGACCGTCAGCGCGCGTACAAGGAGCTGTGCGAGCAGCCGCTCGACGAGCGGCAGGCCGATCAGCTCCAGCAGGCGACACTCAAGGGCTGGGTGCTCGGCGGCGAGAACTACCGCGAGTGGGCGGCGCGCACGGCGAACCGCCGCGTGTCGCCGCTGCCGCGCGGACGCCCCAGAAAGGTGCGTGAAAACACGCCGCCGATCCAGCAGTAACGCGGGAAAGGCGGATCACGAGGCGGCACCGCGGGTGTCGCTTCTTTTTGCACCAAAATGATACGGCCCCAATAAAACAGCACCAGATCCGAGCATCTGTTTAAATGGGGTTCGATCAAACGGTTTTTGTTGCTATTCCTTTGATTCGTCGCGTATATTCCGAATTCCGGTGGCCCGGGTGAAGCTCGCCCAACCACTGTCGGCCGTGCCGTCTCCCGTCGGGAGCGGGATCGACGGCAACAAAAAATGGTTCAACGGCCCTCGAGGCCCCTTTACGACGGTGTCCCCATGAACGACCACCAGCAGCCGCTCGCCGCGGTGCCCGCCGCACAAGGTCTGTACGACCCGCAAAACGAACACGACGCCTGCGGCGTCGGCTTCGTCGCTCACATCAAGGGCAAGAAGAGCCACGAGATCATTCAGCAGGGTCTGAAGATCCTCGAGAACCTCGATCACCGCGGTGCGGTCGGTGCCGATCCGCTGATGGGCGACGGCGCCGGCATCCTGATCCAGATTCCGGACGCGTTCTATCGCGAGGAAATGTCGAAGCAGGGCGTGACGCTGCCGCCGGCCGGCGAATATGGGGTCGGCATGATCTTCCTGCCGAAGGAAAATGCATCGCGTCTCGCGTGCGAGCAGGAGCTCGAGCGGACGGTGCGGGCAGAAGGGCAGGTCGTGCTCGGCTGGCGCGACGTGCCGGTCGACCATACGATGCCGATCTCGCCGACGGTCAAGGCGAGCGAGCCGCTGATCCGCCAGATCTTCATCGGCCGCGGCAAGGACATCATGGTGACGGACGCGCTCGAGCGGAAGCTGTACGTGATCCGCAAGACCGCGAGCCACCGCATCCAGGCGCTGAAGCTCAAGCACGGCAAGGAATACTTCGTGCCGTCGATGTCGGCGCGCACGATCGTCTACAAGGGGCTGCTGCTGGCGGGCCAGGTCGGCGTGTACTACCGCGACCTGCAGGACGCGCGCGTCGTGTCGGCGCTCGCGCTCGTGCACCAGCGCTTCTCGACCAACACGTTCCCGGCCTGGGAGCTGGCGCACCCGTACCGGATGATCGCGCACAACGGCGAGATCAACACCGTGAAGGGCAACGTGAACTGGCTGAACGCGCGTACCGGCGCGATCGCGTCGCACGTGCTCGGCGACGACCTGCCGAAGCTGTGGCCGCTGATCTATCCGGGCCAGTCGGACACCGCATCGTTCGACAACTGTCTCGAACTGCTGGTGATGGCCGGCTACCCGCTCGTGCACGCGGTGATGATGATGATCCCGGAAGCCTGGGAACAGCACACGCTGATGGACGAGAACCGCCGCGCGTTCTACGAATACCACGCCGCGATGATGGAGCCGTGGGACGGCCCCGCCGCGATCGCGTTTACCGACGGCCGCCAGATCGGCGCGACGCTCGACCGTAACGGCCTGCGCCCGGCGCGCTACATCGTGACCGACGACGACCTCGTCATCATGGCGTCGGAAGCCGGCACGCTGCAGATCCCCGAATCGAAGATCGTCAAGAAGTGGCGCCTGCAGCCGGGCAAGATGTTCCTGATCGACATGGAACACGGCCGCATCATCGACGACAAGGAGCTCAAGGACAACCTCGCGAACGCGAAGCCGTACAAGAGCTGGATCGACGCCGTGCGCATCAAGCTCGACGAGATCGAGCCGAAGGCCGAGGACGTCGCGGCCGGCCGCACGCAGGGCGCCGCGCTGCTCGACCGCCAGCAGGCGTTCGGCTATACGCAGGAAGACCTGAAGTTCCTGATGGCGCCGATGGCGCAGCAGGGCGAAGAGGCCGTCGGTTCGATGGGCAACGACTCGCCGCTCGCGGTGATGTCGAACAAGAACAAGACGCTCTATCACTACTTCAAGCAGCTGTTCGCGCAAGTCACGAACCCGCCGATCGACCCGATCCGCGAGAACATGGTGATGTCGCTCGTGTCGTTCATCGGCCCGAAGCCGAACCTGCTCGACACGAACAACATCAACCCGCCGATGCGTCTCGAAGTGTCGCAGCCGGTGCTCGACTTCAAGGACATCGCGAAGATCCGCGCAATCGATCAGTACACGGGCGGCAAGTTCAGCGCGTACGAACTGAACATCTGCTACCCGGTCGCGTGGGGCAAGGAAGGCATCGAGGCGCGCCTCGCGTCGCTGTGCGCGGAAGCCGTCGACGCGGTCAAGTCGGGCTACAACATGCTGATCGTGTCGGACCGCAAGACGGACGCCGAGCACGTCGCGATTCCGGCGCTGCTCGCCACGTCGGCGATCCACTCGCACCTCGTCCAGCAAGGGCTGCGCACGAGCACGGGCCTCGTCGTCGAGACGGGCTCCGCACGCGAGACGCACCACTTCGCGCTGCTCGCGGGCTACGGCGCGGAAGCCGTGCACCCGTACCTCGCGATGGAAACGCTCGCGAAGATGGCCGAAGGCCTGTCTGGCGACCTGTCGCCGGAGAAGGCCGTCTACAACTTCACGAAGGCGGTCGGCAAGGGCCTGCAGAAGGTGATGTCGAAGATGGGCATCTCGACGTACATGTCGTACACGGGCGCGCAGATCTTCGAAGCGCTCGGCCTGTCGAGCGACCTCGTCGAGAAGTACTTCAAGGGCACGGCCTCGAAGGTCGGCGGTATCGGCCTGTTCGAAGTCGCGGAAGAAGCGATCCGCCTGCACCGCGATGCGTTCGGCGACAACCCGGTCCTGCGCGACATGCTCGACGCGGGCGGCGAGTACGCGTATCGCGTGCGCGGCGAAGACCACATGTGGACGCCGGACTCGATCGCGAAGCTCCAGCACGCGACGCGCAGCAACTCGTACCAGACGTACAAGGAATACGCGCACCTGATCAACGACCAGACCAAGCGTCACATGACGTTCCGCGGCCTGTTCGAGTTCAAGGTCGAGCCGACCAAGGCGATCCCGATCGAAAACGTCGAACCGGCGAAGGACATCGTGAAGCGCTTCGCGACGGGCGCGATGTCGCTCGGTTCGATCAGCACGGAAGCGCACGCGACGCTCGCGATCGCGATGAACCGGATCGGCGGCAAGTCGAACACCGGCGAAGGCGGCGAGGACGAGAAGCGCTACCGCAACGAACTGCGCGGTATTCCGATCAAGTCGGGCGAGACGCTGAAGTCGGTGATCGGCGACGAGATCGTCAGCGACATTCCGCTGAAGGACGGCGATTCGCTGCGCTCGAAGATCAAGCAGGTCGCGTCGGGCCGCTTCGGCGTCACCGCCGAGTACCTGGCATCGGCCGACCAGATCCAGATCAAGATGGCGCAGGGCGCGAAGCCGGGCGAAGGCGGCCAGCTGCCGGGCCACAAGGTGTCCGAATACATCGGCAAGCTGCGTTACTCGGTGCCGGGCGTCGGCCTGATCTCGCCGCCGCCGCACCACGACATCTACTCGATCGAGGATCTGGCGCAGCTGATCCACGACCTGAAGAACGTGAACCCGAGCTCGAGCATCTCGGTGAAGCTGGTGTCGGAAGTCGGCGTCGGCACGGTCGCGGCCGGTGTCGCGAAGGCGAAGGCCGACCACGTCGTGATCGCCGGCCATGACGGCGGCACGGGCGCGTCGCCGCTGTCGTCGGTCAAGCATGCGGGCACGCCGTGGGAACTCGGCCTCGCCGAAACGCAGCAGACGCTGGTGCTGAACCGCCTGCGCGGCCGCATCCGCGTGCAGGCCGACGGCCAGATGAAGACGGGCCGCGACGTCGTGATCGGCGCACTGCTCGGCGCGGACGAATTCGGCTTCGCGACGGCACCGCTCGTCGTCGAAGGCTGCATCATGATGCGCAAGTGCCACCTGAACACGTGCCCGGTCGGCGTCGCGACGCAGGATCCGGTGCTGCGTGCGAAGTTCAAGGGCCAGCCCGAGCACGTCGTGAACTACTTCTTCTTCGTCGCCGAGGAAGTGCGCGAGATCATGGCGCAGCTCGGCGTCGCGAAGTTCGACGACCTGATCGGCCGTGCCGACCTGCTCGATACGCGCAAGGGCATCGAGCACTGGAAGGCGAAGGGCCTCGACTTCTCGCGCGTGTTCTACCAGCCGGAAGAGTGCGAGGACGTCGCGCCGCGTCACGTCGACGTGCAGGATCACGGCCTCGAGCGCGCGCTCGACCACGTGCTGATCGAGAAGGCGAAGGCCGCGATCGAGAACGGCGAGCATGTGTCGTTCATCCAGCCGGTGCGCAACGTGAACCGGACGGTCGGCGCGATGCTGTCGGGCGTGATCGCGAAGAAGCACGGCCACGAAGGCCTGGCCGACGACGCGGTGCACATCCAGCTGAAGGGCACGGCCGGCCAGAGCTTCGGCGCGTTCCTCGCGAAGGGCGTGACGCTCGACCTCGTCGGCGACGGCAACGACTACGTCGGCAAGGGCCTGTCGGGCGGCCGGATCATCATCCGTCCGACCAACGACTTCCGCGGCAAGTCCGAGGAAAACATCATCTGCGGCAACACGGTGATGTACGGCGCGATCGAAGGCGAATCGTTCTTCCGCGGCGTCGCGGGCGAACGCTTCTGCGTGCGTAACTCGGGCGCGACGGCGGTCGTCGAAGGCACGGGCGACCACGGTTGCGAATACATGACGGGCGGCACGGTCGTCGTGCTCGGCGAAACCGGGCGCAACTTCGCGGCCGGCATGTCGGGCGGTCTCGCGTACATCTACGATCCGGAAGGCACGTTCGCGGCGAAGTGCAACAAGTCGATGGTCGCGCTCGAGCCGGTGCTGCAGCAGGCCGAGCAGGAGCGCACGGTCGACCGCGCGCTCTGGCATGCGGGCACGACGGACGAAGCGCTGCTCAAGGGGCTCGTCGAGCGTCATTTCCAGTTCACGGGTTCGCCGCGCGCGAAGTCGCTGCTGGAAAACTGGGACGCGGCGCGCCGCCAGTTCGTGAAGGTGTTCCCGCACGAATACAAGCGCGCGCTGGGCGAGATCGGTGCGAAGAAGGCGGCGAAGGAAGTGCTGGCCGCCTGAGCGACGAACGACATAGCGAATGCCGCGCGCGCCTGACGGCCGCGCGCGGCTCCCCCACCCGATACACCGAACAGAAGAGCACCTTATGGGCAAGGCAACCGGTTTTCTGGAGTTCGAACGCCGCCACGAGGCGTACGAAGCACCGCTCACGCGCGTGAAGCACTACAAGGAATTCGTCGCGGCGCTGACCGACGCGGACGCGAAGGTCCAGGGCGCACGCTGCATGGACTGTGGCATCCCGTTCTGCAACAACGGCTGCCCGGTCAACAACATCATTCCGGACTTCAACGATCTCGTTTACCGCCAGGACTGGCAGCAGGCGATCGAAGTCCTGCATTCGACCAACAACTTCCCCGAGTTCACGGGCCGCATCTGCCCGGCGCCGTGCGAGGCAGCCTGCACGCTCGGGATCAACAACGATCCGGTCGGCATCAAGTCGATCGAGCACGCGATCATCGACAAGGCCTGGGCGGAAGGCTGGGTGAAGCCGCTGCCGGCCGAACACAAGACCGGCAAGAAAGTCGCGGTCGTCGGTTCTGGCCCCGCGGGCCTCGCCGCTGCGCAGCAACTCGCGCGTGCCGGCCACGACGTGACGGTGTTCGAGAAGAACGATCGCGTCGGCGGCCTGCTGCGTTACGGGATCCCCGACTTCAAGCTCGAGAAGTGGCTGATCGATCGCCGCATGCGCCAGATGGAAGCGGAAGGCGTGACGTTCCGCACCAGCGTGTTCATCGGCAAGGATCCGCTGCCCGAGTCGATCGGCAGCCTCGCGAAGGAAACCATTTCGCCGGACACGCTGAAGGAGGAATTCGACGCGGTCGTGATCGCGGGCGGTTCGGAAACGCCGCGCGACCTGCCGGTGCCGGGCCGCGAACTCGCGGGCGTGCATTTCGCGATGGACTTCCTGCCGCAGCAGAACCGCGTGAACGCGGGCGACAAGCTCGCCGACCAGCTGCTCGCGAAGGGCAAGCACGTGATCGTGATCGGCGGCGGCGATACGGGTTCGGACTGCGTCGGCACGTCGAACCGTCACGGCGCGAAGCAGGTCACGCAGTTCGAGCTGCTGCCGCAGCCGCCGGAAGAGGAAAACAAGCCGCTCGTGTGGCCGTACTGGCCGATCAAGCTGCGCACGTCGTCGTCGCACGAGGAAGGCTGCGAGCGTGACTGGGCGGTCGCGACGAAGCGTCTCGAAGGCAAGAACGGCAAGGTCGAGAAGCTGATCGCGGTACGCGTCGAGTGGAAGGACGGCAAGATGCAGGAAGTGCCGGGCTCCGAGTTCGAGATGAAGGCCGACCTGGTGCTGCTCGCGATGGGCTTCACGCAGCCGGCAGCCACCGTGCTCGAGGCGTTCGGCGTCGCGAAGGACGCACGCGGCAACGCGCGTGCGGCGACCGAAGGCGATCGTTCGTACTACACGTCGGTCGACAAGGTGTTCGCGGCAGGCGACATGCGTCGCGGCCAGTCGCTCGTCGTGTGGGCGATCCGCGAAGGCCGCCAGTGCGCGCGCTCGGTCGACGCGTACCTGATGGGGCATTCGGAACTGCCGCGCTGAGTATCATCGCGAGCGGGTTTCGATGAAGGCTGGGCGTCCGAGAGGGCGCCCGGTTTTTTTGTTGTGTAGCAGCCGTTGACGATCGTGTGCCCATCATGCTCCATCATCGCGTCGCGACGGGGCCTGCCGCATGGCGACAAACATTGTCAGGACGGTTTGGAGTATGTCAACGAGCGTCGTTCGATGCCCCCATGTCGATTTGTCCGTCCAATCGGTCGCGCGATAGAGCCAAAGCGCCGTTTTTTTCGAACGTGCCGAGTGCTTTATGTTCCGATGTGCGATCAATTGCCAGGAGATGGGGGGGCGTGCGGTGATTCCTTGACCCGCCAATAGCTTGCAAGTTGTTCGTTGCAATCGATCATCGCGATGTACTTTGTTCCGTCGACGAGCAGAGGGAATTCCCAGACCCCGAGTTTCCATGCGTGATATCGCGGGGCACCATCGAATTGGATGCGATTGGACTGCACCCCTTGGTCTTCGATGTATGCGAGGATCTTTCCGCGGAGTACCTCGATGGATGCATCGGGGCAACTGCCTTCCGTCCTCTCGTACCGAGAAAACGCCACGACGACGAACAGCAATACGAACGTGCCAATGGCGGCGGCGATAATCCAGAGGATCCAACGCATCACGAAGCACAAGACTGTCGAAAGCATGATCGGATTCGGCGTGTGTTTGGTTGTCGAGATTGCGCGCGCGACAGGAATTCTCGATCCTAGAAGCGGCCGGGGCGCATCAAGCCGCCAAATGATGGCCTATGAACGGCCTCCGGGGGGCGCATTTCGGCATTTCGCACGGGTCTTTGGCCAGAAAATGAGATATTCTTTTCGCCGGTGAAGATTATCTGATAGTCCGTATGCCCTAGCACCGAACCGAGTTTCGCCAGAAACGTGGTGGCTGCCTCTTGAAGAAATGGTCGATTTGATGGATCGGCATCAAACCTGTCTGGATTGAGTGTGTAATACCCGTTGAATCGATATGTGTTGTCGGCGAGTAGTTCCAATGTTCCGTGAACTCGGCCGGATATTCGTCCCAAGACGGTTGCGCTCCACAGATCCTGAGTTCCATGGTTGAAGATGTTGGTGCTGAATCCGCTGTCGATTGGATAAATGCCAGGGCCATATCCTTGGTTTTCGATGGCTCGCGATATTTCTCCGAAATCGCGAACGTTCATTTTTAAGTTTAGAGATTCGATGTTGATGGATCGTTGGACTCCGTTTCCGTGTATCCAGTGATTGACTGCCTCTATGAACATCAGTGGGTTGCCATAAAAATCGAATTTCGATGTGGGCAGGGTTTTGTCCAGTTGGCCGACGTAGATGCCAAATAATGCGGAAATGTTTGCATAATGCCCGGGTGCGAAATTAAACCCATATTGGTTGGCGCCGGGCAAATACTTGTAGCCGCCTATGGCCAGCCATGGCGTGAATCCGCCGACCAGCACAAGCTGATTGCGCCAGAAGTTTGTGTCGTTGCGTCCGATTGCCGGCAAATACCTGAAGAACATTTCGGTCGCGCGAACCATGTTGCCCGTGTTCGCAAAAAGGAGCATGTAGTTGGACGCGCAATATTGATTGAAGCAGACCGATGGGGGTGGTATTCCTGCCCCGATATTGGCGCCGGGTATTTCGTTCGAGTTGATTTTGAAATCACCAAAGTTGAAATCAGGCGGTCGTGGTGCGGTAACCGAAATCGGTGGCAGGACATTTGATTGCGCCGCGCTCGTTGTATGTTTCAGCAAGGTTCCGAGCGGTAGCGCGGTCGAAGCAATCAGAAAACGGCGCCTGTTCTGGTGTTGCCGTTTGTTGTCGCCATTCATGACATTTTCAGATGCCAGCGTGTCGTGCTTGAGCATTTCACACCCCGTTTGGTTGTCTTTCGGTAATTGATTCGTATTGCGAAAGACACAGCGTTTGCCTTTTTGGATTGTTCTGCAAGAATTTTGTATGGTTCTTATCCGCGCGCCAGCCTCGAGCGGAACCCCCTTGTGAGCCGAGCGTGAGGCGCGGCAACGTCCAATCGAAGCAGTTCCGCGAGACATGTCCTCCTCGTTCGGCGGTTCGAACAACGTTTCCAAACGTCAAAGTTCATTGCGCAGAACATGGTTCTGCGTGTGGCGAGTCGCATAATCTTGAAGCGTTGGCAGTCCGGCCAGCGTCGCGCCACAGTCCTTTCGTTTTGTAAGATTTCTTGCGAATTGTCATATCATGTCGTCCTTCCGGCGCGCCACGCGCAGCCGACCATGATCGACCCCATTTGAAAGGACTCTGGATGGAAGCACTCGTGCATGGGCTGATCGACGCCGTCAACGGCGTGCTGTGGAACTACGTGCTGATCGTGCTGCTGCTCGGCGCCGGCGCGTGGTTCACGTTGCGGTTCCGGATGATCCAGCTGAAGGCGCTGTTCCTCAGCATGAAACTGGTCGGCAGCAAGGGCGAGCCGGGCAGCATCTCGTCGTTCCAGGCGTTCGCGACCGGGCTCGCGAGCCGCGTGGGCACCGGCAACATCGCCGGTGTCGCGGTCGCGCTGACGGTCGGCGGGCCGGGCGCGATCTTCTGGATGTGGATGACGGCGCTTGTCGGGATGTCGTCGGCGTTCGTCGAGGCGACGCTCGCACAGATATTCAAGGTGTCGCATCCGGACGGCAGCTATCGCGGCGGCCCCGCGTACTACATCCAGACGGGCCTGCGCTCGCGCGGCTTCGGCGTGCTGTTCTCGCTGTCGCTGATCCTCGCGTTCGGTTTCGTGTTCAACGCGGTGCAGGCCAATGCGATCGCCGACGCGTTCCATACGTCGTTCGGCTGGAGCCGCGAGACGGTCGGCCTCGGCCTCGTGCTGCTCACCGCGCCGCTCATCTTCGGCGGGATTCGCCGCATCGCGTCGGTCGCGCAGGTGATCGTGCCGGTGATGGCGATCGGCTACCTCGCGCTGGCGGTCTACGCGGTCGCGACCCACATCGCGATGGTGCCGGCCGTGATCGCGCTGATCGTGAAGAGCGCGTTCGGGCTCGAGCAGGCGGCGGGCGGCCTGACCGGCTATGCGGTCAGCCGGGCGGTCGCGATGGGCGTGAAGCGCGGGCTGTTCTCGAACGAGGCCGGCATGGGCAGCGCGCCGAACGCGGCCGCGACCGCGAGCGTGCGGCATCCGGTCGTGCAGGGGCTGATCCAGATGCTCGGCGTGTTCGTCGACACGATCGTGATCTGCAGCGCGACCGCGTTCGTGATCCTGCTGTCGGGCCAGTACGAACTCGGCACCGGCATGGAAGGCGCGGCGCTCACGCAGCGCGCGATCGCGAGCCACGTCGGCGGCTGGGGCGGCATCTACATGGCCGTCGCGATCTTCTTCTTCGCGTACTCGTCGGTGATCGGCAATTACGCATACGCGGAAGGCAACGTCGATTTCATCACGAAGCGGCGCGGCGTGCTGCCGCTGTTCCGCATCGCGGTGCTCGGGATGGTGATGTTCGGCAGCGTCGGGCAACTGCCGCTCGTGTGGGCGATGGCCGATACGAGCATGGGGCTGATGGCGATCATCAACCTGGTTGCGATCCTCGCGCTCGGCAAGTATGCGCATGCCGCGTGGCGCGACTATCGCCGCCAGCGCGCGCAGGGCATTGCCGATCCGGTGTTCACGCGCAACACGATTCCCGAGCTCGCGCGCGTGCTGCCGGCCGACGTGTGGGGCGAGCACGGCCCGCTGCCGCAGCGTCCGGTGTCGGCCGATGCGGTGGCCGAAGCGCGCGTGGCGGTGCGCGAGTCGTGAACGGCGACCGGCTTCGTGCGTTCGTCGCGCTGATGCCCGACACGGCATCGCGCGACGCGCTGCATGCGCTGCCGGTCACCCGCGGCGCGCGGCGCACGTTGCCCGCGCAACTGCACGTGACGCTCGCGTTCATCGGCGCGATCGAACGCGCGCGTTGCGACGCGCTGGCCGCGCGCCTGCCGGCGCTCGCGGCCGCGCATGCGCTGCCGTTGCAGCCGGTCGAGCGGATCGCGTGGTGGCCGAGCCTGCCGCGAGCGAGGCTGATCGTCGCGGAACTCGCGCCCGATCCTGCCTGTACGGCGCTGAATGCCGACTTATCCGCGCTGCTGCGCGAACTGGGCGTGCCGGCCGACCGCCGGCCGTTCCGGCCGCACGTCACGCTCGCGCGGTTGCCGCGCGACGCGGACGGGCAGCCCGCGCACGGCGGCGCGACCGGGCGGCCGTGCGCGCTGCGTTTCGCCGCGCTGACGCTATTCGAAAGCCGGCTGTCGCACGACGGCGTGTCGCATGTGCCGATCGTGTCGGTGCCGGTCGGGCAGGTGTAGCGGGAAGGCCGGCGGGACGAGGAAGAGAAGAAGGCCGGCGCGGTATGCGCCGGCCTTCTTCCTGTTTCGGTTACGCGGCGACCTTGTCGCTGTCGTTCACGCGTTCGACGTTGATCGTGCCGACGTGGAACGCGGCCAGCGACTCGCGGTGCGCGATGCTGACGATCGCGGCCTTCGGCAGCCGTTCGGCGAACAGGTGATAGAGCCGCGCTTCGTTGTCGGCGTCGAGCGCGCTCGTCGCTTCGTCGAGGAACAGGAAGTCCGGCTTGTGCAGCAGCACGCGCGCGCCGGCGAGACGTTGCTGTTCGCCCGGCGACAGCACGCGCGTCCAGTGGCCGGTCTCGCCGAGGCGCTCGACGTAGTCTTCGAGGCGGCACGCGCGCAGCGCGTCGCGGCACGCGTCGTCGGCGAACGTGTCGGGCGCGGCCGGATACGTGAGCGCTGCTTTCAGCGTGCCGATCGGCAGGTAACTTGTCTGCGGCACGAACATCATCCGCGCGCCGACCGGCGCGTCGATCGCGCCGTCGCCGAACGGCCAGAGGCCCGCGAGCGCGCGCATGAACGTGCTCTTGCCGGAACCCGACTTGCCGATCACGAGCCAGCGCGAGCCGGGTTCGATCGTCACGTTGCCGATGTTCGCGAGCGCGTTGCCGTTCGGCAGCGCGAGCTTCAGCGACGACGTCGACAGCTTCGCGGCATCGACGTAGTGCAGGTTGATGCCGCCGTGCTCGGTCGCGGGCGACAGGCTTTCCTTCAGGTGCGACGTGCCCATCACGCGCTTGAATTCACGCAGACGGTTGACGGTGGCGCGCCATTCGACGAGGGTCGAGTAACTGTTGATGAACCACGAGAACGAATCGCTGACGGTGCCGAACGCGGACGAGATCTGCATCAGCACGCCGAACGAGAACGCGCCGGCGAAATAGCGCGGCGCCGCGACGACGAGCGGGAAGATGATCGCGATCTGCCCGTAGAAGCTCAGCACGAACGTGAGGCGCTTCGTGTACTTCATCACGCGCCACCAGTTGTCGCGAATGCGCGTGAACAGGCTCTGCGCGTTGGCGGTTTCGGTTTTCTCGCCGTCGTAGAACGCGATCTGCTCGGCGTTCTCGCGCACGCGGATCAGCCCGAAGCGGAAGTCGGCCTCGACGCGCTGCTGCTGGTAGTTGATCGACACGAGCGGGTGACCGACCTTCTGGATGATCAGCGAGCCGACCACCGCGTACAGCGCGGCCGCCCACACCATGTAGCCGGGGATCGTGATCGGCGTCGCGCCGAGCGAGAGCGTCAGCGCGCCGGCGAGCGACCACAGGATCGTGATGAACGACACGAGCGTGACGACCGTCGACAGCAGGTCGAGCGACAGCGCGAGCGTCGTCGTCGCGAACGACTGGAGGTCGTCGGTGATCCGCTGGTCGGGGTTGTCGGCGAGACGGTCGCGTTCGATCCGGTAGAACGCGCGATCGCCGAGCCACTGGCCGAGAAACCGGTCGGTGAGCCACTGGCGCCAGCGGAACCCGAGCATCTGGCGCAGGTAGCGCCCGTACACCGCGAGGATGATGAAGCCGAACGCGAGCGCGGAGAACTGCATCAGCAGGTTCGGGAAGTCGTGGACGTCCTTCGACTGCAGCGCGTTGTAGAACTGCGCGTTCCACTTGTTCAGCTTGACGTTGATCCAGACCACGCAGAGGTTGATCGCGATGATCGTGACCAGCAGCCCCCACGCGACTTTCCATTCGGACGACACCCAGTAGGGCTTGATGAGGCTCCATGCGGATACCGGGCGCTCGTCCTGCGGCGCGTCGGAGGCGGAGCGGACGGGATCGATCGATTGGGTCATGTGCTTCCTGATGAGTAGCCGGCGCGCGGGCCGGGCGGAGCCGGACGCGCGCCGCGATACGGCATGCCGGGACGAGGTGCCGACTGACGGCGGGCGTCCGGATGGTGGCCCGCGCGTCTTAAACGGCACTTAAGGCCGGCGGTGACGCGGCAACCGGCCGCTCGCGCGGCCGGCCTGCGGGCATTGTGCCAGAGCGGCGCGGCGCGACGGCGAATTTGCCGCAAGGGGACAGTTTGCGGCGCTTTCCGCTTTTATGGTCTAATGGCCGACGACGAAACAGGGGTGCTTCGAGCGCGGCCGACGGACAGTTCCGGGCAACGCGGCGAGGCTGAGAAAGACCCTTCGCACCCGATCCGGGTAATACCGGCGAGGGAAGTTTCTGATCCCGCCGGGCCGCGCTGGCCGCCATCCCACATGGTCAGCGCCCGAGTCCCGCCCGGCCGGCCTTTGCTGCCGGTTTCGTCCTTTTGGGTACGCGCGTCGCGCGTTACGGAAGGAATGATGACCGCTCAATCTTCAGTCTTTTGCGCTGTTCCCGATCCGCTGTCGCGTGCGTCTGCACGGGACCGTGTGCGCGCGTCGACGTCCGTCGCATGCGCCCGCCTGGTTCGCGGGGAGGGGGCGCGATGAACCTCCATGCTTCCCGGCCGGATTTCGCGGTACTCGGCGGCGGCCTCGTCGGCCGCCTGATCGCGTGGCGGCTCGCGGGCGACGGGCATCGCGTCGCACTGTACGAACGCGGCGGCCCGGACGGCGAGCAGTCGGCCGCGTGGGTCGCGGCCGCGATGCTCGCGCCGCTCGCCGAGGCGGCGAGTGCCGAGCTGCTGATCACCGAGCTCGGCGCCGCATCGCTCGCGCGCTGGCCGCAATGGCTCGCGGAACTGCCCGAACCGGTGTTCTTCCAGCAGCACGGCACGCTCGTCGTCTGGCATCACGCGGATCGTGCCGAGGCGCCGTTGTTCGAGCGGCGCGTGCGCGCGAACGCGCCGGCCGAGCTGTTCGACGGCGGCTTCGTCGCGCTGGCCGGTGGCCAGGTCGACGCGGCCGAGCCCGCGCTCGCGGGGCGCTTCGCGCGCGGCCTGATGCTGCCGCGCGAAGGGCAGCTCGACAACCGGCAGGCGCTGCGCGCGCTCGCGGCGGGCCTCGCGCAACGCGGCGTCGAGCTGCACTGGCACGCGACGATCGACGACGCGAACCGGCCCGACGCGCATTTCACGATCGATTGCCGCGGGCTCGGCGCGAAATCCGCGCTGCCCGCGCTGCGCGGCATCCGCGGCGAGGTCGCGCGCGTGCATGCGCCCGGCATCGGGCTCACGCGGCCCGTGCGGCTGCTGCATCCGCGCTATCCGCTGTACATCGCGCCGAAACAGGACGACCTGTACGTGATCGGCGCAACCGAGGTGGAGGGCGAGGACATGTCGCCCGTCAGCGTGCGCTCGGCGCTCGAACTGCTGAGCGCGGCGTTCTCCGTGCATCCGGCATTCGGCGAGGCGCGCATCCTCGAACTCAACGCGCAGTGCCGCCCGACGCTGCCCGACCATCGCCCGGCGGTGATCTGGGACGGCGCGACGACGCTCGCCGTCAACGGCCTGTACCGGCACGGCTTCATGATCGCGCCGGAAGTCGCGCATGCGGCGGTCGCGTTCGCGCACGCCGCGCTCGGCGGCACGTTCGCCGATGCCGACGCGTTCGCCGCGTGGCGCGATGCCGCGCGCTGGCCGACGCTCCTTCATCACCGCGACGACGCGCGCCAGCCGGCCTGATGCGCGCCGCCGACCGAATTCGATCAAGCCTCATGGATATCCAGATCAACCAACAGACGCTGACGCTGCCCGACGGCGCGACAGTGGCCGACGCGCTCGCCGCGTACGGCGCGCGTCCGCCGTACGCGGTCGCGCTGAACGGCAATTTCGTCGCGCGCACGCAGCATGCGGCGCGCGCGCTCGCGACGGGCGACAAGCTCGACGTGGTGCACCCCGTCGCGGGCGGCTGAGCGCCGCCGGTTCGCCCCCGCTCTTCCAGGAAAACGACATGACGTCCCTCACTTCCGCCGACGCGCTGACGCTGTATGGCGAAACCTTCGCAAGCCGCGTGCTGCTCGGCACGTCGCGCTATCCGTCGCTGCAGTCGCTGTCCGACTCGATCGCCGCGTCGCGCCCCGGGATGGTGACGGTCGCGCTGCGCCGCCAGATGACCGGCGGCACGGCCGAGGCCGGCTTTTTCGACCTGCTCAAGCGTCACGCGGTGCCGCTGCTGCCGAACACGGCCGGCTGCCAGACCGTCGCCGAGGCGGTGACGACCGCGCACATGGCGCGCGAGGTGTTCGACACCGACTGGATCAAGCTCGAGCTGATCGGCGACGACTACACGCTGCAGCCCGACCCGGTCGGGCTGATCGAGGCGGCCGCGCAACTGGTCAAGGACGGCTTCAAGGTGCTGCCTTACTGCACCGAGGATCTCGTGATCGGCCGGCGCCTGCTCGACGTCGGTTGCGAGGCGCTGATGCCGTGGGGCGCGCCGATCGGCACCGGCAAGGGCGTCGTGAACCCGTACGGGCTGCGCGTGTTGCGCGAGCGGCTGCCGGACGTGCCGCTGATCGTCGACGCGGGGCTCGGGGTGCCGTCGCACGCGTGCCAGGTGATGGAGTGGGGTTTCGACGGGGTGCTGCTGAACACGGCCGTGTCGCAGGCCACGCACCCGGAGATCATGGCGCGCGCGTTCGCGCAGGGCGTCGAGGCCGGCCGTGCGGCCTACCTCGCCGGGCCGATGGATGCGCGCGAGACCGCGCATGCGAGCACGCCGGTCGTCGGGATGCCGTTCTGGCACCAGGACGGGGGCGGCGCATGAGCGCGCGCTTCGCCGATGCCTTCTGGCCGCCGGCCGACGAGCTGGCCGAAGCGGCCGAGCGGATTCGCGCCCGCCTCGGCGACTGGCCGCCCGGCGCGACGCCGTGGCGGCTCTGCGTCGCGGCGCCCGACGTGCCGGCCGACGGCGACGTGCTGATCGTGTCGGCCGGCGACCGTGCCGCGCAGGCGCGCGCGTCGGCTGCATCGCGCCCCGCATCGCCGGACGCGGTCGCGATCGAGTTCGACGAGCGCGGCGCCGTGCTGCATGCCGCGGGCGTGCGCCACGCGCTGGAAGCCGCGCATCCGCTCGCCGACGACTGGATCGCGGCGCTCGCCGCGTTCCTCGACTGCGGTTTCGCGCCGATCGACGCGCTGGTGCTCGCGCTGGCGTGGCGCGACGGCGACGAAACGCGCGATGCCGATGCGTGGCCGGTCGACGCGGCACGGTTTCCGCGTGTCGCCGGCCTGGCCGCCGCACCGGAGCCGGCATTCCCGCCGTGCCCCGCGCAACTGGGCCTGTATCCGGTCGTCCCGGATGCCGAATGGGTCGAGCGCGTGCTGGATTGCGGCGCGCGGACCGTGCAGCTGCGCGTGAAAGGCGCGGAGCCGGACGCATTGCGCCGTGAAATCGCGCGCGCGGTCGCGGCAGGGCGCCGCTATCCCGATGCGCGTGTGTTCATCAACGATCACTGGCAGATCGCAGTAGAAGAGGGTGCGTACGGCGTACATCTGGGCCAGGAGGATCTGGAAACGGCCGATCTGGCCGCGATTGCGCGCGCCGGCCTGCGGCTCGGGTTGTCGAGCCACGGTTATTACGAGATGTTGCGGGCCTTGCACGAGCGCCCGAGCTATCTGGCGCTCGGTCCCGTCTACGCGACCGCGACCAAGGCAGTCGCGGCGCCGCCGCAGGGCCTGGCGAGGATCGCCCGCTATGCGCGCTTCGCGGGGGCGCGGGCGCCGCTCGTCGCGATCGGCGGCGTGGGGCTCGACGCGTTGCCGGACGTGCTGGCGACGGGCGTCGGCAGCGTCGCGGTGGTCAGCGCGATCACGGGCGCCAACGATTATCGGGCGGCTATTGTTGCATTGCAGCAATGCTTTGCCCGACAATTTGACAATCATTGACCGCAGGGCCCGGAACGGCGTCACGACATCATTCCAATGCAGGCCCTATAATTCGGCGTTCTGCGTAAAAGGACTGTCAGCTCCGTGAGCCCCACTCCTACCGAGACCCTGCTGGAACTTCGCGACGTCGACTTTGGCTACGGCGACCGCCTCGTCCTGTCGAACCTGAACATGCGCTTCGGGCGCGGCCAGGTCGTCGCCGTCATGGGCGGGTCGGGTTGCGGCAAGACGACCGTGCTGCGCCTGATCGGCGGGCTGGTGCGCGCACGCCGCGGCCAGGTGCTGTTCGACGGCGCCGACGTCGGCGCGCAGACGCGCGACGGCCTGTACGCGCTGCGCCGCAAGATGGGCATGCTGTTCCAGTTCGGCGCGCTGTTTACCGACATGTCCGTGTTCGAGAACGTCGCGTTCGCGCTGCGCGAACACACCGACCTGCCCGACGACCTGATCCGCGATCTGGTGCTGATGAAGCTCAACGCGGTCGGCCTGCGCGGCGCGCGCGACCTGATGCCGTCCGAGGTATCGGGCGGGATGGCGCGCCGCATCGCGCTCGCGCGCGCGATCGCGCTCGACCCGCAGCTCATCATGTACGACGAACCGTTCGCCGGCCTCGATCCGATCTCGCTCGGCATCACCGCGAACCTGATCCGCACGCTGAACGAGGCGCTCGGCGCGACGTCGATCCTCGTCACGCACGACGTGCCGGAATCGTTCGCTATCGCCGACTACGTGTATTTTCTGGCCAACGGCGGCGTGCTCGCGCAGGGTACGCCCGACGAGCTGCGCGCATCGACCGACCCGAGCGTGCGCCAGTTCATCGACGGCGCGCCGGACGGCCCGTTCAAATTTCATTACACGAGCCCGCCGCTGGCAGCGGATTTCGGGCTCGGCGGAGGGCGCGCATGATCAGCGCGATCGGACGTTACGTCATCGGCGGCCTCGAGCGCGCGGGCTACGGCACGCGGCTGTTCGTGCGCCTCGTGCTGGAATTCTTCCCGCTGTTGCGCCGGCCGCGGCTGGTCACGAAGCAGATCCACTTCCTCGGCAACTATTCGTTCGTGATCATCGCCGTGTCGGGCCTGTTCGTCGGCTTCGTGCTCGGCCTGCAGGGCTACTACACGCTGAATCGCTACGGGTCCGAGCAGGCGCTCGGCCTGCTGGTCGCGCTGTCGCTCGTGCGCGAGCTCGGCCCGGTCGTGACCGCGCTGCTGTTCGCGGGCCGCGCGGGCACGTCGCTGACGGCCGAGATCGGCCTGATGAAGGCCGGCGAGCAGCTCACCGCGCTCGAGATGATGGCCGTCGACCCGGTCAAGACGGTGATCGCGCCGCGCCTGTGGGCCGGCATCATCGCGATGCCGCTGCTCGCCGCGATCTTCAACGCGGTCGGCGTGCTCGGCGGCTATTTCGTCGGGGTCGTGCTGATCGGCGTCGATCCGGGCGCGTTCTGGTCGCAGATGCAGGGCGGGGTCCAGGTATGGGCCGACGTCGGCAACGGCGTGATCAAGAGCATCGTGTTCGGGTTCGCCGTGACCTTCATTGCGCTGTTTCAAGGGTATGAAGCGAAGCCCACGCCCGAGGGCGTGTCGCGCGCGACGACCAAGACGGTCGTGTTCGCGTCGCTCGCCGTACTCGGCCTCGATTTCCTGCTGACCGCGCTGATGTTCAGCTAAGCCTCAGCCAAGCCAAATTTTGGGATGACGATGAAAAAGACTGCTCTCGACTTCTGGGTCGGCCTGTTCGTGGTGGTGGGCTTCCTTGCGGTGCTGTTCCTGGCGCTCAAGGTTGGCAACATGAGCTCGCTTTCGTTTCAGCCGACCTACTCGGTGCGGATGAAATTCGACAACATCGGCGGGCTGAAGGCGCGCGCGGCCGTGAAGAGCGCGGGTGTCGTGGTCGGTCGCGTGAAGGCGATCGGCTTCGATCCCAACACCTACCAGGCGCTGGTGACGATCGATATCGACGGCCAGTATCCGTTCCCGAAGGATTCGTCCGCGAAGATCCTCACGTCGGGCCTGCTCGGCGAGCAGTACATCGGCCTCGATCCGGGCGGCGACACCGAAATGCTGAAGGCGGGCGATACGATCACGATGACGCAGTCGGCGATCGTGCTCGAGAACCTGATCGGCCAGTTCCTGTACAGCAAGGCAGCCGACGCGGGTGGCGCGAAGCCGGCATCCGGCGCCTCGGCTGCACCGGCGGCCCCCGCACCGGTCGCGGTGCCGGCCTCCGCGGTGTCCGGTTCGGCCGCCCAATAACCACACGAGAGAAAGACAAGAGGGTAATGACCATGCAGACGATCCGCATCAGGCACGCCGCGCTCGCGGTGGCGGCAGTCGCCGCGTTGAGCGGTTGCGCGACCGTGCAGACGCCGACCAAGGGCG
Organism: Burkholderia sp. Bp9090; assembly: GCF_003857985.1. Classification (NCBI taxonomy): domain Bacteria; kingdom Pseudomonadati; phylum Pseudomonadota; class Betaproteobacteria; order Burkholderiales; family Burkholderiaceae; genus Burkholderia; species Burkholderia sp. Bp9090. The sequence continues at coordinate 38,398 of NZ_QTPV01000043.1, forward strand.
ATCCGCTCGAAGGCTTCAACCGGTCGATGTACAAGTTCAACGACACGGTCGACACGTACGCGCTGAAACCGGTCGCGAAGGGCTACCAGTACGTGGTGCCGCAGCCGGTGCGCGACAGCGTGACGAACTTCTTCTCGAACATCGGCGACGTCTACATCGCGGCGAACAACATCGTGCAGCTGCGGATCGCGGACGGCGTCGGCGACATCATGCGCGTCGTGATCAACACGGTGTTCGGCGTCGGCGGCCTGTTCGACGTCGCGACGATCGCGAAACTGCCGAAGCACACGGCCGACTTCGGGATCACGATGGGCCGCTACGGCATGCCGTCGGGTCCGTATCTCGTGCTGCCGCTGCTGGGCCCGAGCACGCTGCGCGACACGGCCGGCCTCGGCGTCGACTACGTCGGCAACCCGCTCACCTACGTGAAGCCGGACGGCCTGAGCTGGGGCCTGTTCGGCGTGAACCTCGTCAATACGCGTGCGAACCTGCTCGGCGCGGGCGACGTGCTGGATGCCGCGGCGCTCGACAAGTATTCGTTCGTGCGCAACGCGTACCTGCAACGCCGCCAGATGCTGATCGACAACGCGCGCGGCGAGGCCTCGACGACCTCGAGCAACGATGCGCTGCCGAAGTACGACCTGCCGGACGACGGCGCGGCACCGGCGGCAGCCGGTGCGGCCGGGACGGCGGGCGCCGCGGCAGTCGGTGGCGCGACGGCGCCGGCCGGCGCATCGGGCGCGGCCGTTGCCGCACCGGCGTCGGGCGCCGCCCAGGCGCCGAACCCGGCCAGCGCGACGACCGTGCCGCCGATGCAGGTGGCGCCGCCGTCGCCGGGCGGATTCCGCTTCCCGAGCATCCGGCTGCACTGACGCGCTTACATTCGTTACAGCCGGAAACGATTCAGTCGGTAGCGCACGCGAACCTTCGCGTAATCTACCGGCTCCAACCTTCGCATCGACTCTTCATGCAGGTCTCCATGATGAAAAAACTGTTCCTGATTCCCGTTTTCGCGGCGCTGTTCTCGTTCGGCAGCGCAGCTCACGCGCAAGTCGACCAGTCGAACCCGCAGGCGCTGATCAAGACGGCGACGCAGCAGGTGCTCGACGAGGTCAAGCAGCAGACGATCAAGCAGGGCGACACCAACCGCATCATTACGATCGTCAACAAGGACATCCTGCCGTACACCGATTTCCGCCGCACCACGCAGCTCGCGATGGGCCGCAACTGGCGCACGGCGTCGGCCGAGCAGCAGCAACAGGTTCAGGAGCAGTTCAAGCTGCTGCTGATCCGCACGTATTCGGGCGCGCTTGCGCAGCTGAAGCCGGACCAGCAGATCCAGTACCCGCCGTTCCGTGCCGATCCGGCCGACACCGACGTCGTCGTGAAGACGGTCGCGATGAACAACGGCCAGCCGGTCCAGATCGACTACCGCCTGTACAAGACGGCCAACGGCTGGAAGGTGTATGACCTGAACGTGCTGGGCGCATGGCTGATCCAGACGTACCAGCAGCAGTTCAACGAGAAGATCCAGCAAAGCGGCGTGGACGGCCTGATCAAGTTCCTGACGCAGCGCAACCAGGAACTTGCCGCCGGCAAGCAGGCGTCGTGAGCGGCTTCGCGGCCGGCTCCTCGCTGACCGTCGCGAGTGCGAAGTCCGCGCTCGCGGACGGTCTCGCGCGCATCGACGCGGGCGAAACCGCGGTCGATTGCGCGGCGCTGACGCAGTTCGACTCGTCCGCGCTCGCCGTGCTGCTCGCATGGCAACGTGCCGCCAAAGCGCGCGGTGCGACCCTCGACATCCTCAATCTCCCCTCGAAGCTCGCCAGCCTCGCGCGCGCCTACGGCGTCGACGCGCTCATCGACGGCACCGGGCGACATTGACCCTGTCCGACCGAAGCCTGCCGCGCCAGCCGGCGCGCGCACACTTCAGGCCGCGCGCCTCAGGCGCCGGCTCCACCAGCCGGTTTGCCCTATAATCAAGCGTTTTGCGGGGCAGCCAATCGGCGTCCGGCCCCCATTTTCTTTCGCAGCACGCACAGAATAGGCGTCGCGGCCCCTGCGCCGCGCACAGTCATGTCAGCCATAGAAATCCGTCACGTCAAGAAGCGCTACAAATCGCTTCAGGCGCTCAAGGGCGTCAGCCTGTCGGTCGAGGAGGGCGAGTTTTTCGGTCTGCTCGGCCCGAACGGCGCAGGCAAGACCACGCTCATCAGTATCCTCGCCGGGCTCGCCCGGGCCGATGAAGGCAGTATCTCGGTGCGCGGCCACGACGTCGTCAAGGACTTCCGCGGTGCGCGCCGCGCGCTCGGCGTCGTGCCGCAGGAACTCGTGTTCGACCCGTTCTTCACCGTCCGCGAGACGCTGCGGATCCAGTCCGGCTATTTCGGGCTGCGCCGCAACGACGACTGGATCGACGAAGTGATGGCCAATCTCGACCTCACCGAGAAGGCCGACGCGAACATGCGCGCGCTGTCGGGCGGCATGAAGCGCCGCGTGCTGGTCGCACAGGCGCTCGTGCACCGGCCGCCCGTGATCGTGCTCGACGAGCCGACGGCCGGCGTCGACGTCGAGCTGCGCCAGACGCTGTGGAAATTCATCTCGCGGCTGAACCGCGAAGGCCACACGATCGTCCTGACCACGCATTACCTCGAGGAAGCCGAGTCGCTGTGCGACCGCATCGCGATGCTGCGCCGCGGGGAGGTCGTCGCGCTCGACCGCACCGACGCGCTGCTGCGGCGCTTCGCGGGGTTACAGCTGTACCTGCGACTGGCAACGGGCGCGCTGCCCGCCGAGCTGCGCGGGCTGGAGACCGATCCGGCCGCACGCGCGCCGGGCGAGCATCTGCTGCGTCTCGCGAGCTACGACGATGTCGAACGGATTCTCGCGCAGTGTCGCGCGGCGGGCTGCACGTTCGACGAGATCGAGGTCCGCAAGGCCGACCTCGAGGATGTGTTCGTCCAGGTGATGAACGGAGCAGAAGTCGTCGAGGGATTGGCATGAGCGGTTTTCAAACGCTGTTCTACAAGGAACTCCTGCGTTTCTGGAAGGTGTCGTTCCAGACGGTGTGCGCACCGATCGTGACGGCGCTGCTGTACCTGACGATCTTCGGCCACGCGCTGTCGGGCCGCGTCGAGGTGTATCCGGGCGTCGAGTACGTGAGCTTCCTGGTCCCCGGCCTCGTGATGATGAGCGTGCTGCAGAACGCATTCGCGAACAGCTCGTCGTCGCTGATCCAGTCGAAGATCACCGGCAACCTCGTGTTCGTGCTGCTGCCGCCGCTGTCCTACAAGGACATCTTCGGCGCGTACGTGCTCGCGTCCGTCGTGCGCGGGCTCTCGGTCGGCGCGGGCGTGTTCGTCGTGACGATCTGGTTTATCCCGATGCATTTCGCGGCGCCGCTGTTCATCATCGCGTTCGCGCTGCTCGGCTCGGCGATCCTCGGCACGCTCGGGCTGATCGCCGGGATCTGGGCCGAGAAGTTCGACCAGCTCGCCGCGTTCCAGAACTTCCTGATCATGCCGCTGACGTTCCTGTCCGGCGTGTTCTATTCGACGCACTCGCTGCCGCCCGTGTGGCGCGAGATCTCGCGTCTCAACCCGTTTTTCTACATGATCGACGGCTTCCGTTTCGGGTTCTTCGGCGCGTCCGACATCAACCCGCTCGCGAGCCTCGCGATCGTCACCGGTTTCTTCGTGCTGCTCGCGATGTTCGCGATGCGGCTGCTCGCGACCGGCTACAAACTGCGTCATTGATATCGACGGCAGCGGCCGCCACGGGCGGCGCGTGCCGACAGGAGCCCCTCATGTTGCCGACTCCCGAACAGGTCAAGCAATACATCGCCGGCGGTCTCGCCTGCACTCATCTGGAAGTCGAAGGCGACGGCCAGCATTTCTTCGCGACGATCGTGTCGGCGGCCTTCGAAGGCAAGCGGCCGATCCAGCGGCACCAGCTCGTCTATGCGGCGCTCGGCGATCGCATGAAGCAGGAAATTCACGCGCTCAGCATGAAGACGCTGACGCCCGCCGAATGGCAGAACGCATAAACCGGAACCACTGAGTGCAAGTCACCGTCAACGAGCGCGACGCCGTCCAGAGCGTCGCCACGGCACACCCGGCCGCCAACGGGGAATCGCAGGGACATGGGATGGACAAGCTGGTGATCGAAGGCGGTCGCCGGTTGTCGGGCGAGATCGTCGTGTCGGGCGCGAAGAACGCCGCACTGCCGATCCTGTGCGCGGGGCTGCTCAGCGCCGAGCCGGTCGAACTCGACAACGTGCCGAACCTGAAGGACGTGCGCACCACGCTGAAGGTGCTGAACCAGATGGGCGTGAAGAGCGAAACGGACGGCTGCCGCGTGCAGCTCGACGCATCGCGCGTCGACAACCTCGTCGCGCCGTACGAGCTCGTCAAGACGATGCGCGCGTCGATCCTCGTGCTCGGGCCGCTGCTCGCGCGCTTCGGCGAGGCCAAGGTGTCGCTGCCGGGCGGCTGCGCGATCGGCGCGCGGCCGGTCGACCAGCACATCAAGGGCCTGCAGGCGATGGGCGCCGAGATCAGCATCGAGCACGGCTTCATCGAGGCACGCGCGAAGCGCCTGAAGGGAGCGCGCATCGTGACCGACATGATCACGGTGACGGGGACGGAAAACCTGCTGATGGCCGCGACGCTGGCCGACGGCGAGACGGTGATCGAGAACGCGGCACGCGAGCCGGAAGTGAGCGATCTCGCACACTTGCTGGTCGCGATGGGCGCGAAAATCGACGGCATCGGCACCGACCGCCTCGTGATCCAGGGCGTCGAGCGGCTGCACGGCGCACGCCATTCGGTGATTCCCGACCGCATCGAGGCCGGCACGTTCCTGTGCGCGGTCGCGGCGGCGGGCGGCGACGTGATGCTGACGGGCGTGCGCCCGCACATCCTCGACGCGGTGATCGACAAGCTGCGCGAGGCCGGCGTGTCGATCGAGGAAGGCGACAGCTGGTTGCGCGTGAAGATGGACCGCCGCCCGCAGGCGGTGACGATCCGCACGTCGGAATACCCGGCGTTCCCGACCGACATGCAGGCGCAGTTCATGGCCCTCAATTCGGTCGCGACGGGCACCGCGCAGGTCGTCGAGACCATCTTCGAGAACCGCTTCATGCACGTGCAGGAGCTGAACCGGCTCGGCGCGAACATCACGATCGACGGCAACACGGCGCTCGTGACGGGCGTCGACAAGCTGTCCGGCGCGAACGTGATGGCGACCGACCTGCGCGCGTCGGCGAGCCTCGTGATCGCCGGGCTGCGCGCCGAAGGCGAAACGCTCGTCGACCGCATCTATCACCTGGACCGCGGCTACGACCGCATGGAAACCAAACTGACCGCCGTCGGCGCGAACGTGCGCCGCCTCTCCGGGAGCCAAGCATGACCGCGCCGCTGACCCTCGCCCTGTCGAAGGGCCGGATTTTCGAGGAAACCCTGCCGCTGCTGGCGGCCGCCGGCGTGCAGGTGGCCGAGGATCCGGAAACGTCGCGCAAGCTGATCCTGCCGACGACCGATCCGAACCTGCGCGTGATCATCGTGCGCGCGAGCGACGTGCCGACCTATGTCGAATACGGCGCGGCCGACTTCGGCGTGGCCGGCAAGGACGTGCTGGTCGAGCACGGCGGCTCGGGCCTCTACCAGCCGATCGATCTGAACATTGCACGCTGCCGGATGTCGGTGGCCGTGCCGGCCGGTTTCGACTACGCGAACGCGGTGCGCCAGGGCGCGCGCCTGCGGGTCGCGACCAAGTACGTCGAAACGGCACGCGAACACTTCGCCGCGAAGGGCGTGCACGTCGACCTGATCAAGCTGTACGGCTCGATGGAGCTGGCGCCGCTCGTCGGGCTGGCCGACGCGATCGTCGACCTCGTCAGCTCGGGCGGCACGCTGAAGGCGAACAATCTGGTCGAGGTCGAGGAGATCATGGCGATCTCGTCGCGCCTCGTCGTGAACCAGGCTGCGCTGAAGTTGAAGCGCGCGGCGCTCAAGCCGATTCTCGACGCGTTCGAACGCGCGTCGCAGAATGGCAATTGAGCGCATCACCGTAACGGAACTTCCATGGCCATCACCATCCGCAAACTCGATTCGACCAGCGACGGCTTCGACGCCGCGCTGCGTGCGGTGCTCGCGTTCGAGGCGAGCGAGGACGAAGCGATCGAGCAGTCGGTCGCGCAGATTCTCGCCGACGTGAAGTCGCGCGGCGACGCCGCGGTGCTCGAGTACACGAACCGCTTCGACCGGCTGGACGCCAGCAGCGTCGCCGCGCTCGAATTGCCGCAGGACGCGCTGCAGACGGCGCTCGACGGCCTCGCGCCGAAGGCGCGCGCGGCGCTGGAAGCCGCCGCCGCACGCGTGCGGGCGTATCACGAGAAACAGAAGATCGAGTGCGGCACCCATAGCTGGCAGTACACGGAAAGCGACGGCACGGTGCTCGGCCAGAAGGTCACGCCGCTCGACCGCGTCGGCCTGTACGTGCCGGGCGGCAAGGCCGCCTATCCGTCGTCGGTGCTGATGAACGCGATTCCCGCGCGGGTCGCGGGCGTCGGCGAGATCGTGATGGTCGTGCCGACCCCGGACGGCGTGAAGAACGACCTCGTGCTCGCCGCGGCGCTGCTCGGCGGCGTCGATCGCGTGTTCACGATCGGTGGCGCGCAGGCGGTCGGCGCGCTCGCGTACGGCACGGCCACGGTGCCGGCGGTCGACAAGATCTGCGGGCCGGGCAATGCGTACGTCGCGTCGGCCAAGCGCCGCGTGTTCGGCACGGTCGGCATCGACATGATCGCAGGACCATCGGAAATCCTCGTGCTGTGCGACGGCACGACCGATCCGAGCTGGGTCGCGATGGACCTGTTCTCGCAGGCCGAACACGACGAACTCGCGCAGTCGATCCTGCTGTGCCCGGACGCCGCGTTCCTCGAGCGCGTCGAGAAGGCGATCGACGAGCTGCTGCCGACGATGCCGCGCCAGGACGTGATCCGCGCGTCGCTCGAAGGCCGCGGCGCGCTGATCAAGGTGCGCGACATGGCCGAAGCGTGCCGGATCGCGAACGACATCGCGCCCGAGCACCTCGAGATTTCCGCGCTGGAGCCGCAGCAATGGGGCCAGCAGATCCGCCACGCCGGCGCGATCTTCCTCGGCCGCTACACGAGCGAAAGCCTCGGCGACTACTGCGCCGGCCCAAACCACGTGCTGCCGACCTCGCGCACCGCGCGCTTCTCGTCGCCGCTCGGCGTGTACGACTTCATCAAGCGCTCGAGCCTGATCGAAGTCAGCGCCGAAGGTGCGCAGACGCTGGGCGAGATTGCTTCCGAACTCGCATACGGCGAAGGGCTGCAGGCGCACGCGCGCAGCGCCGAACTCCGGATGAAGGGGTGACCCGCGCGCCGGAGCCGATGCCGACGCATCGACTCCGGACGACGAGGAGACCAAGCGCAGGGCGGCAGCCGCCGCCTTGCCGACCAATTTGACGCCGGCGCGACGCACGCCGGCTTGAGACCATGACGACGCCACAAGACATCATCCGCCGCGACGTGCTCGCAATGACGAGCTACCCGGTGCCCGACGCGAGCGGGTTCGTGAAGCTGGATGCGATGGAGAACCCGTATTCGCTGCCGGCGCCGCTCGCGGCGGCGCTCGGCGAGCGCCTCGCGCAGGTCGCGCTGAACCGCTACCCGGCGCCGCGCCCGGGCGCGCTGCTCGACAAGCTGCGCCGTGCGATGGGCGTGCCGGCCGCGTGCGACGTGCTGCTCGGCAACGGTTCGGACGAAATCATCAGCATGATGTCGGTGGCCTGCGCGAAGCCGGGCGCGAAGGTGCTCGCGCCGGTGCCGGGCTTCGTGATGTACGAACTGTCCGCGAAGTTCGCGCAGCTCGAATTCGTCGGCGTGCCGCTCAAGGCCGATCTGACGCTCGACGCCGACGCGATGATCGCGGCGATCGCCGAGCACCGGCCCGCGATCGTCTATCTCGCGTACCCGAACAACCCGACCGGCACGCTGTACGACGAAGCCGACGTCGAGCGGATCATCGCGGCCGCGCGGCACAGCCTGATCGTGATCGACGAGGCGTACCAGCCGTTCGCGGAGCGCTCGTGGCTGCCGCGTGCCGCCGAGTTCGACAACGTCGTCGTGATGCGCACGGTCTCGAAGCTCGGCCTCGCGGGAATCCGCCTCGGCTATCTCGCCGGGCTGCCGACGTGGCTGACCGAGTTCGACAAGGTGCGCCCGCCGTACAACATCAACGTGCTGACCCAGGCGACCGCCGATTTCCTGCTCGACCACCTCGACGTGCTCGACGCGCAGGCGGCCGAACTGCGTGCGGAACGCACGCGCCTCGCGCAGGCCGTGGCCGCGCTGCCGGGCGCGACGGTGTTTCCGAGCGCCGGCAATTTCCTGCTGGTGCGCGTGCCGGACGCGGCGGCCGTGTTCGATGCGTTGCTCACCGAGCGGGTGCTGGTCAAAAACGTGAGTAAAATGCATCCGTTGCTGGCCGAATGCGTGCGGCTGACCGTCGGTTCTCCCGACGAAAACGCGCGCCTGCTGGCTGCCTTGAAACTCGCGCTGCCCGGTTGACCCCAGGGCGCGGCGGCGCGCGACGATCAATCCCCATTTACATCAGACTCAATCAAGGAATTGCCATGCGTGTGGCGGAAGTCGTTCGCAATACCAGCGAAACGCAGATCCGTGTGAAGCTCGATCTCGACGGTACGGGCCGGCAGAAGCTGGCCACCGGCGTGCCGTTTCTCGACCATATGCTCGATCAGATCGCGCGACATGGTCTGATCGATCTCGAGGTCGAAGCGCATGGCGATACGCATATCGACGACCACCATACGGTCGAGGACGTCGGCATCACGCTCGGTCAGGCCGTCGCGAAGGCGATCGGCGACAAGAAGGGCATCCGCCGCTACGGCCATTCGTACGTGCCGCTCGACGAGGCGCTGTCGCGCGTCGTGATCGACTTCTCGGGCCGGCCGGGTCTCGAATTCCACGTGCCGTTCACGCGCGCGCGGATCGGCACGTTCGACGTCGACCTGTCGATCGAATTCTTCCGCGGGTTCGTGAACCACGCGGGCGTCACGCTGCACATCGACAACCTGCGCGGGATCAACGCGCACCACCAGCTCGAAACGGTGTTCAAGGCCTTCGGCCGGGCGCTGCGTGCGGCGGTGGAGCTCGACGAGCGCGCGGCGGGGCAGATTCCGTCGACGAAGGGCAGCCTCTAACTTTCGAACGGACAGGACGCCACGGACAACCTCACGGCTTCGGCGCGGCGCGCCGGCTTGCGATGGATCTGCTCAAATCGTTCATTTCCCTGCTCGCGCTGATCAATCCGGTCGGCGCGGTGCCGTTCTTCCTGAGCCTGACGGCGCAGCAGACGGACGACGAGCGGCGCCGCACGATCCGGATCGCGTCGGTGTCGGTGTTCTGCGTGATGACGGTGACGACGCTGCTCGGGCAGCAGATCATCGACTTCTTCGGCATATCGGTCGGCTCGCTCGAAGTGGGCGGCGGGATCATCATGCTGCTGATGGCGATCAGCATGCTGAACGCTCAGGCCGGCAACACCCGCTCGACGCCGGAGGAGCGCCATGAAGCCGAGCAGAAGGACAACATCGCGGTCGTGCCGCTGGCGATTCCGCTGCTCACGGGCCCCGGCTCGATCAGCACGGTGATCATCTATGCGGCGAACTCGCATCACTGGTATGAGCGAGCCGGGCTCGTCGCGATCGGCGCGGCGCTGGCTCTGCTGTGTTTCTTCGCGATGCGGCTTGCCGAGCCGATCGCGAACTGGATCGGCCGCACCGGCATCAACATCGCCACGCGGCTGATGGGTTTGATGCTGTCGGCGCTGGCGGTGGAATTCATCGTCAATGGACTGAGGGCGCTACTGCCTGCACTGAGATGAAAACTTCGATTGCGATTGTGGATTATGGGATGGGCAACCTGCGCTCGGTCGCGCAGGCGCTCAAGAAGGCCGAACCGGCCGCCGACGTGGCGATCGTCGACACGCCGGCCGCGATTCGCGCGGCCGACCGCGTCGTGCTGCCCGGCCAGGGCGCGATGCCCGACTGCATGCGCTGCCTCGGCGAATCGGGGCTGCAGGAAGCGGTGATCGAGGCGTCGCGCACGAAGCCGCTGCTCGGCGTGTGCGTCGGCGAGCAGATGCTGTTCGACTGGAGCGCGGAAGGCGACACGAAGGGCCTGGGGCTGCTGCCCGGCAAGGTCGTGCGCTTCGAGCTCGACGGCCGGCTGCAGGACGACGGCTCGCGCTTCAAGGTGCCGCAGATGGGCTGGAACCGCGTGCGCCAGTCGCAGCCGCACCCGCTGTGGGACGGCGTGCCCGACGACGCGTATTTCTACTTCGTTCACAGCTATTACGTGAGCCCGGACAACCCGGCGCACACGGTCGGCGAAACGGCCTACGGCGCGCCGTTTACGTCAGCGGTCGCGCGGGACAATCTCTTCGCGACCCAATTCCACCCCGAGAAAAGCGCGGAAGTCGGGTTGCGTCTGTATCGCAACTTCGTACACTGGAAGCCGTGAACGTGGTGCGCGAGCCACAGTTGACAGGGCTCAAACGCCTGTCGTGCGGGGCTCGCACGCTTAAGCACCGAAAGAGTTGTACTAAACTAGCGAGACGGCGCGGCACCGGTTTGGCCGGTGCGCGCCGGATTCTTTTCATTTTCCACGACGACACCCGATTGCTATGTTGCTGATTCCGGCCATCGATCTCAAAGACGGTCAGTGTGTGCGCCTCAAACAGGGCGATATGGACCAGGCCACGATTTTCTCCGAGGACCCGGCGGCGATGGCCCGCAAGTGGGTCGATCTCGGCGCCCGGCGGCTGCATCTGGTCGACCTGAACGGCGCATTCGCCGGCAAGCCGAAGAATCTCGAGGCGATCGAAGCGATCCTCGACGAAGTCGGCGACGAAATCCCCGTTCAGCTCGGCGGCGGCATCCGCAGCCTCGAGACGATCGAGAAGTATCTCGACGCGGGCCTGTCCTACGTGATCATCGGCACCGCGGCCGTGAAGGATCCGGGCTTCCTGCAGGACGCGTGCACCGCGTTCGCGGGCAACATCATCGTCGGCCTGGACGCGAAGGACGGCAAGGTCGCGACCGACGGCTGGAGCAAGCTGACGGGCCACGAGGTGATCGATCTCGCGCAGAAGTTCGAGGACTACGGCGTCGAGTCGATCGTCTACACGGACATCGGCCGCGACGGGATGCTGCAGGGCATCAACATCGAGGCGACCGTGAAGCTCGCGCAGGCGGTCGGCATTCCGGTGATCGCCAGCGGCGGCCTGTCGAATCTCACGGACATCGAGAACCTGTGCGAAGTGGAAGAGCACGGCGTCGAAGGCGTGATCTGCGGCCGTGCGATCTACTCCGGCGATCTCGATTTCGCGGCCGCGCAAAAGCGCGCGGACGAACTGAACGGCGAACTCGACAACGCGTAACCGCGGTGTCCCGTTCGCCGGGGCTGCCCGCAGGCGGCCCCGACCGGAAGCCTCGCGCGAGGCTTCCGCAACCGGCCGTTCCACCGCGGCCTATGGCGTACATCATGGCTCTAGCTAAACGCATCATCCCCTGCCTGGACGTGACTGCCGGGCGTGTCGTCAAGGGCGTCAACTTCGTCGAGCTGCGCGATGCCGGCGACCCCGTCGAAATCGCCCGCCGCTACGACGACCAGGGCGCCGACGAACTGACGTTCCTCGACATCACCGCGACCTCCGACCAGCGCGACCTGATCCTGCCGATCATCGAAGCCGTTGCGTCGCAGGTGTTCATTCCGCTGACCGTCGGCGGCGGCGTGCGCGCCGTCGAGGACGTGCGGCGCCTGTTGAACGCCGGCGCGGACAAGGTCAGCATGAATTCGTCGGCGGTCGCGAACCCGCAGCTCGTGCGCGACGCGGCCGACAAGTACGGCTCGCAGTGCATCGTCGTCGCGATCGACGCGAAGCGCGTGTCGGCCGACGGCGAGGCGCCGCGCTGGGAAGTCTTCACGCACGGCGGCCGCAAGGGCACTGGCCTGGATGCGATCGAATGGGCGCGCAAGATGGCCGAACTCGGCGCGGGCGAGATCCTGCTCACGAGCATGGACCGCGACGGCACGAAGTCGGGCTTCGACCTCGCGCTCACGCGCGGCGTGTCGGACGCGGTGCCGGTGCCGGTGATCGCATCGGGCGGTGTCGGCTGCCTGCAGGATCTCGCGGATGGCATCAAGGACGGCCGCGCGGACGCGGTGCTGGCCGCCAGCATCTTCCACTACGGCGAGCACACGGTCGGCGAGGCGAAGCGCTTCATGGCCGAGCAGGGCATCGCGGTGAGGCTGTGATGAATACGCAAACGAAATCCTTGCCCGCGTGGCTCGACAAGGTCCGCTGGGACGACAACGGCCTCGTGCCGGTGATCGCGCAGGAAGCGTCGACGAACGACGTGCTGATGTTCGCGTGGATGAACCGCGAGGCACTGGCGAAGACGATCGAGACGCAGCGCGCGGTCTACTATTCGCGCTCGCGCAAGCGCCTGTGGTTCAAGGGCGAGGAGTCGGGCCACGTGCAGCACGTGCACGAGGTGCGGCTCGATTGCGACGAGGACGTCGTGCTGCTGAAGGTCGAGCAGGTGTCGGGCATCGCCTGCCACACCGGCCGGCATTCGTGCTTCTTCCAGAAATTCGAAGGTACGGTGGACAGCGGCGACTGGGTCGCGGTCGATCCGGTGCTGAAAGACCCCGAACACATCTACAAATGACGCAATCGACCGAAGACACGCTGCTGCGCCTCGCGGCCGTGATCGATAGCCGCAAGGGCGGCGACCCCGAACAATCGTACGTATCGCGCCTGTTCCACAAGGGCGACGACGCGGTGCTGAAGAAGATCGGCGAAGAGGCGACCGAAGTCGTGCTGGCCGCGAAGGACGTGCGCCAGGGCGGCGCGCCGACGGCGCTGGTCGGCGAGGTGGCCGATTTGTGGTTCCACTGCCTCGTGATGCTGTCGCATTTCGACCTGAGCCCGGCCGACGTGATCGCCGAACTCGAGCGCCGCGAAGGGTTGTCGGGCATCGAGGAAAAGGCGCTGCGCAAGCGCCGCGAGCGCGAGGAAAACGGCGGTTGACGGCTCGCGGCCTGCCGCGCCGGCGACAGTGCGGTAAGCTGTAAGAATTGTCATCCAACGGGGGTAGCATCATGACCGATACGCCGAGCCAGCTTCCGACGCCGTCGGTGCCGGATGCAGCGGACGCCGAGCGGCTGAACGGTTTGCGCACGTTGACGCACGTGCTGTACGGCCTCTACGCGATTCATTGGCTGACGGGCGGCGTCACCGGCCTCATCGCGATCATCATCAACTACGTGAAGCGCGGCGACGTGGCCGGCACGCCGTACGCCGACCATTTCGAGTGGCAGATCCGCACGTTCTGGCGCGCGCTGATCGCTTACGTGATCGGCTTCGCGCTGATGTTCGTGGGCGTGGGATTCGTCATCATGTTTGTCACGTGGATTTGGACGCTGTACCGTATCATCAAAGGTTGGCTGTACCTGAACGACAACAAGACGCTCGATTCGCAGGCCTGGTTCTGACCGGCGCGCGGGCGTTTCGCAGGAGCAACATGAGTCACGATCCGAATTGCCTGTTCTGCAAGATCGCGGCGGGCGAGATCCCGAGCACGAAGGTGCACGAGGACGACGAATTCGTCGCGTTCCGCGACATCCGCCCCGCGGCCGAGACGCATGTGCTCGTGATTCCGCGCCGGCACGTGCCGACGCTGTCGGCGGCGAGCGAGGCCGACGCGCCGATGCTCGGCCGGCTGATGCTGCTGGTCGCGCGTCTGGCCGACCAGCTCGGCGTCGCGTACACGGGTGGCGAAACCGGTTTTCGCACGGTGATCAACACGGGCCCCGGCGGCGGGCAGGAGGTTTACCACCTGCACGCGCACATTCTGGCCGGCCCGCGCCCGTGGCTGCGGATGGGTTGACGTCGCGGGGCGTTTCCCCGCATCGATAGTCGAAGCCGGCGTGCCGCCGGCGATTTGCGCCGCGACGCGGCGTGGTTGAGGAGAGGTTTCATCATGGGTGGATTGAGCATTTGGCACTGGCTGATCGTGCTGCTGATCGTCGCGCTGGTTTTCGGTACGAAGAAGTTGCGCAACATCGGCAACGACCTCGGCAGCGCCGTGAAGGGTTTCAAGGACGGCATGAAGGACGGCGAGACGCCGGCGGACGCGCAGCAGCTGCCGCGCAACGGCTCGGTCGACGTCAACGCGAAGGAAACGACGCGTTCTGACTCGAACAAGGCGTAACGCCGGCACGCTGACAGGCATTCGCGATGCTGGATCTCGGTCTTTCGAAGATGGCGCTGATCGGCGTCGTCGCGCTCGTGGTGCTCGGCCCCGAGCGTCTGCCGCGCGTCGCGCGTACGGCCGGCGCACTGTTCGGCCGCGCGCAGCGGTACATCAACGACGTGAAGGCCGAGGTCTCGCGCGAAATCGAACTCGACGCGTTGCGGACGATGAAGACCGATTTCGAGACGGCCGCGCGCAATGTCGAGACGACGATTCACGACAACCTGCGCGAGCACGAGAAGGAACTGAACGACACGTGGAACTCCGCGGTCGGCGGCCTTAACGAAGGCTCGGTCGATGCCGGTACGTACGGCTCCGACACGCCCGCGGCGCCGTCGTGGCACGGCAGCACGGCCGCGCTCGCGCCGAAGCGTCGCAACTGGCGTGTGAAACAGGCGGCGACGCCTGTCTGGTACAAGCGCGCGACGACCCGCCGCACGCACGTGCAGTCGGGCGCCGCGCGTGTCGCGCGCCACCAGCCGGCCAGCCTGCGCCGGCCGACGCGCTTCTTCTGAGCCGAGCGCATGCTCGCTCGTCAATCCTACCGAGGGCCGGTGTGAGCGACCCCCAGCAGAACCCGGGCGACGCCCCGGAAGAAACCTTCATTTCCCATCTCGTCGAGCTTCGCGACCGCATCATTCGCGCGGGGCTGGCCGTGATCGTCGTGTTCCTCGGGCTCGTGTACTGGGCGCCCGACATCTTCCGGCTGCTCGCGCGGCCGCTGATGGAAAACCTGCCGAAGGGCGGCAGGATGATCGTGACCGACGTCACCGGCTCGTTCTTCGTGCCGATGAAGGTCACGATGCTCGTCGCGCTCGTGATCGCGCTGCCGATCGTGCTGTACCAGATCTGGGCGTTCGTCGCGCCGGGGCTGTACCAGCACGAGAAGAAGCTCGTCGCGCCGCTCGTCGGCAGCAGCTATGTCCTGTTCCTGTGCGGGATGGCGTTCGCGTACTTCCTCGTGTTCCCGACGATCTTCCGCGTGATGGCGCACTACAACGCGCCGCTCGGCGCGGAGATGTCGACCGATATCGATAACTACCTGAGCTTCGTGCTCGGGATGTTCATCGCGTTCGGCGTCACGTTCGAGGTGCCGATCGTCGTCGTGCTGCTCGTCCGGATGGGCGTGCTGACGTTGAAGAAGCTGAAGGAGATGCGGCCGTACGTGATCGTCGGCGCGTTCGTCGTCGCGGCGGTCGTCACGCCGCCGGACGTGTTCTCGCAGCTGATGCTCGCGTTGCCGCTCGTCGTGCTGTTCGAGATCGGGCTGCTGGCCGCGCGATTCTTCGTGCCGAAGCCGACGGAAGAACCCGAGGCGGAGAACGGCGCCGCAAGTTGATGCGGGACCGGTGCGCGGCGGCCGGCATGATCGCGGTCGTCGATACGGCCCCTCGACAGCGTTGAAGCCGGGCGCGCCGACCAGATGGCGCAGATCGCGAGGGCGCCCGCAGCTTCTTCACCGTGAAGAAGGCATGCCGGAGCAACGCCGCCGGACCAAAGCAACAGGGCAGCCGATCAGGCTGCCCTTTTTTGTTTCCGTCCTTGGCCGGCAAGCGGCGCCGGTACGCCGCCCGCCGGAGGTCATTCGCTGTCGCTGTCCTGTTCGTCGAGCGCCTGCTTCGGCGGCGGCGGGCGCTTGCCGATCACGACCTTCACGTCGAACTCCTTGCCCTTGCGCACGACATGCACCTTGGTCGGCGTGCCCGGCTTGATCTGCGCGACGGTGTTCAGCAGCTTCGTCGTGTCGGTGATGTCGTCGCCGTTCACGCTCACGAGGATGTCGCCCGGCTTGATGCCGGCCTTGTCGGCCGGCCCGCCCTGCAGCACGCCCGCGACGATCGCGCCCGACTTCTGCTGGAGCCCGAACGATTCGGCGATTTCCGGCGTGACGTCCTGCGGCTCGACGCCGATCCAGCCGCGCGTGACCGAGCCCGTCGTGATGATGCTTTCGAGCACGGTGCGCGCGGTCGACACGGGAATCGCGAAGCCGATGCCGAGCGAGCCGCCCGAGCGCGAGTAGATCGCCGTGTTGATGCCGAGCAGGTTGCCGTTGACGTCGACCAGCGCGCCGCCCGAGTTGCCCGGGTTGATCGGCGCGTCGGTCTGGATGAAGTTCTCGAACGTGTTGATGCCGAGGTGATTGCGGCCGAGCGCGCTGATGATCCCCATCGTGACCGTCTGGCCTACGCCGAACGGGTTGCCGATCGCGAGCACGACGTCGCCGACCCGCGACTGGTCGGAACGGCCGAGCGTGATCGTCGGCAGGTTCGTCATGTTGATCTTCAGCACGGCGAGGTCGGTTTCCGGGTCGCTGCCGATCACCTTCGCGGTGCCCGTGCGGCCGTCGGCGAGCGCGACTTCGATCTGGTCGGCGCCGTCCACGACGTGCTGGTTCGTTAGAATGTAACCTTCAGGGCTCACGATAACGCCCGAGCCCAGGTTGGCGGCCGGTTCGTCGTGCTGCTTGCGCGCATTGCGGTCGCCGAAGAAGTAGCGGAACAGCGGATCCTTCGCGCGCGGATCGGGCGGCAGCGAGCCGTCCTTGCTGGAGAAGACGTTGACGACGGCGGGCATCGCCTTTTGCGCGGCCTCGGCGTACGACGTGGTCGCGGGGGCGCCGCCGATGCCCGGTGCGACTTCGCGCAGCGCGACGATCGGCGTGGCGAGCTGCTTGCCGAGCTGTCCTTGCCGTTGCAGCCATTGCGGCTTGAGCGTCACGACGATGAACATCAGCGCGAGCAGTACGGTCACCGCCTGCGCGAAGAACAGCCAGAAGCGTCTAAGCATCTGAAAGGATTAGAGGTTTATATGGATCGGATCGAACTTGAATTGTACTTGAACAATACCCTTGAAATCGCGCGCTTCAAGGACTATTGCCCGAACGGCCTCCAGGTCGAGGGGCGCCGCAAGATCGAGAAGATCGCCACCGGCGTGACGGCGTCGGTCGCGTTCCTCGAAGCCGCGCTCGAATGGGGCGCGGATGCGGTGCTCGTCCATCACGGCTATTTCTGGCGCAACGAGGCGCCGCAGATCACCGGCCGCAAGTACCAGCGGCTGAAGCTGCTGCTCGCGAACGATCTGAACCTGTTCGCATTCCACCTGCCGCTCGACGCGCACCCCGAGTTCGGCAACAACGCGCAGCTCGGCGAGAAGCTCGGGCTGCTCGGCGAGCAGCGTTTCGGCGATGGCGACCTCGGCTGGATGGCCACGCTGCCGATGCCCGTCTCGCTCGAGCACTTCGTCGCGAAGGTCGAGCGCACGCTCGGCCGCACGCCGCTCGTGCTCGGCGATCCGGAGATGCAGTTGCGCCGCATCGCATGGTGTACGGGCGCCGCGCAAAGCTATTTCGACGCGGCGATCGACGCGGGCGCCGACGTGTTCCTGACCGGCGAGGTGTCGGAATCCGTCACGCACGCGTCGGCCGAAAGCGGCGTCGCGTTCGTTGCGGCAGGGCACCACGCGACCGAGCGCTACGGAATCCAGGCGCTCGGCGCCCGCTTGTCCGAAGAATTCGATCTCGAACACCTTTTTATCGATATTCATAATCCCGTCTGAACGCCGGATTTGCGGCGGTGCATCGAAATTTCGCAATGTAGCGCATGCTTAAAAGCGAAATGATTTAATCGCTCCGATAGTGGGGGAAAACCCTTAACTATCAATTACTTCGAAGGGATTTTCGTCTCCGGGCCTTGTAAATGGCGACTCCATTCGCGCAAACTAGCGGCGGAATGAAAAGTCGTGACGGAAAATCCAACTCAGAAGTGGGGCGTGTGATGCGAGACAAGGAAGAGAAACGCGTCGACAGCGGCCGCCGTACCTGGCTGATTGCGACATCCGTAGCAGGTGGCGTGGGAGGCGTAGCCACCGTCATACCTTTCGCGGCGTCGCTTGCGCCGTCCGCGAAAGCGAAAGCGGCCGGAGCCCCGGTCGAGGTCGACATCAGCGGCCTGAAGCCCGGCGAGATGGTCACGGTGCCGTGGCGCGGCAAACCCGTCTGGATCCTGAATCGCACCGATTCGATGCTGGCCGACGTCGTCAAGGCCGACAAGGAAGTGGCCGATCCGACCTCGAAATCCCCGTATTCGATGCCGTTGCCCGCGTATTGCGCGAACGAATATCGCTCGCGGGCCGATCGCAAGAACATTCTCGTCGTGATGGCCGTGTGTACGCACCTCGGCTGCACGCCTAGCCAACGCTTCACGCCGGGTCCGCAGCCGAACCTGCCGGACGACTGGCCGGGCGGCTTCCTGTGCCCGTGCCACGGTTCGACCTACGACCTCGCCGGCCGCGTGTTCAAGAACAAGCCGGCGCCCCAGAATCTCGACATCCCGCCCTACATGTTCACGTCGGCGACGACCCTCGTGATCGGCAAGGACGAGAAAGGAGAAGCGTGATGGCCGACAACAAGGAAGTCTCCACGACAGGTCTCACCGGCTGGGTCGACCAGCGCTTCCCGCTCACGTCCACCTGGAAGAAGCACGTTTCCGAGTACTACGCGCCGAAGAACTTCAACTTCTGGTACTTCTTCGGCTCACTCGCGCTGCTGGTGCTCGTCAACCAGATCGTCACGGGCATCTTCCTGACGATGAACTACAAGCCCGACTCGACGCTCGCGTTCGCATCGGTCGAGTACATCATGCGCGAGGTGCCGTGGGGCTGGCTGATCCGCTACATGCACTCGACCGGTGCGTCGATGTTCTTCGTCGTCGTGTACCTGCACATGTTCCGCGGGCTGATGTACGGGTCGTACCGCAAGCCGCGCGAACTCGTGTGGATCTTCGGCTGCGCGATCTTCCTGTGCCTGATGGCCGAGGCGTTCTTCGGCTACCTGCTGCCGTGGGGCCAGATGTCGTTCTGGGGCGCGCAGGTGATCGTGAACCTGTTCTCGGCGATTCCGTTCGTCGGTCCGGACCTGTCGTTGTGGATCCGCGGCGACTACGTGGTGTCCGACGTCACGCTGAACCGCTTCTTCGCGTTCCACGTGATCGCGATTCCGCTCGTGCTGGTCGGCCTCGTGATCGCGCACCTCGTCGCGCTCCACGAAGTGGGGTCGAACAACCCGGACGGCATCGAGATCAAGGCGAAGAAGGACGCGGACGGCATTCCGCTCGACGGCATCCCGTTCCACCCGTACTACTCGGTGCACGATTTCTTCGGCGTCTGCGTGTTCCTGATGGTGTTCGCGCTGATCGTGTTCTTCTCGCCGGAGATGGGCGGCTACTTCCTCGAGTCGAACAACTTCGTCCCGGCGAATCCGCTGCAGACGCCGCCGGAAATCGCGCCGGTGTGGTACTTCACCGCGTTCTACGCGATGCTGCGCGCGACCACCGACCCGTTCAAGATCGTGCTGATGATCGTGATCGCGCTGCTCGGCGTGCTCGCGCTGATCCGTGCGCGCGGCAAGTGGAAGGTCGGGCTGCCGGTGCTGGCCGCGGCGATCGTCGTATTCATGTTCCTGACGGAATCGAAGTTCTGGGGCGTCGTCGTGATGGGCTCGGCGGTGATCACGCTGTTCTTCCTGCCGTGGCTCGACCGCAGCCCGGTGAAGTCGATCCGCTACCGGCCGCTGTTCCACAAGGTGTTCCTCGGGATCTTCGTCGCGGCGTTCCTGATCCTCGCGTTCCTCGGCACGCGGCCGCCATCGCCGGTCTCGACGCTGATCGCGCAGGGTTGTGCGCTGATCTACTTCGCGTTCTTCCTCGGCATGCCCGTCTGGACGCCGCTTGGCACGTTCAAGCAGCCGCCGGAGCGGGTGCGCTTCAAGCCCCATTAACGAGAGCGAGGAGAGAACGACATGAAGAAACTGCTTTCGACGCTCGCGCTGATCGGGGCGACGGCCGTCGCGCTGCTGGCGGCGCCGGCCGTGCACGCGGAGGGTAATTTTCCGCTCGACCGGGCGCCCGATAACACGGAAAATCTCGTTTCGCTTCAGCACGGCGCGCAATTGTTTGTAAACTATTGCCTGAACTGCCACAGCGCGAACCTGATGCGCTACAACCGTCTGACGGATCTGGGCATATCCCAGAAGGAGATCGAAACGAATCTCCTGTTCACGACCGACAAGGTCGGGAACACGATGTCCGTCGCGATGCGGCCCGAAGACGCGAAGAACTGGCTCGGCACGACGCCGCCCGACCTGTCGGTCGAGGAGCGGGCGCGCGGTCGCGACTGGCTGTACACGTATCTGCGGAGTTTCTACCGCGACGATACGCGGCCGAGCGGCTGGAACAACGCGGTGTTCGAGAACGTCGGCATGCCCCATGTATTGTGGCAACTGCAGGGGCAGCGCACTGCCAAATTCGAAGACAAGACGGACGAGGAGACGGGCGAGAAGGTCCACACGCTCGTCGGCTTCCAGCAGGTCACGCCGGGGACGTTGTCGCCGCCGGACTATGATGCTGCGGTGGCCGACCTGGTGGCCTATATGACATGGATGTCCGAGCCGGCCCAGCAGACCCGCAAACGCCTCGGCGTGTGGGTGCTGGTCTTTCTCGGTGTCCTGACTTTCCTGGCCTGGCGGCTCAATGCCGCGTACTGGAAAGATATCAAGTAAACACGCCTGACCGGCGTGGGGCCGGCGCAAGGCGGAACCCGTGAAAGGGGTTGCGCCGCGTGCCGGCCCTCGGCTTTTTTGAGGAAACGCAAATATGATGGTTCTGTATTCCGGCACAACTTGCCCGTTCTCCCAGCGTTGCCGGCTGGTGCTGTTCGAGAAGGGGATGGATTTCGAGATCCGTGACGTCGACCTGTTCAACAAGCCGGAAGACATCTCGGTGATGAACCCGTACGGTCAGGTGCCGATTCTGGTCGAACGCGACCTGATCCTGTACGAATCGAACATCATCAACGAATACATCGACGAGCGCTTCCCGCACCCGCAACTGATGCCGGCCGACCCGGTGCAGCGCGCCCGTGCACGCCTGTTCCTGCTCAACTTCGAGAAGGAGCTGTTCGTTCACGTCAGCACGCTCGAGAACGAGAAGGGCAAGGCAGCGGAGAAGAACCACGAGAAGGCACGCCTCGCGATCCGCGATCGCCTGACGCAACTCGCGCCGATCTTCGTGAAGAACAAGTACATGCTCGGCGAGGAGTTCTCGATGCTCGACGTCGCGATCGCGCCGCTGCTGTGGCGTCTGGATCACTACGGCATCGAACTGTCGAAGAACGCCGCGCCGCTGATGAAGTATGCCGAGCGGATCTTCAGCCGTCCGGCCTATATCGAAGCACTGACGCCGTCCGAAAAGGTCATGCGTCGTTGATGATGCAATGAGGGCAAGACGGAGCGGGCGGCGCGGCGTGCCGCGTGCCCGCTCCGGGTTCGAGGATTGTGATGCAAGAGATTTCAACGAAGCCTTATCTGCTGCGCGCGCTGTACGAGTGGTGCACCGATAACGGTTACACGCCGCATATCGCGGTGAGGGTCGACAACTCGACGCGCGTGCCGCGTCAGTTCGTGCGTGACGGCGAGATCGTGCTCAACATCAGCTTCGAGGCGACGAGCCAGCTGCAGATGGGTAACGAGTGGATCGAGTTCACCGCCCGGTTCTCCGGGAAGGCGCACAAGATCGAGATTCCGGTGGCCAACGTGCTCGCGATCTACGCGCGCGAGAACGGCCAGGGGATGGCGTTCCAGGTCGATGCGGTGGCGGGCGAGGGCGCGGATTCGGGCGCGTTCGAGGACGATGCCGAGCAGGCCGATGAGGTGCGGCGCGACGAGTCGCCTGTCGTGCTGGCGCCGGTTGCCGATCAAGGTGCGAACGAAGAACCGTCCGAAGGCGCCGACGAACCGCCGAAAACCGACGGGGATGGCTCGAAAGGCGGCAGCAGACCTCGCCTCAAGATCGTGAAATGAGGTAGAATCTCGCGCTTACGCCGGCTTAGCTCATCTGGTAGAGCAGTTGATTTGTAATCATCAGGTGGCGGGTTCGAGTCCTGCAGCCGGCACCATATTGAACGAAGGGCCGGGAGATTGATTCTCCCGGCCCTTTGTTTTTTTGATATCCAAGGCGAAACACGCGACGCCGACCGCATGGCAAACCCGCTTCGGCATACGGCATCCAACTCGGTCACAAGCATCGCCCTCGAGGCTGAAGACGCCTACGCTCCCGCCCCGATCCGCACGACGTGCGCTGCGCTGGCAATCCGAGTGCGCATCGCACATCGTTGCGCCCCCCTTTCCCTGTCACGCCCGCGTCATGCTGCGCCCCTAACGTTGCACGTTCCCGTCGCGGCGCCACCGTCGCGATCCGGGCGTGCGTGACCCGCACGCGACGCCGTGCCCGCGTTGCGCAACGGTCAACCGGGATCTCGCTCCCGGCGGCGCATCGACTATGCCTCGCGTCATTCCATTCAAAAACACGATCGACGCCGTTCGAACCGGATCGCGGACGATCAGGAGACAAGGACCATGTTGAGTCCGCATGAATTCTCGATGCTGCTGCGCATAGCCCGCGCACCGGACAGCGTCGACCTGGCGAACCCCGCGTTCGCCGTGCTCGTCGAAAAGCGGCTCGTCGACGATACGCAGGTACGCGTGAATGAGGTGGCTGCGCGCCCGGCGCTGACGCCGATCGGCCAGATGCTGCTCGCGCGCTTCGACGAAGCGGCCTGAGCGAAGAGAGCGGGAGAGAAGAGGCGTCACGCCTTCGCCGCAGCGAGTGACGTGACGCAACGCGAGCGCGGCGAACCGCTTACTGCGCGAGCGGCACCGTCACGTCGCTGCCGAACCAGTGCATCGAGATCTTCTTCAACGTGCCTTCCTTGCGCAGTGACTCCAGCGCATCGTTGATCGCCTTCTCGAACTTCGGATTGCCCTTGCGGAACGGGATCGCCATCTCCTGCTTGCCGCCGTTCAGCACCGCGCCCGAGCGCAGCGGCAGGTTCGACGTCTTGATCATGTACGGCAGCATCAGGCGGTCGTCGAGCGTCGCCTCGATCCGGCCTGCCGCGAGATCACGCAGCTTTTCCGGTGCGCCAGGATACGTCTGCACCTCGATGCCCGGCACGCTGCGCGCCATCTGGTCGTAGTTGGTGCCGAGCGTCACGCCGAGCTTCTTGCCCTTGAAGTCCTCGAGCGACTTGAAGTTGCGCGTGTCGTCCTTGCGCTGGAT
This sequence comes from Burkholderia sp. Bp9090, assembly GCF_003857985.1. Lineage (NCBI taxonomy): Bacteria > Pseudomonadati > Pseudomonadota > Betaproteobacteria > Burkholderiales > Burkholderiaceae > Burkholderia > Burkholderia sp. Bp9090. The sequence continues at coordinate 61,878 of NZ_QTPV01000043.1, forward strand.
CAGCTGCGCGGCCGAGTACGTGTACGGCTCGCTGAAGTCGAGCGCCTCCTTGCGCTGCGGCGTGATCGTGACCTGGTTGACGATCACGTCGAACTTGCCGGCCTGCAGCCCCGCGATGATCCCGCTCCATTCGGTCGGGACGAACTGCGTCTTCACGCCGAGCTTGCCGGCAACCGCATTCGCGACGTCGACGTCGAAGCCCTCGAGCTGACCCGACGTGCCGCGCGAGTTGAACGGCGGATACGTGCCTTCGAGGCCGACGCGCAGCACACCGGCTTTCTTCACCGAGTCGAGCAGGTCTTCGGCATGCGCGGCGACGGCCGTGAAACCGAGGGCCGACGCGAGCAGCAGGCCAGATAGCAGGAACTTCGAACGTTTCATCGTGGATCTCCAGTGTTCAGTGTGGTGATGGCGCACCGGGCATCGATCGTGCCCGGGCCGGGCCGAATGACGGGCACGTAGACACTACTCGCAACCGGGCGGCGCCGGAAGTCGAATTGGCCCTGATTGCAATCGATTTCAGCGGGCGGCGGGGTGGCAGCGCGGTGTGACGACGTGGCACGTGAGCGCTGGACGAGCGTTAGAAAGGTTTGCCGTGGACGTTCGGACCAACGATTGAAAATACTCTTTTAAATCAGGTCATTTTCCGAGTCGGCTAGTAATTTGTCTGTAAAATCGCGCGAGCGAAAATCGCATCACGCGCCATCCGAGGGCGCGTCAAAAGAAGAAAAGGCCGTTGCCATGAACATGCAGAACACTGTTGCCGCATTGCGCGGCGGGTTGCTTCAGCAGGACCGGCTGCTGAAGCTCGATACGCCATTGGGCGCCAACGTGCTGACCGTGCAGCGGGCCGTCGGCCGGTCGCGTATCGGGCGCGCGTACGAATTCACGCTCGATGTGCTGTCGACCGACAGCAATCTGGAGCTTAAAAAGCTGATCGCGCAGCCGGTCACGTTGTGGATCCAGCAAGGCGATCGCAGCTACCGGCCGATCAACGGGTACGTGCACACCGCGCGCCGCCTCGGCGCCCACGGCGGGCTCACGACCTATCAGCTCACGTTCGCCGATTTCACCCATTTCCTGAAGTTTCGCCGAGACCAGCGGCTCTGGAACGACACGACCGTCGACCAGATCATCAGCGACGTGCTGAACCAGCATCCGCAGGCGCAGGGGCATTTCCGCTTCGCGCTGTCGAAACCGCTGCCGAGCCGTTCATACACGCGTCAGCACGACACCGACTGGCATTTCGTGCATCGGCTGATGGAGAGCGAAGGCCTCTACAGCACATGGCAGCAGGCCGACGACGGCAAGTCGCATACGCTCGTGATCACCGACAACCTGCAGGCGTTCGCGCCGCTGTCGCCGGAGACCGTGCGCTTCTATCGGGGCGGCGCGGCGAGCGAAGCCGACGCGTTCACGCAATGGTCGGGCTCGCGCACGCTGCAGAGCGTGACCCGGACGACGCGCACGTTCGACTACAAGAATCCGTCGCAACCGTCGAACCCGAAGGGCACGACGCTGCCGACGATGGGCGGCCAGGGCGAATTGCCCGACCAGCTCGAAGTCTACGAGTACACCGGTGCGTACACGTATCTGGAGCAGACGCGCGGCGACCATCTGACGAAGCTGCGGATGGAGGAATGGGAGTCGCAAGCGAAGCGCTTTCACGGCGCGGGAGGCGTGCGCGCGATCGATGCCGGCCGTCGTTTTACGCTGGCGGATCATCCCGAACACGATCGCGATCCGGCCGACCAGCGCGAGTTCGCGGCGATCGGCGTCGAATGGTGGATCGAGAACAACCTGCCCGTCGCGAGCAGCAGCGCGGACTTTCCGTACAGCCTGCGCGACGCGTTGACGCAAGCGCAGGAGGGCTACGGTGCCGACGCCGCGTTTCGCGTGCCGCATGACGACGGTTCGGTCGGCTTCTATCTCGTCGAGGTCGAAGCGCAGCGCGTAAGCGTGCCGTATCGCAGCCCGTTCGAGCACGAGAAGCCGAAGATGCATCTCGAGACGGCCATCGTCGTCGGGCCGCAGGGCGAGGAAGTCTATACGGACGAGCTGAACCGGATTCGTGTGCAGTTCGTATGGGATCGTCTGAACCCGGGCAACGAGAACGCGTCGTGCTGGGTGCGCGTCGTGCAGTCGGATACCGGCGGCGGATACGGTGGCGTGCACGTGCCGCGCATCGGCGAGGAAGTGCTGATCGACTACGTGGGTGGCGATTGCGACCGGCCTTTGGCAGTCGGGCGCGTGTACAACGGCGCGAACCAGCCGCAGTGGCATAGCGACGGGATTCTGTCCGGGTATCGATCGAAAGAGTATTCGGGCAGCGGCTACAACCATCTCGTGATGGACGACGCGACCGGGCAGAACCGCGTGCAGCTGATGAGCAGCAGCGCGAACAGCCTGCTGCAACTGGGCTACCTGATCGACCAGAACGGCAATTCGCGCGGGTCGTATCTGGGCAGCGGGTTCGATCTGCGTTCGGATGCGTATGGCGCGGTGCGGGCGAGTCAGGGCCTGTACGTGACCACGCACCCGAAGGCGCCGAACAGCCAGCCGCTCGACGTGAAGGAAGCGCAGCAGCAACTGGTGACGGGCGAAAGCCTGGTCGAGGCGATGTCGGGCGTGAGCGAGCAGCATCAGGCGGAAAGCCTCAAGGAAGCCCACGACACGATGCGCGCGTTCACCGACGCGACGCAGGACAGCGCGTCGGGCAATGCGTCAGGCGGACGCACGGCAGGCGGCGGCACGGGCAGCGCGAATGCGTTCAAGGAGCCGGTGATGCTGTTCGGCAGCCCGTCGGGGATCGGGATGTCGACACAGCAGTCGCTGCACGTGGTCGCGAACGATCACGTGAACGTCGCGAGCGGACAGAGCGTGCACGTCGCCGCGGGCAAGTCGCTGATCGGCAGCATCGGGCAGAAGCTGAGCCTGTTCGTTCAGAACGCGGGGATGAAGCTGTTCGCCGGCAAGGGCAAGGTCGAGATCCAGGCGCAGTCGGACAACGTCGAGGTGACCGCGCAGAAGGCGGTGAAGGTCGTGTCCGCAACTGACCGGATCGAGATCGCGGCCGACCAGGGGATTCTGCTGACGAGTGGCGGCGGGTACATCCGCATCAAGGACGGCAACATCGAGATTCATACGCCGGGTGCGGTCGATGTGAAGGGCGCGTCGCATACGTTCGCGGGGCCGGCGAGCATGGGATATCCGCTGCCGAGCCCGCGGCCGGACCAGCCGGGGCAGTTGGAGCTGTTTCACAAGTACGTGAACGGCGAGGCGGTGAAGGGCGGGCTGTTCACGGTGAGAGACGTGAACGGCGCCGTGCTGAAGAAAGGGGCGCTCGACAATAGCGGCTATACGGCGGTGAGCGGTTTGCCGCCCGGTGCGGTGCGTGTCGAGTTCGGGAAGGATCCGCGCGAGTCGGCTCAACCCGCAAATTACTTCAAGCAGGCGCAGTGGCCGGTCGAGCCCGTCGAGCCGTCGCCGCAGGTGGCGCAAGCCGCGGCGACGGAGCAGCTCGCGAGCCAGTTGAAGGGGATGGCGCCTGCGGCGACGACGGCTGCGATGGGGCTTGCGAGCGGAGGTGGAGCCGGTGCTGCGTTGGGCGGACTGGCGAGTTCCGCATTGCCGGCCGCGGCAAGTGCGCTGGGTGGGGCAGGCGCGGTTTCCGCGCTACAGACGGCATCGAGCCTGGGCAGTGCCGCGAAGCAGGTGGCCGGGATGGTGCAGGCAGCTCGCCAAGGTGGGCTCGCGGCGCTGGCCGCGCCGGCTGCGAATGCGGCATCCGGTGCGCTGCAGGGCGCGCTACCCGGTGTCGCCGGGATCGCCGGAAAGGGCGCTACGACGGTGGCGTCGGCCGCCGGTGCGACCGGCATGAAGCTTCCGACGAGCGGGTTCGGCGGACCGCTGAAATCCTGAGAGGGCGGCTCGTCAGCCGTCTTGAAAAAACGAATTGAACGAACAACGACATGGCACAACAACTTCCACCGGGCGCCGAGAAGGAACAGGCCGTTTCCTGGCTCAGCGATATTTCGCCGAAAGATGTAGCGGCGGGAGGCGACCGTTTCAACAAGTGGCTGCTCAAGATCAGCGGCAATCACATTTCGTTCGAGGATCTCAAGACCTTCGCAAGCGCGGTGCCGATCATCGGCAACCTGATGGCGTTTTACGATGCGGTGTGCGACATCGTGATGATCGTCGAGAAGCGCCACGCCAATCTGCTCGATTACCTTGGGCTTGCGATCAACCTGATCGGCGTCATTCCGGTTCCGCCGCCACTCGCGTCGTTCCGACTGTCGGCACGGCCGCTGCTGGCGCTCGTGCGCAATCAATTGCTGGTGTCTCGCGGCAATCTCGGCGCGGCGCTCATTTCGGTGCTCGTCACGCATGTCAACGCCGCGGCCGCGACCGAAATCGAGAACTTCCTGAAGACCCTGCAGGACGTTCTTGTCGAACTGCTGAACGACTGCGCGCATAAGGCGCAGGAGTTGATGCTCGGTATTGCTACCGGGCTGGAACTCGCCCTCAAAGGGCAAATTTTCGACAGCAGTGCCAACGTGCGGCGTACTGCACAGATCGCCCGGAAGATGGACAAGCGGTCCTGGTACAACCCGATGCTGGTGGTTGATGCGATCGAGTACGGTTACGAAGGTTCGATCGCGTTGGGGAAGCAAGCCGGGAACGCGACGGTCGGGACTGCGGCGAAGCTTGCTCCGGATTCGTGGCTGCAACCGTTCCGCGATATCGTCGCGTTCCTGAAGGACGAGGCGCCGAAAGTCGCGAAGGCGATCCGCGATCTGAACGGCAGCGAAGAAGGCAAGATGCTGTGGCTGATCGCGCAAGTGATCGAGGCCGTGGCAAGGGTGCGCGCACGCGGGAAGCTTCACGAAAAGACCGCCGACGTGCCGCCCGGCGGCAAGGGGCGCGCGCAGCACGATCGTCCTCAGGAGCCGGCGGGTGCGATCGGACAGCAGGCGCATGCGGAAGGCGCCGGCCAGAGTCCTTGTAAAAGTTGCGGGATTGGCGCATCGACCGGGTCGATCGATTTTGCTTTCGGCGATGAGACGTTCACTCACACGGACTTTGAACTGCCCGGCGCACTGCCGCTCGTCTGGGCACGCACGTACCGGTCGCGCCTCTCTGCATACGACAACGGAGAACTTGGCGCGCGGTGGCTCACGCCATACACGACGCGCATCGATGTCGAAGGCGATACATGGTTCTTTCGCGATGCCAGCGGGCGCAGCATCGAATATCGAGCGCTTGCAGCCGGAGGTGTGCATGACGATCTCGCGGAAAACCTGACGCTGACGCGTCTGGACGAGACGTGGGTCGCGATCGCATACGGCCACGACGAGCTTCACGTGTATGAACGGCGCGGCAATGCGTTCCGGCTGGCGATGCAGAAGGACCGTGCGGGCAATGCAATCACGCTCGATTACGACGCGCTCGACCGCGTGGCACGCCTGATCGACGCGAGCGGCAACGTGCTGTCGTTCGAGCACGACAAGCAAGGCCGGATCGTGCTGATCGAGCAGGTGCTCGACGATGGAAAGCGCCGTACGCTTGCGAGCTACGCCTATGACGAAGCAGGCGATCTCGTGCGCGCAACCGACCGGTATGGCAACGCATGGAGCTATCAGTACCACCGTCATCTCGTGACGCGCTATACCGATCGCACCGGCCGCGGGATGACGCTCGAATGGGACGGCGCGGACGCTGAAGACAACGCGAACGCGAAATGCGTGCGCGAGTACGCGGACGACGGCAGCCTCGATGTCCGCCTTGCATGGCATCCGAACATTCGGCTGACCTACGTGACCGATGCGCTCGGTCAGATGTCACGCTACTACTTCAACATCAAGGGATACGTTTATCGAATCGCCTATCCGGACGGCAGCGAGGAATGGTTCCGGCGCGACGAGCATAACAATCTGACGCTGCACATTCTGCAGGACGGCAGCATCGAGCAGATGCGTTATGACGCACGTGGCAACCGGACCTGGCACGAGCGCGCGGACGGCAGCATCGTCGAGATGGCATACGACGGCAAGGATCGGATGATCCGGCTCGTCGATCCGAACGGCCATGTGTGGCAGCGCAAGTACGACGATGCGGGCAATCTCGTCGAGGAAATCGATCCGCTCGAGCATGCGACGAAGTACGCCTACAACGACAAGGGGCTGCCTACGCAGATCACGGATGCGAAGGGCGGCTCGAAGGCGCTTGGATACAACGACGCCGGGCAATTGACGAGCTACACGGACTGCTCCGGAAAGAAGACGGAGTGGCGGTACGACGATATCGGCCGCGTGATCGAGACAAAGGACGCGTCCGGTGGCATGGTTGCCTATGGTTATGGCCCGAACGGCCAATTGACGGAGACGCGTTCGCCGGCCGGTGTCGAGCACGTGCAATACGATGCTGAAGGCCGGTTGTTGCGGCATACGGATCAACTCAATCGATCGACCCGATACGGCTACGATGCAGCGGGTCGTATTGCGAGCCGCGCGGATGCGCTCGGGCAGACGATTGCGTATCGCTACGACCGTCTCGGCCGCTTGACCGCGCTGACCGATGCGAACCTTGCGACGTACCAGTTCCGCTACGATCCGGCAGGGCGGTTGATCGAGGAAATCGGTTTTGACGGCAAGTCGACGCGTTATCAATACGACCCGGACAGTGGCAGCCTTGTTTCGGTTGATGAAGCGGGTTGCGTGACGTCGATCGACGTCGACGCAAACGGCCGTCTGATGAAGCGTGTGGCGGGGGAAAGCGAGGAACGGTTTGCCTACGACCGGAGCGGCAGGCTGATCGACGCGGTGAACCGCTACAGCCGCGTGCAGTTCTTCTTCGATCCGGTTGGCAATCTGGTGCGCGAACATCACGCGTACGATCTGTTCGGCGAGCGGCGTAGCTACGTCTGGCACCACGAATACGACGAGCTCGGCAACCGACGACGTACCGTGCGGCCGGATGGGCATGCGGTTGACTGGCTGATGTATGGCTCGGGGCATGTGCACGGGATGCTGCTCGATGGCGACGAGCGTGTGCAATTCGAGCGCGATGACCTGCATCGCGAGACGGTACGCATGTTGTCGAGCAAGGTCGGACAGCGCACGCATTACGACCCGGCAGGACGCGTGCTGCAGCAGACGATCCAGCGATCGACATCGCCCGCGCCGCTGGCCGAGCGGCGGTATCGCTATGACGCGGTCGGGCAATTGTCGCGGATCGAGGATAGTCGCAAGGGCGGGACGGATTACCGATACGATCCGGTCGGGCGGCTGATCGAGGCGATCAGTCCGGTCGCGAACGAGCGGTTTGCGTTCGACCCGGCGAGCAACATCATCGATCCGGTGCGGTCCACCGAAGCGCCGGCCGCCCGTTCGAGCCCGGTGCGGCCGGAAAGCACGTTGCCGGTCGAGGTGCCGAAGGTGCTGGGCAACCTGCTGAAGGCGTATGCGGGGATGCACTTCGAGTACGACGCGCGTGGGAATCTGGTGCGCAAGCGTACGCCTGCGGGGGAGCAGGAATACGAGTGGGACGAGTTCAATCGCTTGCTGTCGGCGCGGGTCGCGGAGGCGTCGCGGCAGAG